>NZ_JBRJHB010000003.1:0-226822 GCF_053628795.1 Psychroflexus sp. MBR-150
ACCAATAGACGACCCAACGAATTATCAAACCAGTCAAACGCCACAGACAATCATAGCCGAAGTGGTCAATACGCAAACCTTGTGTGAGTCGAGTCGTTTTTTAAGTTTTGATATCATAGTTAATGCCTTACCCAATGTAGATATCAGTGGATTTGATGGTGCGATAGTTTGTATAGGACAAGACGGTGAATTGATAGAGAATGCAGACTCACCACCAATAATCGATACAGGATTAGACAGTGCAAACTTCAGTTTTGAATGGACTTTTGAAGGCACAGCATTGCCAGATACCACACCGAGTATAGAAGCAGATCAGCCAGGCGTTTACACCGTGACTGTAACCAACAACGCCACAGGTTGTGTAGGCACAAGCAGTGCAGAAATCATAGAGAGCAATCCACCGAGTTTTGAAGTCACAGTGTTATCGGCATCATTTAGTCAAAGTTATGTGGTAGAGGTCAGTAATATAGTTGGTAATGGCAATTTTGAATTCCAGTTAGATGATGGAGAATGGATCAGTTTAGAGCCAGGACAAACCACCTTGGTATTTAACGCTGTAACCCCAGGTACACATATAATAAGAGGCAGAGAAGAAGGCGGTTGTGGAGAGCAACAGGTGAGTTTTGCAACGATAGATTTCCCACCATTTTTCACACCCAATCAAGATGGTTTTAACGAAACATGGAATATCACAGGATTATCTAATCAACCTAACGCAAAAATTTATATATTTGACCGCTATGGCAAATTGCTCAAACAACTCAGTCCTGGCGGAATAGGTTGGGACGGAACATTTAACGGCAAAGCCATGCCATCACAGGATTATTGGTTTAGAGTAGAGTTTATAGAACCTACAACAGGTAGTCCAAGCACTTTTAAATCACATTTTACGTTGAAGCGATAAGAGAGAAAAAAAATATGAAATTGAAAAAAATAATTATAGTTTTAATAGCATTAGGGTTTTATAGTTTATCTAATGCTCAAGAAAGAGGGTTACCAATTTACAAGGATTATTTAACCGATAATTGGTATTTAATACATCCGTCTATGGCAGGAGCTTCAAACTACGATAAAATAAGAGTAACAGGGCGTCAAGCATGGTTTGATGTTGATGATGCTCCTAATTTACAAACGATTAGTGCAAACTTTAGAGCTGGGGAAAATGTTGGATTAGGTGGTATATTTTTTAATGATGCAAACGGTCGATTTTCTCAACTTGGAGGATATCTTACTTTTGCTTATCATCTTCAGTTAACGGGTAGAAATTCAGTATTAAATCAATTATCATTTGGTGCTAGCATTGGAGTTATAGAAGAATCTTTAGATGAAACAGATATAGATATTGTTAATAATCCTGATCCTATAATTTATGGAGTAGAACAATCTGAAACTTTTTTTAATGTTGATATAGGAGTTTCTTATAATTATCAAGATTTTTTCATCCATACTACAGTCAAGAACATAATTAATCAAGATAGACAGATATTCAGTGAGAGATTTGAAAACGATAATCAGCGACAATACCTTATTTCATCAGGTTATAATTTTTATTTAAGAAATCCAAAATGGTCTTTACAGCCTTCTTTTATGTTCCAATATAAAGAATTTACAGAAGAAGCCAATATCGATATCAACGCAAAAGTATTCTATGAGTTAGAAAACAATAATCGAGTTTGGGGTGGCTTGTCTTATCGAGGAAGCTTTGATGGTGCAGAATATAGTTCAGATGGTACATCTGTTGACAGTCAAAAATTAAGTAATATTTCACCTTTTTTAGGTTTCACTTTTAATAATAGATTTGTGATAGCTTATACATATACTTATCAAACTAATGACATTGTCTTGACAAATTCTGGTTTTCATCAACTTACACTTGGCTATAATTTTGGTAAGAGAAGTGAAAAGTATAAATGTAATTGCCCAGCTGTAAATTATTAATAGACATTAATATCGTTGATATTTAGGTTAAGGTAGTGCAATACATTTTTTAAAGCATCTATTGATGTTTTGTTGGTGTAGATATCAATTTTTAGATTATGGTTTGTTTTTTTTCTTAAATTAGTGAGGTCTAAAATTTTGTTGGTTTGTTTAGCTACGGCAAAACCAGAGTCTATTATCTTAACGTTTTCACCCATAATTTTTTCAATATTTTTGGTAATAAAAGAGTAGTGAGAACATCCTAAGACTAGATAATCAATCTCATTTTTTATAAAAATTTCTAGTTGTTTTTTTAAGAGATTATTAAAATCTTTTGTGTTGGTGCAGTTGTTTTCTATAGCTTCAACAATTCCTCGTCCAACAACTTCAATAATTTCTGTCTCTTGTTTAAGCAATGAAGCATTTTTATAAAATAACTTGCTCGATAGTGTACCTTTGGTCGCTAAAACACCAATTTTTTTGGATAAGCTTTGAAAAGCTGCTGGTTTAATAGCTGGCTCTATACCTACAAATGGGATATCAAATTTTTCTCTTAATACATGTATGGCGTTAGTCGTTGCGGTGTTACAGGCTATAACAATTATCTTGCAGGAGTTATTAATTAAAAACTGGGTGTTTTTGATGGATAAGTTTACAATCTCCTGTTCTGTTTTTTCTCCATAAGGAGCATTAGCACTATCAGCAAAATAAATTAGTTTTTCATTGGGCAGTTGCTTGTGAATTTCACTTAAAATAGACAGACCGCCTAGTCCAGAATCGAATATTCCAATGGGTGAATTTAGGTTTGACATAATAAAAAAAAGCCTCAAATTAACTGAGGCTTAAAATAACAAATATCTATCGGTTTATTATTTTGAAAGTTCTGCTTTTGCATCATCTAATAAATCGTATCCATCAGCTAGAAGTACACCTGAACCTATAGATGAATCTAAAACATAATCAAAGCCTTTGTCACGAGCAACTTTTTGAATGATGTTTCTCGCTTTTTCAAGTACTGGTCTCATTAATTCTTCTCTCTTTTTTTGCACTTCTCTAGTAGCGGTTTGGTTGTATTCCCTGATAGAGTTTTGCATCTCTTGAAGCTCTTGCATCCTTGCCTGATTTTGTTCGTCTGTTTTGGTAGGAGCCTCAGCTTTATAGCGTTCGTTTTTCTTCTGAGCTTCTTTTAAGAGTTCATCAATTTCGGCAGAATAAGTTTCTTCTACTTGCTTAATTTGTTTCATCGCATCTTGGTATGCTGGCATAGATTCAATAAAATCTTGTGTATTTATGTGAGCAATTTTAGATTGCGCATTCACATTGCCTACTAGTCCTAAAACTATGGCTAAAGTCAAAAAAATAGTGTTAATTGATTTCATAATTAATGGTTTACTTTATTGTTAGAATTTATTTTAGATTATTATTTATTATTTTCTCTAGCTTTTCTTATGGAGTCTCTTCTGTGTTGTGCCTCTTGTCTTCTTTTTTCAAATGCTTCTTGTCTTGCATTTCTTATGGAGTCTCTTACTTTTTCTCTAGCTACTCTAATAGAATCTCTAAGTCTTTCGCGTTCGGATATTTGCTTTTGTCTTTCTTTTTCTTTTTCTTCATCTGCTTTGGCGTCTTTTACAGATTTATAGGGTTCATTAGCAATTTCTTGAAGCGGGTTTTTTTCTTGTTCTTCTTTTTTTTCGTCGAGTTTATTTTCTCTGCGACTATCACGAGCACTTCTATTTATCATTTTCAATACTCTGTCGCTAATATCGTGCCGTTCTGCTGAAAAGAGCAATAAAGCTTCTGCAGAATTTTCAAAAATGAAGTCATACTCACGTATGTTTCCGATTTCCTGAACGGCATTAAAAACCTGATCTTCAATAGGTTGTATGAGTTGTCTTTTTTGAACGATAAACTCACCAGACGCACCAAATTTTGTTTCTTGATAATCTAAAAGTTGCTGTTGCAAAAAATTTATTTCATCTTCTTTTTCTTCAATAAGCTCTGGAGTGAGAAGTGGTCTTTCATTTTCGAGTTGTTCTTTAAGATTATCTATTTTAGTCTGCTTTAGTGCTATTTCACTTTTCCACTCTTGAATTTTTTGATCAAGCATTTGCGAGGCTTGGCGATATTCGGGAATATTATCAAGAATATATGTCATATCTACATAGCCTATCCTGAGTCCTCTTTGAGCATTGACGGTAGAATGGGCAACGACAATTGTAAAAATTGCTATTAAAATTGTTTTAGTATTAGATCCAAATATCAACATAAGTCTAGAATTGTTGTCCTATTATAAAATGTGTTTCCCAACCATTTGGACCTGTGTTAGTTCCTGGTATTGGGTCAAATCCGTATCCAAAATCAATGCCTAAAAGTCCAAATGCAGGCATAAATATACGCAATCCTAAGCCAGCAGAGCGACTTAACTCAAAAGGTGAAAAGTCTTTAAAATTATCGAATGCTGCACCACCTTCTAAAAATGTAAGTCCATATATTGATGCACTAGGGTTTAAGGTTATAGGATACCTTAACTCTAACGTAAATTTATTATAAATTGTTGCACCATCATTAAATGATTCTTCACTGATGTTAGTCCTTGATTTTGGTATGATAGATTGATTAGGATAACCCCTTAAACGTATAACTTCTCGTCCATCAAGTGTAACGCCAGCTAAGCCATCGCCACCTACAAAAAATCTTTCAAATGGTGGAATGCCTCTGTCATTGTTGTATGCTCCTAAAAAGCCAAATTCTACATTGGTTCTCAGCACTAAATCGTCATAGAGTTTATTAAACCATTCTGCATTGAATTTAATTTTGTAAAATTCTAACCAATCAAAGCGTAATTGATCAATTCTTGCAAGTTCGGCTTCATCATTATTTTCTAAGGCAACTTCACGCTCTTCTTGAATTTTTCCATAGTCTCTTCCATCAAATGCTGAGTATGGAAGGGTGAATTTTGCAGTAACACCAAATCTTGATCCACCTTTGGGATAAATCGGGTTTGAAAATGTGTTATCTCTAGTTAGACCTAATGTGAAAGCTAAGTTGTTTGAACTTCCATTAGGAAATCGAAATAACCCCACATTAAAATTATCTAAGTTAAAGTGTTGAAAACTAACGGCTGAAGAAAATGTAAAATATCGGTCAGGGACTTGAAGGCGTTTAGCAAAGCCGACGCTTACTCCTGTAATTGAAAACTTTCTATCTTTATCAGCATTTCTAGTAAAAGGATTGAATAAAAATTGTGTAGTCTGTGAAAGTGAGACTGAAAACTGTACGGGTTTACGTCCGCCAAGCCATGGTTCAACAAAAGATAGGCTATAAGTTCTAAAGGATTGACTGGCTTGGGCACGAATAGAGATAGATTGACCGTCGCCCATAGGAACAGGCTTATAAGCTTCTCCATTAAAGATATTTCTGATAGAAAAGTTATTGAAACGCAAACCAAGTGTTCCTATAAAGCCACCACCACCGTAACCACCTTGAAGCTCTATTTGGCTACTACCTGTTTCTATAACAGGAAATTCAATATCTAATGTTCCTTCTTTTGGGTTTGGGTTTTTGATTTTTGGTTGTAGTTTTTCAGCATCAAAAAAACCTAATTGACCCAACTCTCTAATGGTTGACATAATGGCTTGTCTGCTGTATTGCTGACCAGGTCGAGTTAGCAAATTTCTGTAAATCACATTGTCGTTGGTTCTGTCATTTCCTGTAATCAAGACTTCGTCAAAGTAAGCAATTTTTCCTTCTCTTATTCGGATTTCATAATCAATAGTATCGTTATAAATTTTAGTTTCAACTGGTACAATGCGAGAAAAAAGATAGCCATCGTTTTGATAGAGATTGGTTAAATCTTGAGCGTCGGGTTTTGAGCCATCTGCTATTTTTTCTTGAAACAACACACCATTATAAGGGTCTCCTTTTTTGATACCAATAAGTCTAGATAGCTCTTCGTCTGAATAGGCCGAATTTCCAACAAAACTGATATCTCCAAAGTAGTATCGGTCTCCTTCGTTAATTTTTAAAGTGATTTCAATTTCTTTATCATTTTTTTTAACTACCGAATCATAAACAATTCTGGCATCTCGATATCCTCTTTCGTTGTATTGTTTTATGATATTATCTTTATCGGCTTCAAAATCTTCAGGAATTAGTTTAGAGCGTTTCCAAAATCTAGGGAGAAATTTTTGCTTAGTATTCTTCATAAACTTACGGCGTATTTTGCCATCTGAAATTTTTTCGTTGCCTTTTATGTTGATTTTTTTAATTTTTACTTTGTCTCCTTTGAGAACATTGATGTTCATATTTACACCGATTGTTTGGTCTAATGAATCTTTAACTTCAGTTGTATTTATTTTTGCTTCTGCATTGAGAAAGCCTTTTTTTCTGAGGTTTTTTGCAATGTTGTTTTTTGTGTTGGCTATAAGATTTTCAGTAACTTTTTTCCCTTTGGTCAGTTGATTGTCAGTGATTATTTTTTTTCTTTTTTTCTTTTTTATACCACGTACTTTAACATCTACAAGCTTAGGAACTTCTTTTATTTCTAACTCTAAATGAGCGACGTTGTCTTCTACTTTGGTCAAGTAAAAATTAATATCGCTAAACAGGCCTAAATCCCATAGTTTTTCTAAAACTTCACTTAGCTTTTTGCCTGGAATGTATATTTCATCTCCTTTTTTTAATCCAGTAAAAGCAATCACTGTTTTTTCATTGTAGGAATTGGCTCCAGTTACAGTTATGCTTCCGATGGTGTATTTTTTACCACCAGACAGGGATACGTCTTGAGCCATTGAATGCGTTGTAAATAAAACAACACAAGCAAAAAATAAAAATATTTTGAGGCTGTTATTTAAGTTGTTCACTTGTTTTTCCAAATCTTCTTTCTCTTTTCTGAAAATTATTAATGGCTTCAAAAAGATGTTCTTTTGTGAAATCAGGCCAAAGCTCTTTACAAAAATATAGTTCTGCATATGCAATTTGCCATAACATAAAATTGCTAATTCGTTGTTCTCCGCTTGTTCTTATTAGCAAATCTACATCTGGCAAATTATGGGTGTAAAGATGTGTATTTATGGTTGAATCATCTATAGTGTTGATGTCAATTAAATTATTTTTAACTTTTTGACTTATTTTTTTTACGGCATTGATGATTTCTTCTCTTGAACCATAGCTTAAAGCTAGGGTTAACTTTAGCTTATCATAGTTTTTTGTAGCATCTTTTACTTCTTCGAGTTGTTTTTTGACTTTTTCAGGAAGTTTTGCTGTGTTGCCGATAGCTGATAGCTTAATTTTTTTGTCATGCATATTATTGAGCTCTTTTCTTAAAGACGATAATAAGAGTTTCATCAAGCTATTGATTTCGTATTTTGGTCTTTGCCAATTTTCAGTTGAAAAAGCAAATAGTGTAAGATATTCAACTCCTAATTCTACACAAGCTTCTACAATTTTATTGACGGTAGTCGTGCCTTTTTCATGACCAATTACTCTTTTAAATCCTTTGTTTTTTGCCCATCGACCATTGCCGTCCATAATAATGGCAACGTGTTTTGGTATTTTGGATTTGTCAAGTTTGAGTTCAGTCATATTAAAATTTGCAATTGTAACACGGTTTTCTGCCAAAGGTACGGGTTATTGAAAACCCTGCAAATATATACCAATCGTTTGAATTAGAATTACCAAAAGCAGGGAAAGCATTTTCGTTGTTTAATTCTGATGGTGCACTGCCGTCTATATTGTCTGAAAATGTATATCGAGCTGAAAATTCAGCGGATAGCACAAATTTTCTTCCTAATGTTGTTTTAACTCCTATTGTTAGCGGTAGAGCAAAATTATTAAGGTTATCGACTTTGATCAATTCATCTCCAGCTCTAGCAAATTGATCTGTAAAAAAATAAGCTATTCCTGTTGATAAATATGGGACAAGCTGAGGTCTTTTGAGAGCGTGCAAATCCCACTCCCAAAAGGTGTATTCTAGACCTACTGATATTTCATTAATATCTGTAAAAAAGCTTAAATTTCTTGCTTGTCTTTCTGGGATGTTTGAATCGTTATCTATTCCAAATGTTTGAATTCTCATAGCTGAAAACCTAAAAGAATGCCTGTTGCTTCTGTTCCATCTAAACAATAAGCCATATGATATTTTGTCTTTTTTTGCATATTCATCAAAGCCTAAAACTTGCGTTGACCCTACATCTCCAACAAATGTTGTGCTACCCAACATCGGTCCAATTTCATAGGTTTGAGCTACTATATTATGAGATACGAATGTTAAAAAAAGTAAGAAGCTTAAAAACTTCATTTATAGATATTTTAGTTGGCTTTTCAAAAAGTGGGCAAATATAGTAATTATGTTATCCAAAGAATACATAAAATTAAATTTGTAGAATACAACTAATAATTAGTAGAAATATTGCTTTAATTTCGATGATCTTTACCCCAAAACAGTTTTGTTCTTAAAGTTTTTAAGAAGCTATTGTCTTTGTGGGAAACCAATTTAATGTTGAAGTCAGCTTTTTTGATTATAATTTCATCATCTTGTGGTAGAACATTTATCCTTGAGTCCATAGATAACAAAAAATTATCTTCTCGACCTGCAATTTTTAGTCTCACTTTTGTTTTGTCTGGAACAACCAATGGGCGAGCACTTAAATTGTGAGGTGCAATTGGCGATAGAACAAAAGATTTGGTTTGCGGGCTAATGATAGGACCACCGCAACTGAGTGAATATCCTGTTGACCCCGTTGGTGTAGCTATGATAAGCCCATCAGACCAATAAGCACCTATGTGTTCGTCGTCTATCCAAGTATCTATGCTTATCATTGAAGTGGTATCTTTTCTGCTGACGGTAACTTCGTTTAATGCGAAATTAAATTTTTGAGCATTAAATTGGGCGTTAGTGCTTTTTATTTTAAGCAGTGAGCGTTCAGACACGCTATAATCGCCATCTAAAATATCATTAATGCTCGAGCTGACTTCATCTTTGTGTATTGTGGCGAGAAAACCAAGTCTTCCTGTATTAATGCCAACTATAGGAATATCGATGTCTTTTACAAATTTTACCGATGATAAAATTGTGCCGTCGCCACCAAGTGAGAAAAATAAATCAAAAGAAGAATCAAGGGTTTCAAAAGTTTTAAACCCATTTGCTTCATCTAAATAATGGTTTTTTAAAATGAGTTTTAAATACTGTTTTTCAAACAAAAAATTGATTTTTCTCTTTTGAAAAACAGCGATGATCTGTTTGAGATATTTGGCAGAATCTGGATAAAAAGCTTGACCGAAAATTGCAACTTTCATAAGGTTTAAACGGTTAAATATTTTGAAAGATATTCAGAATTATTTTTTAATGTTTCTCTATGCTGATCTTCTCGGTGAAAGCTTATAATATTGTAGCCGTAACGTCTAAAACTTTGAAGCAATTCGTTAAGACCTTGATGATGTATGTTTACAACTATTTCAGTTTGATTTTTATCAGTATGGTTGATATAACTGCCATATACTTTTGCATCATTAGCTTCCAAAATTTGAAAAACTTCACTGTATTTAAATTCATCTGAAGGTTTAGACAAAATAAGAACACTAGATCTATCTACATTTAAACCTGTGTTTGAAAATTTAAGAATGATATCATTAATATTCAAACTTCCCAAATATTCATTATTCAAATTGATTAAAGGAATGTCTTGAATTTGATATAAAGACATTGTGTTTAGCCAATCAAAAATTGTAAAATCTTCTAAGAGGTAAATGTCTTTAAGCTTAGCCTTAATGTGATTTAAAAGTGATTCATTTTTATAATCAACCAAATCATCATCAAAAAGTAGTCCTTTATATTGCTTATCGTCTAAAACAGCAACAGAAGTGCGTTTTGTTTGTTCAAACAAATGTTTTGCGTCTTGAATAGAATCTTTCAATTCTAAAGTTGGTGTGGCTTTTATGTGATTTTTTAACTTCATAACTAAATGCAAAATAATTAAAATAATAAGTATAGCAACATATAAGAATGTATTTTTGTAATTGCTAAGAAAATTTTATGATATGACAAGATTAAGCGTAAATATTAATAAAATCGCAACCTTAAGAAATGCACGAGGTGGCAATATGCCCGATGTAATTCAGTCAGCAATTGATATTGAGGCTTTTGGAGCTCAAGGAATCACTGTTCATCCGCGACCTGATGAAAGACATATTCGCTATGAAGATGTCAGAGCCTTATCAAAAGTAGTCAAAACTGAATTTAATATTGAAGGCAACCCCAACTTAAAGTTTATCGACTTGGTTTTAGAAACAAAACCAGCTCAAGTTACCTTAGTGCCAGATGCTGTAGATGCTATCACTTCAAATGCGGGTTGGAATACCAAAAAACATCAAGACTACCTAAAAGATATTATTAAAACCTTTAAAGATGCAGGCATTCGCACGTCTATTTTTGTTGACCCTGACATAGAAATGCTAAAGTATGCCAAAACCACAAACACTGATAGAGTTGAGCTATACACAGAAGCTTATGCTAAAAATTTCAAAAACAGCAAAGCTACTGCTATCAAAGATTATGTACAAGTTTCTCTATTAGCAAATGAATTGGATATTGACCTTAATGCAGGACACGACCTAAATTTAGAAAACATCGCTTATTTTGCACAAGAAATACCAAACTTAAAAGAAGTGTCAATAGGTCACGCTCTGATATGCGAAGCTTTATACCAAGGATTAGAAAACGTTATCCAATCTTATTTAAAAAAATTACAATGAAACTACATTCACAAATCTCAGGAAAAGGACAGCCAATTGTGATTCTTCACGGATTTTTAGGTATGGGAGACAACTGGAAAACCTTATCTAAAGCTTATGCAAAAGCTGGTTTTGAAGTTCATTTACTAGATTTGAGAAATCATGGTAAAAGTCCACACAGCCAAGATTTTAATTATGAAATTATGGCTAAAGATGTCAATGAGTATTTTAAAGATAAAGGTATAAAAAAAGCAGTTTTAATCGGGCATTCTATGGGAGGAAAAGTGGCGATGTATTTTGCATGTCAACACCCAGAATTACTGACTCATTTGATTGTTGTAGATATTTCGCCAAGGTATTACAAACCCCATCACGACGATATTTTAGAGCGTTTAAAAACCCTACAACAAACCAAGCTTACCTCGAGAAAAGAAGCCGACGCAATTTTAAAAGAAAAAATCAATGATAATGGCGTTAGGATGTTTTTATTAAAAAATTTAAAAAGAGAAAAAGACAACACATTAAATCTTAAGCCTAATATTGACGTCTTTATAAATAACAAAGAAAATATCGGTCAAGCTCTACCACAACATTTTATCTATGAAGGGGAAACATTATTTATAAAAGGAGAACATTCAGATTACATTTCAGAAGGTGATAAAGACTTGATCAACAAGCACTTTAGAAACTTTAAAATCCAAACCATAAGCAATACTGGTCATTGGGTGCATGCCGAAAATCCTAAGTCTTTTCTTAGTGAAACATTGAAATTTATATCATAAATTTTATTATGCAAGCATAATAAATTAAAAAAAAGCTTTGTTAATTCTAAATTAATGTTAAATTTGGAGTGTTAAATTAAGATTAATATAAATTTTATCTCTTAAAAATCAATTTATGAAAAAATCACTATTTATTTCTATGCTTGCAACTTTTGCTTTTGTCCAAGCTTTTGCTGGTGGATATAGAGTAAGTTTACAAGGCAATCGAGCTTTGGCTATGGGACATACTGGTGTTGCTGTAGTTAACAATGCCGAATCTGCTTTTTTTAATCCTGCGGGATTAGTTTATTTAGAGAACAAACTCAACATTTCAGCTGGTGGTTTTGGTATATTTACCTCAACTAAATGGCAAAATACAAATACAGGTCAATTTGCTGAAGTTGAAGACAATGTAAGTACACCGTTTTACCTTTATGGAAGTTACAAAATCAATGAATGGCTAACTGCTGGACTGTCTGTAACTACGCCTTTTGGAAGTCGTGTAGAATGGCAAAAAGATTGGCCAGGTTCTCACTTAGTTAATGACATAAAATTGGAAGCATTTTTTATACAACCCATATTATCTATTAAGTTATCCAAACATTTTAGCATTGGTGGAGGTCCGATATATGCCATTGGCAATGTTAATTTTAAAAGAAATATAAATAGAACCTTGACAGATGAAAATGGAGAGCGTTCAAGTGTAGAGATTGACGCTAGTGGAGTTGACGAATGGGGATGGAATGCCAGCTTTCTGTTTACACCAACTGAAAAATTGAGAATCGGTTTTAATTATAAATCAAAAATAGAATTTAAAGCTGAAGACGCGGATGCTACCTTTACTAATATACCTAATTCCTCGCTTGTTCCAGTATCTAACGGTCAAACTACTTTTAATGCATCTTTGCCTATGCCTGCCGAACTTACCGTAGGTTTGTCCTACGAGTTCAATGATAAACTGCTCTTTGCTTTTGATTATAATAGAGCCATGTGGGAAGCTTACGATTCATTAGACATTTACTTTAATGACCCAAACATCTCACCTTCATTTAATCCAAGAAATTATGAAAATGCAAGTACATACAGATTTGGAGTTCAATACGAAGCGATGGATCAATTAACTTTAAGAGGTGGTTTTTATTATGATGAAACTCCCGTCCAATCTGACTTTTTTTCACCTGAGACCCCAAGAAACGATTCTCAAGGATATACTGCAGGATTCACTTATGATGTTAATGATAAACTTTCTATAGACGCATCTTTCTTATATTTAAGATTTAGCGAAGTCGATGCATCTTATAATGGTTATATTGAAGATGGAATAACAGTTCCATTTAGTGGAACATATAAAAGTACTACGTTTATTCCAGGATTAGGCATTTCTTACAAACTCTAAAATTATTATGATGAAAATATTTAAATTATACCTACTACTTTTTTCAGCAGTTTTTTTTATAAGCTGTGAAGCTGAATTTGATAATGCTATTGAAGACAACGAAGTTTATGACACTGGAGAAGCTGACTTTTCTAATTTTGTTAGCGTTGGAAATTCTTTAACAGCAGGTTTTGCTGATAACGCACTGTATCGCGAAGGTCAAATGAATTCTTTTCCTAACATTTTAGCAAAACAATTTGCTTTAGTTGGTGGTGGAGAATTTAATCAACCGCTTATGGCTGATAACTTAGGTGGATTGTTGCTAAATGGCAACCCCATTCCAGGTTTTGATACGCGTTTGGTTTTATCTACTCTGTCTGGACAACCACTTCCCGACAATATTTCAGGGACTCCGCAAACAGATATTGCTAATGTTCAACAAGGGCCTTTTAACAATATGGGCGTGCCAGGTGCAAAAAGCTTTCATCTTGGACTTTCAGGCTATGGAGACATTAGCAATGTTGGCACAATAGCTAATCCATATTTCGTGAGATTTGCTTCATCGCCAAGTGCTACTGTCATAGAAGATGCTGTAGCTCAAAACCCGAGTTTTTTTAGCTTATGGATTGGTAATAACGATATCTTAGGCTTTGCTTCTTCTGGAGGTGTTGGTGTTGATCAAACAGGAAACCTTGACCCAGCGACTTACGGCTCAACTGACATTACCGATCCTAATGTTTTTGCTCAAATTTATACAGGTTATGTTAATGCCTTAAGTGCTAATGCTTCTGGAGGTGTTCTTTACAATATTCCTGATGTTACTTCTATTCCTTTTTTTACTACCGTTCCCAGAAATGCAGTTCCACTTGATGCTCAAACCGCTGATGTTTTAAACCAACAATTTGCAGCTTATAATCAGCAAATCTTACCTGGTTTAGTTCAGTTTAGTTTGATTTCAGCCGAAGAAGCAGCTCAACGACAAATCAATTTTCAAGCGGGTCAAAATTTTGTAACCTTAACCGACGAAAGTTTAACCGATATCAGTCAGTTTTTGTTAGCACCGCCTTTTAATTTAGATCCTCAAACGGCTGGCCTTCTTGCTCAATTGCGTCAAGCTACTAACGAAGATTTGATACCATTAACTGCTTCTGGCAATATTGGAAATGCTTTAGATGAACAAGGCACTTTAATTACTGGTGTAACAGTTCCATTAGGCGATGAAAGTGTTTTAACTGTTGATGAGCAAATGATGATTAATAACGCTCGTAATGCTTACAACGCTACCATTCAAAGTGCAGCTCAAGCCAATGGTTTAGCCTTTGTGGATGTCAATGCTTTGTTGCAAGAAGCTGAAGTTGGCATTCCTTATGACGGTGGTACTTTATCGTCAACATTTGTAACTGGTGGTGCGTTTTCACTTGACGGTGTTCACCTTACGCCACGTGGTTATGCTTTAGTGGCTAACAAAAGTATTGAAGCCATCAACCAAACCTATGGTTCAACGCTTCCTACTGTTAATATAGGCGATTTCAGAACTATTGCCACTAGCGATAATACTGATTTGTAACATATTTTAACGTATTAAATATTTTATAAACTGCTAAAGAAATTCAATACTTTAGCAGTTTTTTTTATTTTTACACACATTATGAGAAACTCTAGGTCTTTAAACACACTTGTTGAAATTCTGCTCAGTGCTATTGCTGTTGTGGTTTTAGCCAATATTCTACCAGGGATTAATGTTTCCAGTTTTTTGATTGCAACAGTTGTTGCTGCACTGTTAATCCTGCTTAATTTATTTGTTAAACCTATATTGGTTATATTTACTTTGCCAGTCACAATCGTGACATTTGGTCTTTTCTTGTTGGTTATCAATGCTTTAATTATTCTGATATGCGACGCATTGGTGAGTGGCTTTGAAGTCAGTGGGTTTTGGTCGGCATTGCTTTTTAGTATTTTATTATCTATCTTTCAGTCATTTCTTTTTGCATTATCTAAGAAAAAGTAAAGCTTTAACAGATTTTGTCTAAGCCATAAAATAATTGTACTTTTGCAAACTCAAAATTCAATAGAAAACCTATGGATGTTAAGCACGAAAATAAAGACTCACTCAACGCTGTTGTAAAAGTTGATATTCAAAAAGATGACTATCAACCTAAAGTCGATAAAATTTTAAAAGACTATAAAAAATCAGCCAATATACCTGGTTTTAGAAAAGGTCACGTGCCTTTAGGGCTTATCAAAAAGCAATATGGTCAAGCCGTTTTGGTTGATGAAGTTAACAAATTGCTTCAAGAAGCACTCAACAAATACATTACTGAAGAAAAACTTGATATTCTCGGTAATCCTATTCCAAAACAACAAGATGATTTTGATTGGAACAAGGAAAATTACCAATTTGAGTTTGAATTGGGTTTAGTACCTGATTTTGAGATAGACTTAAAACCTAAAAAAGGGGTAAGACATTTTAAAATTGAAGCCGATAAAGAAATGATTGACAATCAGATCAAATCTATTCGCAAACAATACGGCAAGTTGGTCTCTCAAAACGAAGTTCAACCTGGATTTTTAGTTCAAGGAACTTTTGTCAATGATGACGAAGAAATTGACCACGAAACCACTTTGAAAGTTGAAGACCTTAAAAGCAAAAAAGACCAAAAATTATTAGTTGGAGCAAAAGTCAATGACAGCGTAAGTTTTAAAACTAAGGGTTTGTTTAAAGAAACTTCAGACTTAGCTAAACATTTAGGAATTGAGGAAGAAAAAGCTAAAGACTTGAATGTTGAGGTAACTTTTAATATCAGCGAAATCAATGAGGAAATCCTCGCTGAACTCAATGAAGAATTCTTTGAAAAAATATATCCTGGCGAAGAGATTAATACAGAAGAAGACCTTAGAAAAAAAATCAAATCTGATGCCGAAAAGCAACTCGAACAACAAAGCGACCAACAATTGCTCAATGATGTTTCAGAATATTTAATTGACAACACAAGTTTTGATTTGCCATCAGAATTTCTTCAAAAATGGTTAAGGATGTCTGGCGAAAAAGAATTGACGGTAGATGAAGCTAAAGAAGAATTTGAAAAAAGTGAAAAAGGTCTAAGATTTCAGTTGATTGAAGGCAAAATTATTAAAGACAACGACCTTCAAGTAACCTCTGATGAAATAAAAGATGCGACCAAAGATCGTATCAAAATGCAGTTGGCACAATTTGGCCAAGACAATATGCCAGAAGAACAACTCGACAGCATTGCACAAAATATTCTTCAAAAAGATGAGGAAGCTAAAAAG
Source organism: Psychroflexus sp. MBR-150 (assembly GCF_053628795.1). NCBI lineage: Bacteria > Pseudomonadati > Bacteroidota > Flavobacteriia > Flavobacteriales > Flavobacteriaceae > Psychroflexus > Psychroflexus sp. MBR-150. The sequence continues at coordinate 16,075 of NZ_JBRJHB010000003.1, forward strand.
ATTTCAGACCAAGTGATAAACCAAAAGTTGCTTAATTTCTACAAGGAAAATGTTAACCTAAAAGTTAAAAAAGTAACTTATGAAAAATTTATTGACGAAGTTTACAAATAGACTGTTACAAAAGACAATATGAATATAAACAAAGAATTTGAAAAGTTTGCCACCAAAGACCAAGGCATCAACTCTAATTATTATTCCAAGATTATTACGAGTATGATTCCTACGGGAATGACGCCCAACATCATTGAAGAACGACAGATGAATGCTGTAGCAATGGATGTGTTTTCAAGACTGATGATGGATCGTATTATTTTTCTTGGCACACCAATCAATGATCAAGTGGCTAACATTATTCAAGCACAACTTTTATTTTTAGAATCTACAGATGCCTCAAAAGATATTCAAATCTATATCAACTCGCCAGGTGGAAGCGTCTATGCTGGTCTTGGCATTTATGATACAATGCAGTTTATCAAGCCAGATGTAGCCACAATCAACACAGGCATTGCGGCATCAATGGGAGCTGTTTTGCTTTGTGCTGGTGCAGAAAACAAACGCTCTGGTTTGCCACATTCTCGTGTGATGATACACCAACCTATGGGCGGTGCTCAAGGTCAAGCGGATGATATTCAAATTACAGCTCAACAAATTATAAAACTCAAAGAAGAACTCTATCAAATTATCTCAAAACATACGGGTAAAGATTACAATCAAGTTTATGAAGATGGCGATAGAGATTTTTGGATGAATGCAGATGAAGCCTTAGAATATAAGATGATTGATGAAATTTTAAAAAGAGAATAAATGGCTAAAGAAAATCTTGAATGCTCATTTTGTGGACGTAAAAAATCTGAAACCAACTTGCTGATTGCAGGATTGGATGCTCATATTTGTGACAAGTGTATTGAACAAGCTCATGGCATTGTTTTAGAAGAAATCACCACACACCATAAAAGCGATATTGATAAAGATTTCAAACTTCAAAAACCCAAAGCCATCAAAGCGTTTTTGGATGAATACGTCATAGGTCAAGACTATACCAAAAAAGTGATGTCCGTAGCGGTTTACAACCATTACAAAAGACTACTTCAACCTAAAAATAAAAAAGACGATATTGAAATCCAAAAAAGTAATATCGTTATGGTAGGACAAACTGGGACTGGCAAAACTTTAGTCGCTAAAACCATTGCCAGAATGCTCAATGTGCCTCTTGCTATTGTAGATGCAACAGTGCTTACCGAAGCAGGTTATGTTGGCGAAGACGTTGAAACCATACTTACTAAACTTCTCGCAGCAGCCGATTACAATGTTGAAAAAGCCCAAAATGGAATTGTATTTATTGACGAAATTGATAAAATTGCCCGCAAATCTGATAACCCGTCAATCACAAGAGATGTGAGTGGTGAAGGCGTGCAACAAGCCTTGCTGAAACTCCTCGAAGGCACTACAGTCAACGTACCACCAAAAGGCGGTCGAAAACATCCCGACCAAAATTTTATTGAAATCGATACCGAAAACATTTTGTTTATCGCAGGCGGTGCTTTCGATGGCATTGACCGTCATATTTCTAAACGCCTCAATATGCAAGCCGTGGGTTACGGTGCGTCAAAAATCGGTGCTGGCATTGACAAAGAAAACATACTTCAATACATCATTCCAAAAGATCTTAAAGATTACGGTCTAATACCAGAAATTATTGGGCGTTTACCAGTTTTAAGCTATATGAATCCTTTAGATAAAGAAACGCTCAGACGAATCTTGACAGAGCCCAAAAATGCTATTGTTAAGCAATACGAAAGACTATTTTCTATGGACGATATCGAGCTCATTTTTACAGATGGTGCATTAGATTTGATTGTAGAAAAAGCCCTTGAATATAAACTCGGAGCAAGAGGTCTGCGTTCATTGTGCGAAGCCGTCCTTACCGATGCTATGTTTGACATGCCTGACGGTGATGATAAAACTCTAAAAGTAACTAAAAATTATGTCGAAAATGCTTTGCAAAAATCTACACTAAAAAAGCTTAAAGCGGCATCTTAAGCAAAACTAAATTTGATGGGGGAAATTTAAAAATAAGCTCTTAGCTGAACACTCCCAGTGTGAATTGTTTTAGAGTCTGAAGATTTTCGACCTGAATAATTTAAATTTAAATCTAAAAACGACGTGATTTTACGCTGTGCAAAAAGTGTCCACGTAAAATTATCATCAGGTTGTAAACCTTCTAACATTTGAAAAGCCACTGGCGAAAAGCTGTTGCCTTCAAAGTCGTTTTTGATGTATTTGAATTCACCGTTAATATTATACTTGTTGCCTTTGATAAAAGTAAAGGATGTGCCTAAAGCTTGTTGCGTTAAGGTTTCATTTCCTGAAACATTTTCTTGATTCTTAAATTCATAAAAAGCATCAAAGCGTTTTTGGTCAGAAAATAAATATGATATCTTGAGTTGGGCTTCTTCTGCTTGAAGTTTGAAATTGCGATTGGTAAAGTTTTCAGAAATGCTTTCGTTTTCAGCATAACTCAAATTGGTATTTAAGAGCCACGATTCTCCAAATTTATGCAAAACATCCCATTGGTGATTTGTTAGTTTATTTTCCTGTAAACCAGTGCTTAATAAGTTTTTATTGGTATTAGAAATAAAAGTGTAAGAATTGGTAAAGTGCTGTCTGCCTCGATTAAAAAACAAGGTGTTTCTAAAATTAGAGACCAAAGCTAATTCTTCAGCTCCATCAGAGCTAAAAGGATTAATTTGTATAGCATTACCGTCTCGCGCCAGTTTTCTGTCAATGTTAAAGGCACTTTGGTTAAAAAAGTGAGATAAAACTTTTTTCAATCCTTCTTCACTTTCCCAAGCTCTTAAATTTAAGGTTAATTGTTCAGAAAATCGATTTTGATTCACCCCAACAAAGGTTTGATTGGGCAACAAAATTCTTACGTATTCGCCTTGATCTTGAAATTGGGCGAGTTCAAACTCATTGAGTTCTTGAATACCATTTTCATTAAAATCAATCCACGTGTATTGACCTTGACCTGGGTCAACTTGAACAAAAGTGAAATCTTGACGGGCTATACTTCCGCTATTGGTTTCATAAGTGGTGCGTAAATTTAGTTTTCTATCAAATAAAAACTGGTTGTATTGCAAACGCACATTCACATTTTCTTTGTCTTGAGCGTTGGGCCTGTTGAATTTAATTTTTCTGTAATTTCCAAAAAAACGCAACTGTGTCGATTCATTTTGAACTAAAGTAGATTTCAAATAAATATCATTTGAGATAGAAGCTTTGGCTAAAATGCCTTGAGCTATACTATCGGTTTGTCGATACCGATAGCCCAACTGAGCAAAAACCGCTGTGCTGTCGCCTATGCCAACAAAACTTTCGTAATCTGTAAAACGTTGCGATTTGGCGGTTAGGCTGTCGGTTTGTTTATTTAATTCTTGATTGTCTTCTAAATCGATGCTCGCTCCAACCCAATATTTATCAAAACTATAAGTCGATTGAGCATTGAGCCGAATAAATTCAGATTCAAACTGGTTGGAATCTGAGTTTAAAACACTGGCATTCAGTTGAAGTTGAACAGGATTCCAATCCATTAGCGTTTGCAGTTGATGTTTATCGCCTTTGAAATTTTCTGAAAACTCTAAATGATTAAATCTATAAGTTGAAAAAATTTGATCTTTCCAGTTCAATCTTGTGTAAGCATCAGTTAACAGTTGATTTCCCAAAGGATTTTCAATATTCCAGTCTCTTGTAAATTCTACATTAAACAGGCGTTGAATGGATGTAAAATTATCTTCAATAAAATTAACATCTAAACCTACATCCAGCTTAAGGCTGTCTTGAGTTTGTATTAAATTTTGCGTGATATTCATCCTTGCTGCAAGTCCTGTGTTGTTGTCGTCATCAAGGTCAGAAAATAAGTTTTTATCGTTGTCGCTTAAAGCTATTTCATAATCAATAGCGGTTTTTTTAGAAATATTATAGTATCCATTCACCATAGCCACTTGTAGATTTTGTGGAGCAATAAGCTGTTGAATAGGTTCAAAATTTCCTTGTGGTACACCATTTTCTGGTGGCACAAACTCATATATACTTGTAACTGTTGTGGTGTTGCTTAAAATATAGTTGCCTTGATTTTGTCCGACTTCTGTAAAGGTTACGCTAAACAAAGTGTCTTCAGGGTCATTAGAAAACACAAAAGCTTCTATGCCATTGATAATTTCTTTTTTATATAAAATTCTGTTTTCAGAAAACTCTGTTTCTTGGGCACTTGGCACAAACATTTGAGCTTGGTCATCACCAGCTTCGGCTAACGCTTGAACTTGAAACTCGTTTAGGCTTTGTTGCAGAGGTTGATTTTTTAGGTCACTTTCTGTGAAATACATCCCATTGATGCCCCAGTTTTCGCTTTGATGACTGGTTTTGGCTTGAGCGACAACCCGTGTAAAATTTTGCTCGGTAAATTGGTATTCGACTATAATCCGCATTTCAGAAGTAATCGGAAATGTAGAATTAAATATGATTTCACCTGCGTTGTAGTTGATGATATAATCGTAATTTTCGCCACGTTGCAGTTGTCTTCCGTTCACGAAAACAGCTTCGCTACCAGATACTATTAAAACAAAAAGTTCTCCATTTGGTCCTCTGATTTTATATGGACCTTGATTGCCTTCTTGTGCTGTCAATTGCGTTCTCGCAAAAACACCTCTGACTAAAGCACCTGCAATACTGGCTTGGGTTTGTTGATCTTCACCAAATTCGGCATCAACCTTTAGACCTTGCACACGTTTGGTGAAACTGGCAAAAAACGATTGGTCTTCTATCAAGTCGATATCACCTGCACGAATACCCCAACTCGGGCCTTGCAATTCAATAAATATTTGGTCAAATTCGTCTAAACGTTGCGAAAATCCATTGTCTTGAGTTGGCACATTAGCATCTTGAATAGAGGCTCGTAAACTTACATTGGGTGAGATTTGTCCTGAAATTTGCAAGTCCAATTCAGATTGCGTAACGGCATTTTGATTATTGCCAATCACAACCGCTCTTGAAATATTACCGCTTGTATTTAAACCTTGAAAAGGCGATATAAACTCTTTGTCTCTCTCTTTTATTAAGTCAAAATAGCTGTCTTTATTTTGACGGGCGTTGATAATGATTTTAGGATTGTAAAGGCTGTAGTTTTGGGTTAGAAATTTAGGTAATGGATAATAGTTGATTTTAATTTTTTCAAAAGTATTTTTAAGCGAGTCTTTGGGATACAACATTGCTTTTCTAAAACTTACATCATACCAACTGCTATCAATTGTTTTATTGTCGAGCGAAACCGCTTTAAAGTCAAAAGGACTGATGCTTGTGGTATCAATTTGAATACTATCCGAGACTTGAAGCACCTTAGTTATAGGCTGGTTTTGTGCCACAAGTGACGCACTGAACCATAAGCTTAAAACCACAAGATACTTTTGCATAATGGTAAAACTAAAGGTTTTAGGATATATTATGTGAGTTTGGGTTTAAAAATCTACTATTCAGTTTCAAGGGATTAAAACCTTATGTAAAAACCTGTCTTGAAAAAGAACTCAAAATAGATTTCAAAAAACATAACGGCTAAAATTGAAAAATTAGTGTCGTGTTTTTACACTGTGCTACGAGATCGTATGGCAGGAAAACTTAGAACTTACAGGGAAGAAATTGAAATCATAGAAAATGGATAAATCCATTCACAATCGAATATTTGCAAACTATGGAAAAGCCAATGCACAATCCTAAGCGTTTCAAGGGTTTTAAATGGTTGGATTGTAGCCATTCTATTTATAACAAATCCGAAATCTATAACTTTAAATTCTAACTTTCTAAGGAAACCCTATTTAATGCTATTTTCAATTTTCAGAAGTTTTGGCTACAAGGATAATGATAAATATAGTGAAACCAAATCAACCGAGAATAAGTCAAAAATCATATAGTTTAAAAACATCAAATTTATGAGAAATAAACAGATAATTTCCATGATATAGATAAGAAAAAGGTACTTATCTTTCACCTTTAAAATAATTTCTAAAAGTTTAATGTTATTATCTAATCTTAAAACTCTCCAAAACGTTCATAAGCTGCTTTTTCAAGTGCTTCTCTATGATTGGGATGTGCAATTGAAGTTAAGGCTTGAGCACGTTGTTTCATATTTTTTCCAAATAAATCAACTACGCCGTATTCCGTCGCAACGTAATGCACGTGGGCACGTGTTGTGGTTACACCAGCACCTTGATTAAGAAAAGGGACAATTTTAGAAACGCCTTTCTTGGTTACTGATGGCATAGCAATAATAGCTTTGCCACCATCAGATAAAGCAGCACCACGAATAAAATCCATTTGACCACCTACGCCAGAAAATTGAAATTGCCCAATAGTATCAGCACAAACCTGACCTGTAATGTCAATTTCAATAGCTGAATTAATGGCTGTTACTTTTGGATTTAACCGAATTATAGCCGTATCGTTGGTATAACTGGCTTCTTTAAAATGCACAAAGGGATTATCGTCTATAAAGTCGTAAAGTTTTTGAGAGCCCATTGCAAAACAAGTGACAATTTTACCTGGTTTTATATGTTTGTTTTCGCCTGTGATAATGCCTTTTTCAACTAAGGGCAAAATGCCATCTGAAAACATTTCAGTATGAATACCCAACTGTTTATGATGAGTCAAATTATTTAAAACTGCATTTGGAATGGCACCAATTCCCATTTGTAATGTGGCACCATCTTCAACCAATTCGGCGATATTTTTACCAATACTGGCATCAATTTCGTTTGGTGTAACAGCATCATGCCCAAAAATAGGCTCATCAACTTGCACCGCAGCATCAATTTGACTGATATGAATGATACCATCACCGTGTGAACGCGGCACTTGTGGGTTGATTTGTGCCACAACTATTTTTGCCGTTTCCATAGCGGCAATTGTCACATCAATAGAAGTGCCTAATGAACAATAGCCATGTTTATCAGGCGGAGATACATGAATAAAGGCAACATCAAGCGGTAGAATATTTCGTCTAAACAATTGATCTATCTCACTTAAAAATATAGGAATATAGTCGCCTTTTGGTCCATTAATTGCTCGCCTAACATTATTAGCAACAAAACACGAATTGATTTTAAATGATTGTTGATAAGGATCTTCTGTATATTTAGCTTCGCCTTCGGTGTGCATTTGTATAATTTCTATACCATCTATTTCTTTGTAACGTTGACATAATGCATCGATGAGAATTTTTGGTGTCATGGCAGCACCTTGAAAAAAAATACGTTGATTAGATTTTATGAGGTTGACAGCTTCTTCTGCAGAACAATATTTGATGGACATAATTGCTTAATTTGATTTACAAATGTATATAACTTATGATACATTAAATATAGTATCAACAATATTCTTAGGAGAATTAAGTGTTTTTAATTTTCTGATTTTTACACTATATTTTGTGTTTTTTAACCTTTTTCCTATCCAAAAGTCTTAACTTATCACAGTCTTAATTTGTATATTTGCATTAAAATTTGAAATTATGTATCCACCAGAATTAGTAAAACCCATGAAAGATGAGTTGACAACAGTAGGCTTTAAAGAGCTATTGTCAGCCCAAGATGTAGATAATGCACTAACTCAAGACGGTACGGCTTTAGTCTTGGTTAATTCAGTTTGTGGTTGTGCAGCAGCCAATGCTAGACCAGGTGCAAAAATGGCTGTTGACCATGATAAAACACCAGAAAATCTTTATACGGTTTTTGCTGGTGTTGATACCGAAGCAACAGACAAAGCCCGTTCATATATGGTGCCATTTCCGCCGAGCTCACCTTCTATTGCTTTGTTTAAAGATGGTGAATTGGTTCACATGCTTGAGCGTCACCATATTGAAGGTCGTCCTGCAGAAATGATAGCCGATAACCTTAAAGCAGCTTTTGATGAGCATTGCTAATATGACTTTTGCAAACTTGCAAAATCACAACGTTTTATTTATAAACATCGTTTTTAAAAATTAAATCCTTTGCCTTTGCAGAGGATTTTTTTATATCACACAAAATCACCAAGTCAGTTTATATCTTATGAAAAAAATTTTATCCTATCCACTTTCAATCATTTTTTACTTGGCTTTTGGTTTGGTTTTGGTTGTTTTTCATGGGCTTCAGTTTATTGCACATCGCGGTTTTGGCTATCAAGCTCATAAGATCTGTGTAGATTGGCTTAATTTTTTTATTATGCGATGTCTAAACTTGCTTGGAACTCGCATTAGCTTTGATAATACCTATAAGTTAGACAAAGATAAGCCACATATCATCGTGGCTAACCACCAAAGTATGTATGATATTCCGCCATTGATTTGGTATTTAAGAAAAATTCATCCAAAATTTATCAGCAAAAAAGAACTCGGCAAAGGCATTCCATCAGTTTCTTATAATTTACGGCACGGTGGATCGGTTTTAATTGATAGAAAAGATAGTGAAAAAGCCGTAAAAGCCATTAAAAACTTTGGTCAGTATCTCAGCAAAAACAAGCATTCAGGAGTTATTTTTCCTGAAGGCACACGAAGTCGTGATGGTCAGCTTAAGCGTTTTTCAGAAAATGGGTTAAAAACCTTAATCGAAAACTGTCCAGATGCTATTTTGATTCCAGTAAGTATTAAAAACTCATGGCAACTTCAGCAATATGGCATGTTTCCACTGCCTATTGGGGTAAAAATTTTATTTAAAGTTCACCAACCTATTGATGTTTCTCAAAATGATTTTAACACTTGTTACAACCATGCTTTAAAGGCTATACAATCAGAAATTGACAATTAAGCTATTGTTTTTCCACACGGGGTTTCAACATCTGGGTTTATAAATACTAATTCACCTTTTTTATTTTCGGTCATTAATATCATACCTTCGCTAAGTGTTCCTCTCAATTTAATGGGCTTAAGGTTGATGATAACACTTACTTGTTTGCCAATTATTTCTTCAGCTTTAAAGTATTCAGCTATACCTGAAACAATAGTTCTTTGTTCTAAACCGATATCAACTTTTAAAACCATGAGCTTTTTAGTTTTAGGCATTTTTTTGGCGTCGATAATTTTTCCAGTTCTAATGTCTAATTTGCTAAAATCGTCAAATGTGATTTGCTTTTTTTGTGGTGTCAATTCTACTTTAGCCGTATTGTTATCAATCTTACTTTGTTTTAATTTATCTAATTGAAATTGAACCTGTTGGTCTTCAATTTTAGAAAACAACAATTCAGCTTTTTCTATATAATGGTCAACAGGAAGTAAAACTTTGTGTTTGGCAATATTTGACCAATTGAGATCAATAGCTAATGAATTTAGTCTTAACATACGGCTTAATTTTTCAGAAGTATGTGGTAAAAAAGGTTCACTTAGCACAGCTAAAGCCGTTGAGATTTGCAAAGCAACAAACATGATGTTTTGAGTCCGTTTGGGGTTGGTTTTAAAATGCTTCCAAGGTTCTTCATCAGCTAAATATTTGTTGCCCAATCGAGCCAATTCCATCAATTTTTGCTGAGCTTCTCTAAAGCGGTATTTTTCAATAGACTCTCCAATTTTTTTAGGAAATTTTTTAATCTCTTCAAGTGTTTCTTGGTCTATGGGTTGTAAATCATTTGCAAGTGGCACTTTTCCGCCGTAATATTTGTGGGTTAAAACAGCTACACGGTTGATAAAATTTCCATAAATAGCCACGAGTTCGTTGTTGTTTCTGGCTTGAAAGTCCTTCCATGTAAAATCATTGTCTTTAGTTTCTGGAGCATTGGCAGTTAAAACATAACGCAACACATCTTGTTGGTTTGGAAAATCTTCTAAATATTTGTGCAACCAAACCGCCCAGTTTTTTGATGTGGATAGTTTTTGTCCTTCAAGATTGAGAAATTCGTTAGCAGGTACATTATCTGGCAACTTAAAACTGCCTTCAGCTTTAAGCATACACGGAAAGATAATGCAGTGAAATACAATATTGTCTTTTCCTATAAAATGGACCAACTTGGTGTCTTTATTTTTCCAATAATCTTCCCAGTTTTTACCAACTTGTTTGGCCCAGTCTTTTGTAAATGAAATATATCCTATTGGGGCGTCAAACCAAACATAAAGCACTTTGCCTTCAGCATCTTTTAATGGCACAGAAATACCCCAATCTAAATCGCGTGTTACAGCTCTTGGGCGTAATCCTTCATCAATCCACGATTTGCATTGACCGTAAACATTGGGTTTCCAGTCTTTTTTATGCTCTTTTATAATCCACTGTTTTAAGAAGTCACTGTATTGGTCAAGTGGTAGAAACCAATGCTTGGTTGTTTTAAGCGTGGGTTTGTTTTTTGTGATAGTAGATTTTGGGTTGATTAAATCTGTAGCATTAAGGGAAGTACCGCATTTTTCACATTGATCGCCGTAAGCTTCTTCGTGACCACATTTGGGACAAGTGCCGATTACAAATCTATCAGCTAAAAACTGTTGAGCTTCTTTGTCATAAAGTTGCTCGGTGGTTTGTTCTATAAATTTATCATTATCGTATAAAGTCATAAAAAAATCAGAAGCAGTTTTTTGATGCGTTTTGGATGTTGTTCTGCCATAATGGTCAAAGGCAATACCAAACTCTTTAAAAGAAGACTTGATCATATTGTGATATCGATCCACGATATCTTGTGGTGAAACGCCTTCTTTTTTGGCTTTAATAGTAATCGGTACGCCGTGTTCATCGCTACCGCAGACAAAAAGCACATCTTTATTTTGTAATCTTAAATAACGAGCGTAAATATCTGCTGGAACATAAACACCAGCCAAATGCCCAATGTGAATAGGACCGTTGGTATAAGGTAAAGCTGCTGTAATGGTATAGCGTTTAAAATCTTTCATATCGCATAGAAGTTATATTAAAACTGATTGAAAAAACGCAAAATTACACAATCTTAATCTGACTAAAGAAATATTATAACCTAACATCGATTTATGTTGATTATTTGTTGTAAAATTGAAATTAAATTATAATCGATCTAATCATGAAAAAAATCAATTTACTTTTAATGTGTCTCGTTTTAACTTTAGTAAATTTTTCTTGCTCTAGCGACGATGATGTCAATGTTGTAGAAAACAATAACTTTTTAAAAATTGGCAACACAGAGCTTGAACTTAAAGCTGGTGTTATTGAAAATTTTGGCACTTTTAACAATCTAACCAATTTTGGTATTACCTTAGTTGATACTAACATTGTTATAGTGAATGGTCAACCAGTACCAGAAAACAACATAGTCAATTTGATTAATTTTGATCTTTTTACCGACTCGAATCAAGATTTAGTAGAAGGCGAATATCCCTTAGTAGATTTTTCTGAAATCACAGGACAAACCTTTGAGTATGCTGCTATATTAGAAAACATTGACATCAGTTCAGAGACTGAAATCGATGAACCTCCTTTTTTGGTTGAAGGAAATCTTCAAGTCATCAGCAACGGTCCAGAATACGAAATAGAATTTTCTGGAGTTGACAATTTAGGTCGTGAGATCAGCGGTTATTATAAAGGCAGTTTAATCACTGCTAACTAATACCGAATGTTTATTTTGAATCTCATAAACATTCCTTATAAAACCTGCTTGCCACCTTTAGAATCACAAAAACTGACCTAAAAACAAGACCTATCTATCATTACAAGCAATGAAGAATAGAGGTTCATGTCTGCTTGAATTTTATAGCATATAAGGTGAACAAAGAGTTAGAAAGACAGCTGAAAGAAAAGAAATCAGACTTATCGCCTGAAAAAGTAATTGAAATCACACATAGCATCTTTGGAATTGAGATTACAACACCTAAGAAAAATTAAAAAAAATATTGATATTAACAGATGAGCATAGGCAAATCTCTACTCTTTTTAATTTTGGTTGTTAATTTGTGGAAGTCAGCAGATTTGATTAGCATGAATATAAAACATTTGATAGTTACGATAAAATCTCGATTTTTTTAAAGTTTCAATGGCTATTTTTACTTTGGATTCTGATGTGAATTTTCTTCTTGTTTCTAAAAAATAGTTTTAAAATTAATCAAATTTTTGGGAGTAGTTTCATAGAGTTAAACTACAAATTAACAATATATTATAAGATTAAGTCAGTTTTATATTTTTCATTATTTATTTTTGTAATAAAATTTTTAGAATATGAAAGGATTAGTTTTAAGTGTATTTTCAATACTTATGGTTGTTGCCTGTCAAAGTAAAAAAGCAGATTTTACAGCTCAGATAGATGGTGTTAAGGATAGCACAAAAGTATATTTTTCTAAATTAGGAGAAAACAATCAACCTGTGCCTGTGGATACTGTAGAAGTGATGAACGGTCAATTTTCTTTAGATTTAGAAGAAGGAGAGCCACAACAACTCAACATGTTTACGATAGAAGGCGTTAACAGCAATTTATTTTTTGTAAATGAAGACGAATCAATCGAGGCTGTTTTGTATAAAGATAGCCTAAGAAGCTCAAAAATCATGGGTGGAAAGCACAATGAACTTTTAATGACTTATATGGATACATTGAAAGCTTCAGCCAATGCTATGAATAAATTAGGTCAAGATATGCGTAAAGCCATGATGAATCAAGACCGTGAAACTTTAAATAGCTTAAGAAAAAAACAAAAGCTTCTTCAAGACCAAGACATTGCTTTTAGAAAAAAAATGGCAGAATCAAATCCAAATTCAATAGTGGCTGCTTTGGCTTTATCAGATTTAATGTCGAGTAAAAAATTACCAAATTCAGACATTAAATCTATTTACAATAGTTTTTCTAACGAGGTAAAAGATCATACATTAGGTAAACTTCTGGCGGAAAATATTGCTAAAATGTCTAAAACTGATATTGGTGCCAAAGTTGAAATGTTTGAAGCTCCAACACCAGGTGGCGATGTTTTATCTTTAAAAGACGCTATGGGCAAACTTACTTTAATTGATTTTTGGGCGTCTTGGTGTAAACCTTGTCGTATGGAAAACCCAAATGTTGTGAGTGTTTACAATGATTACAAGGACAAAGGTTTCTCTATTATAAGCGTGTCTTTAGATAAAAACAAAAGTAGTTGGGAAAAGGCAATTAAGGATGATAAAATGGATTGGTATCATATTTCAAACCTCAAATATTGGAATGAGCCTATCGCTAAAGAATGGGGCGTAAGGTCTATTCCTGCCACGTTTTTAATTGATGAAAATGGCGTGATTGTTGCCAAAAACTTAAGAGGAAATGCCCTTAGACAAAAAGTTGATGAAATTTTAGGTGAAGAATAATAATTTCAACTTTTAACTTAACTTTGGTTCGACTAATAACATATAATGACTTTTTTGATCTCAAAGATAAAGAATAACACTTGTATTTTCATCATATAGCCTAATTTCGATACTCTTGACAAATTTCAGGATTCTTCGTTTTACTCCGAAAAATTACTCAATTTGACGGTTTTATTTAATTAGTTACTTAAATCAAACTCATGTTATTTATGTCAGCAGTAGATAGACGATAGGTTATCGAAGTAGTTTTCAAAAAACTGTAATGGCTAAAGCAAGTAAAATTGTATTGCTTTCACTCCAAGTTGTGTTGGATTGTCTGACTGCATTTTTGTCAACTCAAAATACAGGCCATCATTATTATTCTGATAAGCTTATTTTCACTCTTAAAGCTAAGACGAATACATCCATGTTTAGACCTTTGAAAAAACAAAAAACCCCCACCAAAAGTTTGGCGAGGTTTTTACAATTAAGCTAAGAAATTGTTTATTGAAATTTAGATTCAGGAATGTCTTGATTAACCTTGATTTCAGTAAATTTGATATCAAAGTTTTGTGGCCCTACAGATTGTGTCATACTATGTGGAATTAGGACGCCTTCAACTGGCTTGTAGTCTTGGTATTTAACCGTTGACTCAAAAGTTTGCCCCATTTGCTCTTCAACTGAAACATCTTTTATTTTTAAACCTGTTTCTACACTATAATACGTTTTAGTTTTATCAGAAATTTTAACTACATAAGCATCACCGTTATCGGTAGATTCAATTCCTATAAGTTCTAAGTTGTTTGGAGCTTTGAGTTCTGGAAACAAACTTGAAGTCTTTAAATTTTCTTTGACTTCTTCAGGAGTCATATCTTTCTTTTGACCTTGACCTGCATTGTATCCTCTATCACCATTAATCACCATTTTGCTCATTACCATACCTGACATTCCAAGCTCAAAATAGACTTGATCTTTGGCAGTTGACACCATTTCTATGTTTAAGGTTTGTGGTCCAGCAGACATAGTTCCTTTCATTGTCAAATTATCAATCGCTTTAACTTTCTGTTTACCACCAATAGCTTTGATATAATCGTCAAATACAGTTTGAACAGTTACGCCTTTTGGCAACGGTTTATTAAATTCAGGCTTATCGATTTTGTTACCGTATTTGTCGTAATACAATACTGGAACAGTTTTACCTTCAAACTTAATTTTTTCAAGATTTTCAACAACTTCTGAGCCTTTACCTGCAACGACAATTTGCAAATGATCGATATCAAAATATTTTGCTGCCACACGTTTGATATCTTCTTTAGTAACTGCATTGATTTTTTGCAAATAGGTTTTATAAAAATCTTCAGGAAGTTTTTCTGTTCTTATGTTTAAAGCATAATTAGCTACCGTTGAAGGTTGCTCAAGTTTTAAAACAAAGTTACCAGCAAATTTTTTCTTAGTATCTTCAAGTTTTTGAGCATCAACAAGTTCTGTTCTGATGCGTTTAATTTCCTTGAGGATTTCAACCACAGCAGAATCTGTTACTTCGTTTCTTACACTAACTGAAGCCCTAAAACGAGAGGCATAACGGTCTGCACCAATACTTGATCTTGCACCATAAGTATAACCTTTATCTTCTCTTAAATTCATGTTTAGATAACTGCCAAAGCTGCCACCCAAAATTTGATTAGCCACCAAAACAGGAAAATAGTCCTTATCTGACATTTTTAAATCAACTGTGTTTTGAGCGATGATTTCACTTTGCACGGCATTAGGCATATTGACAAAATCAATTTGTCTGAATTGTGCTTTTCTTGGTTGTGGCAAAGAAAATTCTGGTGCTGTTTCTGCTTTCCAATTTTTAAAATATTTATTGACTAACTTTTTTGCTTCTTTTTTATTTATATCACCAACAAATGCCATGTATGCATTTCCTGGAACAAAATAGTTTTGATAGTAGTTCTGAACATCTTGTAATGTTATTTTTTCAACACTTTCTTCAGTTGTATATTGCCCGTATGGGTGATTTGTTGAGTAAGCTAAAACTGAGCTTACACGACTGGCAATTGCACCCACATTTTTGGCATTGGCTTTTAAACTTTCGATGAGTTTATTTTTTTCAGAGTCAAATTCTTCTTGTGTAAAAACAGGGTTTAAAGCTCCATCTGCCATCAATTCAAACACACGTGGGAAGTATTTTTTGAGCGAGCTAGCATAGGCATATTCTGCTCCCAAACTTACATTAGCCCCGAGAAATTCTATTTCTTCGTTGTATTCATCTTTGCTTAAGTTTTTGGTTCCTGTACCAAGCAAAGCAGAAGTTAAGTCTTCAACTCCAGGTTTTTCAACACGGTGTGGTTTGTTATCAATGACCAATCTTACAGAAACCCTTGGCAGTTTATGGTCTTCTACAACCAAAACTTCAAGACCGTTACTCATTTCAAATGTATCTGGTTCGCCAAGATTGATTTCAGGTGCTGGACCTGGTTTTGGCATTTGGGTTCTATCTATTTGTGCAACAAGACCTGTTGTTACAAAACATAATAGCAATAGGTAGCTAAATTTGAATTTCATAATTATATATTTTTAATTGTCGTTTTCTGGTAAATAGTCTATTTCTAAACGTTTGTCTTCTTGAAGATATTTGTTGGCTACTTCTTTGATTTCTTCTCTGGTTATACTTTTGTAGATATCAATTTCATTGTTAATCAAACTCGCATCGCCATAAAGGGTGTGATATGTGGCTAATGATGCTGCAATACCTTGAACCGAGCTGTTTGAGCTTACAAATCTGTTTTCAAAAGTGTTTTGTAATTTTTCGAGTTCTCTTTCTGAAATCAATTCGGTTTTTAGTTTTTCTATTTCTTCATCCATAACCGTGGCCAATTTATCTAAAGAATTGTCGCCCATTGGTAATGCTGCAATTAGATAGGTGCCGTAATCTTCCATAGATCGAGCAAAAGCTAAAACTTGAAGAGCAATTTTGTCATCATCGACCATTCTTTTATAGAGTCTTGAAGTTTTGCCTCCAGAAAGTAGTTGTGATATCATATCTAAAACATAAGCATCTCTATCTTTCATAGAAGGTGTTCTGTAAACAAATGCTTTTAAAGGGATTTGAATGTTACTATCATATTCAGTAACTTCAATTTTATGTTGAATAGGGTCTTCTTTAATATTGACACGTTCAATTTCTGGTTTTGAAGGGATGGTTCCAAAATAATTTTTGATCAATTTAATGGTTTCGCCAATTTTGATATCACCAGCAACAACAAGAGTTGCATTATTTGGGCCATAATATTTGTCAAAGAAAGCTTTAAATTCTTCAAGTTTGGCGGCATCCAAATCATCCATCGTTCCTATCACGGAATTTTTGTAAGGGTGTTTTTTGAATAAGTGTTTGTTAACACCAGTTGAGTAGGCAATTTTGCCGTAAGGTGCATTGTCAATACGGGTTCTTTTTTCTTCTTTGACCACTTCATTTTGAGTATCGACCCCAACTTGATTAATTACGGGATGAAGCATACGTTCAGATTCCATCCATAAGCCAAGTTCTAAGGCATTTGAAGGGAGAGTTTCGTAGTAGTAAGTTCTGTCTTGCGTGGTATTGGCGTTGTTTCTTCCGCCATTGGCAGAGACAATGTCAAACCATTTTCCTCTTTCAATGTTTTTGGTACCTTCAAATAGTAAATGCTCAAAAAAGTGAGCGAAACCAGTTCTGCCTGGTGATTCGTCTTTGGCACCAACGTGATACATCACACCAACGGTGACAACTGGGGCAGAATTATCTTGATGCAAAATAACATCAAGACCATTTGAGAGTTGATAAGTTTCGTAGTCTATTTTTTGTGCAAAACTAACGGCGACAAATAGACTCATCAACATACTAATGATTACTTGTTTTTTCATTTTTATTAATTTTAGATTCATTATTGTATAAGTGTTAAAAATACAAATTTGTTACAATTATAAATCATAATTTATCAAAAAGGTTTTGAAATGGCTTATACGAGCAAATTTTAAAGAAATTTTATCATTTGAAGTTTATTGTTTTTCTGCTTTAATCGTTAGGGTTTTGTAAATTTTTAAAATTTAAGTTTTGCCTTTTGTGTTGGGTTCAAGCAGGTGTTTCTGATGAAATTCAATAAATAAAATATTTATCAACACAAGAGTAGTGGCATCTCTCACATTGTGCGAGAATATAGCGGATAACCCAGCTACCAGCCCTAAAGACTTACAAGCTTGCCAAAGTATATTTTGGAATATCCTATAAATTTATGGGTCAAGGTTTTAAAATTATTATTTTAGCAACTTCAAATCAATCAGAGATAGATGAGTGGATTTAATTTTAGTAAATGGAATAAAATTGTAGCTTGGTTGGCTTTTGTCATAGCATTGGTGACTTATTCGATGACGCTTGAACCGACTTTGAGCTTTTGGGATGCGGGTGAATATATAGCAACCTCTTCAAAATTGCAGGTGGGTCATCCGCCAGGTGCACCGCTTTATCAAATGTTGGGTGCAGTGTTTTCTATCTTCGCACCTGAAGCATCTCAAATTGCATTGATGATTAACTTTATGTCTGGACTTTCGGCGGCTTTTGCGGTGTTGTTTATGTTTTGGAGTGTGGTTTTGTTGTTTAGAAAAATATATCCTGACTTAGAAAATGCTACTGTGAGCAGACAAATTATGGTTTTGAGTGCTGCGTTTATTGGGGCTTTGAGCTTAACTTTTTCTGATAGTTTTTGGTTTAATTCAGTTGAAGCCGAAGTGTATGCTATGGCGTCGTGCATTATGTCTATTCTGTTTTATGTGGGTTTGCTTTGGGAACGCGATATGCACAAACCGCGTGGCAACCGTTGGTTGATTTTGATCAGCTTTATTGTCGGTTTGTCTTTTGGGGTGCATTTTATGGGATTGCTGACTATTCCTGCGATTGGATATATGTATTATTTTAAAAACACAAAAACTATTACGATTAAAAACTTTGTGGTGTCAAGTCTGATTATCTTAGGGGCTTTGATGTTTATATTTAAGTTTCTACTGCCTTATAGTTTGACATTTTTTGCTAAATCTGAGTTGTTTTTTGTGAATACTGTTGGCTTGCCTTTTCACTCTGGGACTGTCATAGCTGGTTTGGTGGTCATTGCTTTTTTCATTTTTGCTTTAAAATTTACGCGACAAAAAGGTTATCCAGTGATTAATTCAGTGGTGTTGAGTATTCTGTTTATTTTCATAGGTTTCTCAAGTTGGATTATGTTGCCTATACGTGCCAATGCGGGTACGACCATCAACGAAAACAATCCGAGTAGTGCACAAGCACTTTTGGCTTACTATAATCGGGATCAATATCCTGAGGTGAAATTGTTTTACGGACCACAATTTACAGATATGTTTGCTGGACTTGACCCAGACAACCCTTATTCTGATGAAGAACCTAAGTATGAGCGAGATGAGGAACTTGGCAAATATGTGATTGTAAATGATTATAAAAACGCAAAACAAAACCCGAACAGCAAGCATAAAACTTTTTTGCCAAGAATGTGGAGTTTTGAACATGCTAAAAATTACTTAGCTTATACGGGTCCTATTGAGTTTACCATAAAACCCGATTATCAAGGCAGTGAAGAATTGACGCAAATTGTAAATCAATTCAGAAAGGATTATGATGATGGTAAAATTGGCGCTGAAGGTTATATTTCTTTTTTAAAAGATTTTGCTCCGTATCTCGATGTTGAAAAACCATCGGCGTTTGCTAACTTTTCATATATGATTGAGCACCAATTTATGTATATGTATTGGCGGTATTTTATGTGGAATTTTGCTGGCCGACAAAACGATATTCAAGGTCAAGGCACAGATTTGAATGGCAATTGGATCAGTGGTATCAATTTTATTGACGAATGGCGATTGGGCAATCAAGATGAATTGACCACTGATATGAAAACCAATAAAGCGAGAAATACGTATTTCTTTTTACCATTGATTTTAGGAATTATTGGTTTATTGTTCCATTATCAAAAAGATAAAAAGTCGTTTTGGATATTACTGGTTTTCTTTTTGTTTACAAGTATTGCTTTAAAAATTTATCTCAATGAACGTCCGTTTGAACCACGTGAGCGCGATTATGCTTTGGTGGGCTCGTTTTATGTGTATTGTATGTGGATTGGCTTTGGCGTATTTAGCATTTACGATAGTTTTAGGCAATATTTGTCATCTAAAATTCTTGTGCCTTTAGTCAGTGTGGTTTGTCTTTTGGCTGCACCTGTGCTGATGGCGAGTGAAAATTGGGATGACCACGACCGTTCTAACCGCTATTCAGCTTTGACGATGGCTAAAAAATATCTGGATTCGGTTGACGAAAACGCCATTTTATTTACCATTGGAGATAATGATACTTTTGCACTGTGGTTTGCTCAAGAGATTTTGGGTTACCGCACCGATGTTCGCGTGGTGAATACGCAACTTTTTGCCACCGATTGGTATATTGACCAAATGCGACGAAAAGCTTACAAAAGCGATCCACTAAAAACCTATTTGGAACACGAAGACTACAGCTATGGCACCAATGAAGCTGTTTGGTTTAATGAAAATAAAAATTATCCCGATACTTTAGATATTGATACTTGGATAAAATTTATAAAATTAGATGATAAACGCACCAAAGCTGAATTACAAAGCGGTCAATGGGTGAATACCTTTCCTACTAAACACATCAGAATTCCTGTCAACAAAAAAAATGCAATAAATTCTGGAATTGTCAAAGCTAAAGATCTTGATAAGATTGTCGATGAAATTGTGATAAAAATTCCAGGTTCGTTGGTTTATAAACATCGATTATTGATGCTTGATGTTTTGGCAAATACAGAATGGAAACGCCCTATTTATTTCACTGGTGGAAGTTATGACAGTGCGGATTTTCTTTGGATGAAAGATTACTTGCAACTCGATGGCGTTTGCTATAAACTTGTCCCGATAAAAACCGATTTCAACCCTAAAACCGATGTGGATATGGGTAGAATTGATACTGAAAAAATGTATGACATCGTAATGAATTGGGATTGGAAAAATAGTGGCAAAGACAATATTTATTACGATACCGAAACCCGAAGAAACTCGATTACTTACCGAAGTAATATGGCAAGATTGGCAGATTCATTAGCTAAAGAGAAGAAATATGAAAAAGCTGAAAATGTTCTGGATTTGGCTATGGAAAAAATGCCTGTAAAATACTTTGGATATTACACATTACTCAATCCGATTATTGAAGTTTATTACAAAATAGATAAGACTGAAAAAGCCAGAGCTATATGGCAAGATGTCGCCAAAAAATATCAAGAAAAACTCAGGTATTTTAGTAGCCTAAACTATGATAGACAAAGTCAATTAGCTGAAGAGATTTCAACCGAAATACAGCGTTACCGTTCGTTAGTGGATATGTTGATTTACGTTCAAGACGATGAAATGATGCAAAAAGAAGCTGAAACCTTTAATTCTTATTTAGAACTTTTTGATTATGGCAATCAACTTGAAGAAACGCCGTCTAAAGAAGATTTGATGAATAAACTTTTAAACTCGGGAGATTCTTCTCAAACAGATACAATACCTGAACAACCGGAATGATACCTGCTAAAACACCGGCTTTAGTAAGTCGCTATTTTAATAATTATATTTGGGAAAAACCCAATACTGAAAAACGTATTTATTTAACTTTTGATGATGGACCAATTCCCGAAGTTACACCTTGGGTTTTGGATGTTTTAAAACAATATCAAATTCCAGCCACGTTTTTTTGTGTAGGAGAAAATATTGATAAACACCCTGAGATTTTCAAAGAAATTTTAAAACAAAATCATAGTATTGGAAATCATACTTACAACCATCTAAAAGGTTGGAAAACCACGACAGAAAAATATCTTGATAACATCCAAAATACTCAAAAGATCATCAATGAATTTGGGGTCAACACGTCTTTATTTCGACCGCCTTATGGTAAAATGACATCGGCACAATCAAAAGCTGTTCTCAACTTGGACTATGATGTGATAATGTGGTCTGTTTTGAGTAAAGATTACAGTTCTAAATTGCCCCACCAAAAAGTATATGATAACATCATCAACAACACCACTTCTGGTAGTATTATAGTTTGCCACGACAACATCAAAGCTTTTGACACTTTGCAAAAGGTGTTGTCAAAAGCTATTGAAACCCTTTTAGAAAATGGGTTTGGGTTTGGGAAATTATAGAAAAGTTTGATTAAATTTAAATACTTAAAAATTTACTTATGGAAAACTATGTTGATTTTATTTCAGATGAACACTTGTTTTATTGTATCAAAGAGTTGCATCATTCATATTTAAAAGCAAAGAAAAAAGTTACAAAAAAGAAATTCTACAACAATAAAATTGATACCATCAAATTAACTTTTGATAGTAAGTTCAATAAACTTAATGAGAAAACCCTTATTGAAAATGAAATTTTAAGACAAATTGATAAATCTATTAATAATTCGATTGGTACTTTTCACGAAAATATTCTTAGTGGTATAAAGGGATATGAGCTTGGCAAACTAAGTGGATTTGATATAAAAGCAAAAGATAATACACTTTTTGCTGACATCAAAAATAAACACAACACAATGAATAGTAGTTCGTCTGAAGCTTTATTTCAAAAATTATCCAGATATGCAGATGACTATAAAAAGGCAAAATGTTATTGGGTTCAAATTTTAGCTAAAAGTAGTTTTAATGAGCATTGGAAAGGTGACATTAACGGAAAAGAATATAGCCATAGTAGAGTTTATAAAATTTCTGGAGATCAATTTTATGAATTATTAACTGGTAACAAAACGGCATTTTTTGACTTATATAAAATTTTACCTATAGCTATTGATGACTATTTAAATCATTTAAAATCAAAAGAAACGCAATCAGAAAACTCTGCATTAGAAGAAATTGAAAATGACATTAAAATATCTAAACGTTCAATATTAAACCAAATAACATCAGAAAATTATGGATACTATTCAGGTTTTAATGATTTATAGTATGTATTCAAAAACTTAATAATAGTATATCCTAATTCTTCCGCAAGATTGACTGGAACGGCATTTCCGATTTGTTTATATTGTTGAGCAGTAGAGCCTGCAAATTCCCATTGATCTGGAAAAGTTTGAATTCGAGCGTATTCTCTAACCGTAAAAGGTCTGGTTTCATCTGGATGACATCTTTCTGTTTGTTTCTGGGCAGGACAACAAGTCAAGGTTAATGACGGTTCATCCCAACCTATTCTCCTTGCCATTCCTGTTTTGCCACCACCAAGATAAAAACTTTTACCCATATACGACTTTTGCAAATCTAAGGGCAAATCTCTCCAGTAACCTTTTGGTGGAATTAAGTCTAATACTTTTTTCTTGTGCTCGGGATATTTTGCTCCGTCAGATTTTGGAACGTCACAGCTAAATAAGTCGCTTTTTTTTAAGGCATCTTTTAGTGTATACGTTTTATGATGTGGTTTAGGATATCTGTATTCAACATCAATATCTTTTCTTATACCAACCATAATTAACCTTTCTCGTTTTTGAGGCACTCGATATTGAACAGCTTTTAAAACTTGAACAGGAACAACATTATATCCGATTTCGTCTAAAATAGATATCATACCCTGAAGTGTATTGCCTTTGTCGTGACTTAAAAGTCCCCGAACATTTTCGCCTATACAAATGGCTGGTTTAAGATTATTGACAATTCTTGCAAATTCATAAAACAAAGTTCCTCTTGCATCTTTAAGTCCTAATTTTTTCCCTGCATAGCTAAAAGCTTGACAAGGAAAACCACCTGTAACCACGTCTATTTTGTTTTTTAAATCATCAAAACCGTAGTTTTTAATATCACCTTCATAGACTTCCCAACTTGGTCTGTTTTGCCTAAGGGTTTGACAAGCCCATTTGTCGATTTCATTTAAAGCTGCACACTTTAAACCCGCTCTTTCAAGTCCTAAAGCCAAACCACCAGCGCCAGCAAATAATTCTAAAACTTTGTATTGATTATCAGCTTCAGTGTAGTTTGAAACAGTTTCGTTTTCAATTTCATCAAACAGTTGTCCGAGAAGGTTTTGGACATCTGTTTTTTTATACATTCTATAATTGGAAACTGGCTCTCTAACTGCGTTAAGAATACCTTCTTTATCCCAACGTCTTAATGTGGTTTTACTTTTACCAACAATTTTAGCAGTTTCATTAAGTGAATAATAATCTTTTATAACCATCTTATTAAAGCTTATGCAATGGTTACAAATTTAATCTTTTAAATATATTTTTTGGGGTTTTTTAAAAATAAATTATCCCCCTATTTCGCTGCCTTAAAAATATAGTTTTTGTAATAACCTTTTTGGTCTAAAAAAGTTTTTATGGGTTTTAAGCCAGATTGTGCGGATAGCCATTCTACAACGGCATCGTCGTATTTTTGTGAAATTTCAACGTGAATACTTTCCCAAGCGTCAAACTTAATATTTAAGTCGAGATTGTTGATATTGACAAATTGTTCTTTTAAGCTGACCAAATAGCTTAAAGCCGTTCCTGTTTCTGGGTTATAAGTTTCCCAGTGCATAAATTGATCTAAATCAAAGTTGGCATCAAACTCACGATTGATACGTCTTAGAATGTTTTTATTGAATTGTTCGGTGATTTTTGTATCGTCATTATAGGCATTCAGAATAGTTTGCGGGTGTTTTTTTTGATCAAATCCCATAAATAAAACATCATCATCGTGCATATTCTCTTGTATTTTTTTTAAAAATTCAATAGCATCTTTATGCAACAAATTGCCAATATTAGAGCCGAGAAATAAAATCACTTTTTTACGGCTGCGGTATTGGTCTAATTCAGAAAGCACATCAAAATAAGTTCCTTGTTTGGCTTGAACCTTAGCTTCAGGTATTTCGTGTTTTAAGGCTTCGGTCAATTCGTCCAAAACATTTTGACTGATATCGATAGGGAGATAATCAAAATCATAATTTTTGGCTACCAATTCTTTTAAAAGAATTTTGGTTTTTTTGCCATCTCCAGCTCCGAGTTCGATGAGGTCGAAGCCTTTGTCGTGAGAAAAAGCTTCGCAAATTTCAGTTTTATGTAAACTCAGTATATCAAACTCGCAGTTGGTGAGATAATATTCTGGCATCGCCATGATCTCTTGAAATAGCTTATCGCCACGTTGGTCATAAATATATTTTGACGGTAAATGTTTCGGGTAATCTGTTAAACCTTTGATGACGTCTTTTTCAAATTGCGTTTGTATCTTTTTCATATAAATTTTTACCTTGTGTCGTTATGATTTTACTAACCTCACAGCATTAAACTGCCATCTGAGTTGCGGGTGAAAAAAATTGCGATAGCTTGACCTGCTATGTTGTGGTGGTGTTGCAATAGATTTTCCTCTCAGCACTTTTTGGTTGACCATAAATTTGCCATTATATTCGCCCAAAGCACCTTCTGCTTTTTGGTATTTAGGATAAGGCAGATAAGCACTTTCTGTCCATTCCCAAGCTTGTCCCCAATCAAAGTGAGCTTGGGCAACTTCCCATTCAAACTCAGTTGGTAAACGCATAGCTTTCCATTGTGCAAAGGCGAATGCTTCGTAGTAAGAAATATGGCTTAATGGTTCTTTCAAATTAAGTTTTTGTAATCCAGATAAACTGTATCTCATCCATTGTCCATCGATGAAATGCCAATATTTTGGAGATGCAATATCGTTTTGTTGAAGCCAGTCCCAAGCTTCGGCATGCCAAAGCAAAACTTGATCGTAGCCACCATCTTCAATAAATTCTAAATATTCTGCATTGGTCACCAAACGATTACTGATTTTAAAATTTTCGAGATAAACTTGGTGTCGCCCCAACTCATTATCATAACAAAAACTGTCGCTATTATGACCAATTTCATACAAACCTTCTTTGATGTCAATCCAGTTTTGGTTTTGTGTTTCAATTTTTAATTCTTTAAATGTTTCGTCATAAATAGGAAACAACGGGTTATGACCAAGGATATATTTAATATCGGTCAGTAAGAGTTCTTGATGTTGTTTTTCGTGATGAATGCCAATTTCTATAACTTTCCACAACTCATCATCAATAGGTGAATCGAGCAATTGCTGCATATGTTTGTTGACATATTTACGGTAGTCATAGATTTTATCAACACTTGGTCTGGAAAGATTACCACGGTTGGTTCTCATCACTTTATCGCCTACACTTTCGTAGTAAGAATTAAAAACAAAGGCAAAACTTTGGTGAAATATTTGATAATTATTAAGATGAGTTTTTAAAACAAACTCTTCAAAAAACCAAGTGGTATGGCCGAGATGCCATTTTGGTGGCGAGACATCAACGACGGGTTGCACAACGTAATCTTCTGTTTTTAAAGGTTTACAGATTTTTTCGGTGTGTTGTCGGGTTTTTATGAAAAAATTTAGGCGTTGATGAATTGTCATAAAAAAAACTATTAACTACAAATAAATTTTAAAAGTTTGATAAGGTTTTAAATTAAAACTAAAATAACAAAAATACTACAACTAATACGAAAGTATCTACCATAAACTGATAGAAACAATAGATTAAGTTACTTTTATCTAAATTTGCTTTTATAAAGAATCTGTTTCTATATGAATTCTGTCTTCTACTTCTTGCTCTATTATTGAAACTTGCTTTGGGACGATGCCTCTTAAAACAAGAATAACCCCAAAAGTAATAATAAGGATACTTATAATTTTTTTAGAAACTGCAATTCGAGTTGGTGTGAGTTTGTGTTTTAAAGTTTTGGCCAGTAAAATTTTAAAAATATCAACGACTAAGTAAGTTATCAAAATTGTAGAAAAAAACGTGATCAATCTAAAGGGCTGCATATCAAGACTTGGTCCAAAAATAATGATTAAGCCAAGCCAAAACCCTAAAACCCCAATATTGATAAAATTGAGCAAAAATCCTTTGACTGCAATGTGAATATAGTCGCTGTTTTTGAGCTTTTGGAATTCAAAAGTTGCAGGTGTTATTGTTGTGCGTCTAATTTTTATAAATGTGATGATGCCATAGGTCAGCAAAACCGTTCCGCCAAAAATGTAAAGTGCTGGGTCGTCTTTTAGTCTGTTTAGTAAAGGATTGGTGCCAAAATAAGCTATGATTAGAAAGAAAGCATCGGCTATCAATACGCCAATATCAAAAGATAAAGCTGCCCTAAAACCTTTTATTGCAGCGGTTTCTAATAACACAAAAAAAACAGGACCAAGCATAAATGCTAAAAATAATCCTAAGGGAATGGCTGAAAAAATATCTTCAAGCATAAATCAAACTTTTTCTAAAACGAAATTACTGATTTTTGATTAAGCATTTTGGGTATGTGGTTTTAAATCTTTGATTTTGAGCTGTAAACTTATTTGATTATTCCACTCATTTTCATCTATTGTTGCGAGTACATCAACTTTTGATTTTTGATTTAAATATTTTAATTTTTGTCCTAAATTAAAACCTATACCATCAATTTTAAAAGGGTTTTTGTTTTTAAACAATTTACATTTTAGATGTTCCTTTTCTTTTCCAACAGCTTTTGCAAAACCAGTATCTTGTAAACCATTAAATCTAAAAACAGGTTTCATATTTCCTGGACCAAATGGTGCAAATTGTTTGATAATTCTAAAAAATTTTGGGGTAATATCTTTTAAATCAAGTTCAATATCATAGACCAGCTGCTTGATAAGTTGATGATCTTCAATTTGCTCTGAAACCACGTCGTTAAATTTTTGCTTAAAGATTTTGTAGTTTTCTTCTTTTATGGTTAGACCTGCGGCGTATTTATGTCCTCCAAATTGTTCTATAAATTCTGAGCTGGCTTCGAGTGCGTTGTAAATATCAAAACCATAAACAGATCTTGCAGAAGCTGATAAATAGTCGCCACTTTTTGTAAAGACTAAAGTTGGTCTGTAATAGGTTTCGGTAAGTCGAGAGGCTACAATGCCTATCACACCTTTATGCCAAGACTCGTGATAAACCACTGTAGTTTTTCGGTCTTCTTCTTTTAAGTATTTAATTTGTTCTAAGGCTTCTTCAGTGATAGTTTTGTCAGTATAGCGTCGTTCTAAGTTATAATCATTAATGGTTTTCGCCTTTTCTTGAGCTTCTACCAAATCGGTTTCTGTCAACAAATTTACAGCGTGTAAACCGTGTTCCATTCTGCCTGCAGCATTGATACGCGGACCTATGATAAAAACGACATCTGTAATAGTCAACTCATCTTTTTTGGCAATGTTCATAATTGCTTTAAAGCCAGGTCTTGGGTTTTTATTTAAAACTTGAAGACCGTGATAAGCCAAGATTCTGTTTTCGCCAGTGATAGGAACAATATCTGACCCAATAGCTGTTGCTACTAAATCCAAATATGGTATTAAATCTTTAAAATTTTTGTTTGCGTTTTGATGTAAAGCTTGAATTAATTTGAATCCAATGCCACAGCCACAAAGTTCATCAAATGGATAATGGCAATCGTTTTGTTTGGGGTCTAAAACAGCTATAGCTTTAGGAATGTTTTGACCTGGTCTATGGTGATCACAAATAATGATATCAATACCGAGAGAATTGGCATAATCCACTTTTTCTATGGCTTTTATGCCACAATCTAAGCAAATGATCAAGCTAATGTTTTTTGATTTTGCATAATCAATACCAGCTATAGAAAGACCGTAGCCTTCTTTGTAGCGATCTGGAATGTAAGCATTAGTTTGGTTATGAATAGGTTTTAAATAACTATAAACCAAAGCTACACTAGTGGTGCCATCAACGTCATAATCGCCATAAACAAGGATGTTTTCTTTGTTTTGAAAAGCTTGATTTATTCTATTAACGGCATTTTCCATGCCTTTCATTAAAAAAGGATTGTGCAATTGAGATAAATCTGGTCTAAAAAAAGCTTTAGCTTCCTCAAAATTTGTGATACCTCTTTGGGCTAATAAAGTTGCAATAGACCTTGAAACCTTTAAGCCTTCAACAAGGGCATTAACTTCTGTAGTATTAGGTGTTGTTTTGGGTGTCCAAATCATGACTCAAAATTAACATCTTTTTCTTTAAAAGGAATATTAGGATTTAATATTTCATCGATAAGTTGAGCTAAATAGTTTTCAAATTCATCTAATATTGTTTGGTCAATTGAATTTTTGCCATCATAGGTTAGAGGCATAAACCATTGGTTTAAATTTTTAAAACTGATTATTCCAGCTTTCATAATTTCAACATCAAAGTTTTTAGAATAAACTAAAGTATAAAACAAAATTTGAAATGCTTTAGCATAATCATAGTCTGAAATGAGTTGGTTAAAATCATTAAATTTTAAATCGCTAGGTTTTACATTACCAGTTTTTAAATCTATAATACGCAAGGTGTCATCACATATATCAATACGATCTATTTGTCCTTTGAGCTTAACACGGTGATGATCAGTATAAAATAGTGTTTCAATAGATTTTTCAATTTCTATGATTTTAATTGTATTTTTTTTTATGTCTTGTTTTTCTTTGCTGATAAATCTATTTAAATAAGCTTTAGCAGTTTCAAATTGTATAAGATTTTGTCCAGAATGATGGGCATTTTTAGCATAGATTTTTGTGAAGTTTAAAGTTAATATTTCAGGAATTTTTTTTGATATCTCATTCAAAAGATCTTCAGAAAGTGTTGAGTTTGGTGTTTTATAAAATGTTTCTATGCATCGATGTATAACAGTTCCGAAATCTTTAGGATTTATCACTTCATCGATTTGGTCAATTTCCTTAACGCATAGAACGTATTGTTTGTAAAACAATATCGGATTTAAAACGTAAGTCGTCAAAGCTGTTGGAGAAAGACCATTTTCACAGATTTCATTGAGTTTCAATATTATTTCTGGTGTTTTATAAATTTCAAGGGGTTCTTTTTGTTGTAGTTTTGTAGAAAGTGAATACTGATTTTCAGTAAATCTATGATTTGGTGATTTAAAAATCTGTAAATAGTTTATAAATCGGCTTTTTTCGCCTTTATTAAAACCCGATTGGTCATTGTCGTATATCAAATAACATTTTTTTGATCGTTGCATTAATCGAAAAAAATGATAAGCATAAATAGCGTCTTTTTCAGTATGAGTTGGTAAGTTGTATTGTTTTTTTAGATTGTATGTAATATAGCTGTTGTCGGTTTTACCAGCTGGTAAAATACCTTCATTCACAGAAGTTAGGATGACGTTATCAAAGTCTAACAATCTTGATTCTAACATTCCCATAATTTGCAAGCCTTTAGATTTTGAGCCTTTAAAGTTTAGTTTTTCAGATTGTTCTAAATTTTGAAAAAGCAGAGTAAAGGATGCAAAATTTAAGTCAGTAAAGCTTTCAAGTATAGATTGTAATTTCAAAAACAAATTTTGATAGGCCACAAACTCTGTTTTTGCTGCATGTTCTTGACGAGAAAATATTTCATCTATAAATTTTAGTATGTTTTTTGTAAAAAGTTGAGGGTTGTTGTATTTTTTTAAATTTTTTAAAAGAAGTTTTATTTCGTTGTTTTGAATATTCAAACTTAATAGCTCATCAACATCGATGTTGATTAGATTTTGTTTTTCAAATTGACTTAATATCTTAAACCTATCATCATAAGGGGTTTGATTAAAAATAGGATGGTTGAGTATGTTTTTTAAATGCTGATAGTTAATATTTTTTGCAGAATGATTTTGATGACTCACCATGGTGTTAAAAAAACTTGATAAGGCAGATTTAGACAAAGGAAATCCCATTGTGATATTCACATTTTTAATTGATTTTGGGATGCTGTTCAAAATGGGATTTAACAAATCTTCATCATTCAAAACTATGGCGGTGTTTTCTATTTCATTTTCATCTAAGTTGTTGAGAATAGCAGAAACAATTTTAGCTTGACCGATATGTTTGGGTGAAGACAGCACATTAATGTCTTTTGGTTGTGAGAAGTGATTTGATTTAAAAACTATAAGTTTATTTTTATACTTCACCCATTTTTTTTGATAATTACTAATAAATGTATTAGACGGATGTTGTTTTTCATCAAGAAAAGATTGATCAATATCCCAAATTATTTTGGTGGGCGTGTTTTTAAGACAATATTCAAAAATTTGCTCTTCGGCTTTATTTAAAGCATTGAATCCTAAAAATGTGATGGGTTGATTATTTTTGGATATAAATGCTGAAATATTTTCAAAACATTTGCGATAAGCTAGACCTTGATATGCTTGGTTAGATTTAAGGAGATGAGATTTAAATGAATTATAATAATGTGGCAAACTTTCCCAAAAAGCAATATAAGATTGTATTAATTTAGTTTTTTCAACTCCAAAATAGTTTAAGGTTTTTAAGGCTTTATGGTGTTCAAAAAATTTGGTGGTATCGACTAAATTTCGGTCTAATTCATTAAAATCGCTTATTATCACAGAAGCCCAAGCATAAAAATTTTCAAAAGTATCAGTTTTTAAGGATTTGTTTTTAAGATTGGCATAGATGTCATAAAACTCTAAAATGGATTCTTGATGATTTAAAATTTTTAGATCTGAAGTTTGTTCGATAAAGCTTACAATATCAATAATTTTTGGAATACTAACAGCCTTTTTATTACTGATAAATGCCTGTTTAAGAGCAACGACTGATCGTTTACTAGGCATAATGATGAGTTCATCATTAAGGCGTTCTTTGGTGTTTTTAAAATAGAATTTTACAAAATCGTTTAGGAAAGTATTTTTCATTTTTAAAAATAAAAAAACCGTCTCGTTAATCGAGACGGTTTTCAAAAAAATATTAAATAATAATTATTTTACTAAGTTGATTTCAACTCTTCTGTTTTTAGCTCTACCACTTCTGGTATTATTAGAGGCAATAGGTTTTTCTTCACCGTAACCTTTAGATGATAGTCTAAATTCTTCAACACCATTATTCACTAAGTATTCTTTAACTGAAAGTGCACGTGCTTCAGAAAGTTTTTTATTATTTTTAGCAGAACCAACACTGTCAGTGTGTCCTTCAACTGTAAATTTAGCGTTAGGATATTCTTCTAAGATAGCTAAAATTGCTGTTAGAGCTTCTTCAGAATCTTTAGAGATAGATGATTTTCCAGTATCAAAGTTGATAGTTTTAGCATAATTATTAAGTTCATTTTGTACTTCTTCTGTTACTTCAGGGCAACCATAATTAGCTGCGATTCCAGCAACATTAGGACATTGGTCATCTTTGTCAAGAACACCATCGCCATCACTATCTGGCCAAGGACATCCACCGTTTGCAGATGGTCCAGCTTCATTAGGACAATCATCATCTTTGTTGGCTATACCGTCGTTGTCAGAATCTGGGCAACCGTTCATGGCTTCTGAACCAGCTTCGTTAGGGCATTCATCTTTAGTGTCGTCAATGCCATCACCGTCGGTATCTGCACAACCATTAAATTCTGGAAGACCAGGAGTATCAGGACATGAATCGTCTTTATCAGGGATGCCATCACTATCCGAGTCAGGGCAACCATTGAATTCTTCTAAGCCTGGAGTGTCTATACATTCATCATTTTTATCATAAACGCCATCGCCATCAGTATCTTTACCTCCAAAAGCGAACTTAACACCTGCTCTATGTTGGAAATAATCTAAATCACTATCTTCAAATGCAGTTTTGTAGTTAGTATCAATGGTGATAGCAAATTGATCAGTAAGCCAAAAATTGATACCCAAGTTAGCATTAAATGTGCCAGCACCTTGTTCGTCTAACCAGTAATAACCACCACCAACACCGAGAAATGGATCAAACCAATTAGCACCGTTAATGAGGTTTTTGAAATTATATTGTATGGTACCGTCAAGATTAACCCAACTTAAATCATCGGTATCGACTTCTCCTAGTCTATCAATTCTATTATAAGAGGCAGAGGCTTCAAAACTAAAACCTTCTCCTATGTATCGAGTAACACCTATACTTGATACTGCAGTAACATAATTCCAATTTTCTTCTTTAAAGAATAAATCGTCACCAAAATCTGGTGAGGATACAATTCCATCTGGAGTTACTACATCTGAACCGGTTGGGAAAAAATCTACTGCGTTAATACCGATAAATACAGCCCATGGATTATTTTCATCTTGTGCTTGTACTGAGGTCATTCCAAAAAATAATATTAGAAGGAATGCTAATTTGCTTAAATGTTTCATTTTATTTGAGTTTAGTTACTATTCAAAAGGGCAAATTTAATTTATTATAACTTATTAACAAACATAATAATATTTTTTTTCTTTAAAAAATTATATTAGCTTTAGTTTGTGTCCAACCTTTTTAAAGGCATCAATCGCAGAGTCGATATGTTTTTTGTCATGTGCAGCTGAAAGTTGCACTCTTATTCTTGCTTTACCTTTAGGGACTTCAGGGTAAAAGAAACCAATTACATATATGCCTTCATCAAGTAAGTCTGATGCCATTTGTTGTGCTAATTTGGCATCATACAACATTACAGGAACAATTGCTGAATCTCCATTTATTATATCAAAACCTGCTTTTTTAATTTTTTCTTTAAAATAGTTCGTGTTTTCTTCGAGTTTGTCTCTTAAACTATTATCGCGTTTGAGCAATTCAAATACTTTGATAGAAGCACCTACAATAGAAGGTGCTAATGAATTTGAGAACAAATAAGGTCTTGATCGTTGTCTTAATAGTTCTATTAAATCTTTTTGACCTGTGGTGTAGCCACCCATTGCACCACCAAGAGCTTTTCCTAATGTTCCTGTGATGATATCTACTCGACCTAAAACATCTTTTAGTTCAGGAGTCCCAATACCATTTTGACCTATAAAGCCAGTAGCATGGCATTCGTCAATCATAACTAAAGCTTCGTATTTATCGGCTAAGTCGCATATTTTATCTAATGGAGCCACAATGCCATCCATAGAAAAAACACCGTCGGTAACAATGAGTTTGTGTCTGGCTCCGTTTTTATCAGCTTCTTGTAATTGCTTTTCTAAATCTTTCATATCACCATTAGCATAACGATAGCGTGCTGCTTTGCATAACCTAACACCGTCAATTATTGAGGCATGATTAAGCGAGTCTGAAATGATTGCGTCTTCTTTGGTTAATAAGGGTTCAAAAACACCACCATTAGCATCAAAACATGCGGCGTAAAGTATAGTATCTTCTGTATTATAAAAATCGGCGATGGTATGTTCAAGCTTTTTGTGTATATCTTGTGTTCCGCAAATAAATCTAACGCTTGACATACCAAACCCATGAGTGTCTAAAGTTTCTTTAGCCGCTTGAATAACTTCTGGATGTGAGGACAAACCTAAATAGTTGTTGGCACAAAAGTTTAGAACTTTTTTTCCTGTATCTAAAGTTATCTCTGCACCTTGTGGTGAGGTTATGATACGCTCGGTTTTAAAAAGACCTTCTTCTTTTATACTTGAAATTTCGTTTTGTAGCTGGGTTTTGAGTTGATTTGAAAACATAAATATTTATTTTAGAGTGTTTTGATATAAAAATCTTTGCTAAGATACACCAAAATAGCTTCTTCTACATTGAAACCTAAGGCTTCTACTGCGTTTTTATAATTTGTTAATTGTTGTAGATGCGATGTTTCTTCTTTACCTGTTTTGTAGTCTATAATCACAGCCTTATTTTGATTTATGCATATTCTATCGGGTCTGAAAAGCAATCCGTTGAATGCTATTTCAGATTCGTTATAAATTGACCAGGGTTTTTTGTAATATTTTTTAAGCTGATTATGTTCGGTTAATTGTTTGATTAAGTTTATGGTTTTATTTTCAATTTTCAAATTGTTTATATCAGACGCATAATTTATATTTTGTAATACATCATGAATATCTTGACCAAAGGCAATTGCTTTAGACTTGTTGTTGTCTAAAATATTTTCAGCTAACAATTCTTGGTAAAAATCTTGTGCTTTGTAGGAGTGGAATTTATGTATTTTTAAATTGTTTGGTTTTTCTTCAAGGGCTTCTGTTTTAGAAATAATTTTTCCAAAAGTATATTGGTTTTGATCTTCTTTAAATAATTGTTGCTGTTTTAAAAAGCTACAAAGGATGTCTTTAAAAGATGTGTTTTTGCCTTTAATTGGTTCGCACAAAATGTAAAGTTGTTCTATTGCTCTTGTCATACATACATAAGCCGTGTTTATGTTGCTAAGTTCTTCTTTTCGGATATTTTCTTGATAGGCAAGGTTATAAGATGGACTTAAATCTTTGATGCTTTCAGAAATATTTTCATATACATACGGCACGCCATAGGCTTCTTCATCGAGATGAATCCAATCTTCGGTTTTGGTCAAATCGGCTAAGGTGAAATTGGCATGAGCGTATATTACTATGGGGAATTGTAATCCTTTGCTTTTATGGATGGTCATAATTTTTACCGCATCAGAGGTTTCTGAAGTAGAGATGCTTTTACGGGTTTTTTGGTCGTCCCAATAGTTTAGAAAATCTCCCATATTTTTTGATTGTTTTTTTGAAAAGTCAAAAATTTCATCCAAAAAAAACTGGAGATAGGCGTTGGTGTGTTTTTCTAAATAAAGCGTCCTCAATACATATTCGGCTTTGTCGTATAATGATAAACTATCATAGATGTTTTGGTTAAAATCTAGTTCAAAAGTTTTTAAATATTTTAATATATCTGTTTTTTTAAGATTTTTAGTGTTTGATAAAATGTGATGATGCAACTCAGGATTTACATTGATGTGTTTTATCCAACACATTGCAAAATCAATACTTGTGTTTTGATCGGGGTTTTCTAAAAAATTTAAAAACTGTGTGAGTAGTTGAACTTTAGCGTCTGATGCTATAAGAAGAGATTCTTGTGAGATAACATTGATCGGGTTTTCTAAAGCATTAAACGCTTCGGCTATTTGAGTGCCAAATTTCTTTTTTCTTACCAAAATACAGATGTCACTTAAGTTATAACCTTGGTTTTTTACAGAAGTGATGATTTGCTGGAGGATATTGATACGGTTTTCATTTTCTAAATCCTTGTTGTCTTGTTTGGGTAAGAAATGAATATCAACATAGCCATCAATGTTTTTTTGGGCGGTTTGTTTTGCATTTTTATACAAGTGTTTATGGTTTGAATCTGTGAGAAAATCAGCGGCATGATAAAAAAAATCGTTGTTAAATTCTACAATTGTTTTCGCACTTCTCCAATTGTCTTTTAAAACTTTTTTTTGGGGTTTAATATGAAAAGGATTGGATTGTGATAAGGATAAATTCAAAAACTGTTTTGGATCTCCGCCACGCCATTCATAAATAGATTGTTTAACATCGCCCACCAAATATAGACTTCCGAATTGGTCTTTGTTGTGTGATGAAGCCAAAGCATTATCTATAAGTGGAATTAGGTTTTGCCATTGCAGAGTAGAAGTGTCTTGAAATTCGTCAATAAAAAAATCTTTAAATTTTTCACCTAACCTTTCATAAATAAATGGTGCAGGTTGTTTTTTTATATGTTTGCTAATGATGCGGTTAAAATCATTGACAAATAAAATACCATTTTCTGCTTTGATTTGTTCGATATGAAGATTGACCTGACTTATCATTGACAAAGGCACAAATGATTTTAAAATTCTTTCAGTTAAAGTGTGTTTTATGCATAAGTCTTTTGAACGTAAAAATAAGTCTTCGATTTCTGGTCTAAAACTATCTATTTTCTCCTTTGTTGAAGCTGAAGTATTTTTATTGTAAAGTTCGGTTTCTTTAATATTATGCCATTTTGATTTAAACTGAGAAATAACTTCACCATTTGATAGTTTTTTAAAATAATTTGAAATATAATTTCCTTTAAAATCACTTGCATTAACATTATGATTTTCTATGAGTTGAAAAAAACATTTAGCTATATCTTTTAAGTGTTGCTCGCTATCTTGAAGCTGACTGACGAGTTTATTTTTTTGGGCTTTTAAATCTTTTAGGTCATATTTTTGGAGTTGATTTAGTGCGGTGTAATTGTTTTCATTTAATACTAATTCTGCATATTTTTTAAGGTCAAAACTGATGTCTCCACTTTTGTTTTGATTAATTTTATAATGGACAAATTCTACCAACCATTCAGTAAGTTGCTCATCTTTGCCCACATCTTCAATCAAATTTTTAACAGCTTGTTCAATATAAGGTTGGACATCTAAGTCAACATCAAAATTTTGATTCAAATTCAAATCTTGTGCAAAAGTTCTGATGATTCTATGATTGAAACTGTCAATAGTAGAAACTTCAAAGTTGGCATAATTGGGAATAAGATATTTTAAAATTCGTAAACTTTTTTTCTGAATGTCACTTTTAGATAAATGCGTTTCAGAAATCACATCGTGCAGTAAACTTTGATGAGGTTCTTTTGAGTCAAGTTTAGAAAAATAAATCAAAGCTCCGATAATTCGTTCTTTCATCTCAGCAGCAGCTTTGTTTGTAAAGGTAATAGCCAAGATGTTTTGAAAGGTAAAAACTTCATCTTGTTTAAAAAGTTTGCATAAATATTCACATGTTATTCTGTAAGTTTTACCTGAGCCTGCAGAAGCATCGTAAATAAAGAAATCTGAAGTTTTCAATTAAATGTTTTGAGTTCTAATTTAAATATTCTTTATGAATTGGTAAATCATTTATATAAAAAAATAAATATATTTTTGAACTGACAAGCTATCATCAAAATGGGTTTATGTGATTTTTTAAATTTTATCATTAAAACTCATTTTTTGATAAGAGAATTAAATTAAATTTGTGAAAAATAAAAATATGAAACCTCAAGTCTTATTATCAGTATTTATAATTTGTTTTATTTTTAGCTGTAAAGAGCATCAACCTAAAGAAGCTCAAGAGTTTAACAAAAAAATGGAACAAACCATAGCCATACACGACCAAGTTATGCCAAAGATGAGTGACATTAATCAATTACTCAATCAACTTGAAAACCAAATAGATAGCACAAATAGAGCACAAATCGAATCTGCAATGCAAAAGCTTCAAGACAGCCATGAAAGTATGATGAAATGGATGAAATCTTTTGGTGATGAATTTAGTAAAACCGAAATTAATCAAGGTATTCAAACAAAAAATGTTGATAGTTTACAGCTTAGGTTAAAGGCTTTAGAAAAGTATAATATAGAAGCAAAAAACTTGAAAAAACATATTTCTGAGGCTATTGAGAATGCAAATGCCTTAATAGAAAAAGAATCTTAGCTCTTATAAAATTATAGAAATCTATTGACAAATTATTCATAAACAATATCTAAAGGTATTCCGTTGGTAGCTTTTTTTTGTTAAAAATGCAGTTAAGCTTTCATCGTTTTTGAGCAATACAATTAAGTTTCGTCAAGCTTTACTTGATTCCATAAATAAATTAAAAATTCTGTAATATTATTTATTATTCCGTTTTTACAAGCGTTATAATTATGTAAAATTTCAAAACACAAATCACAAGTATTTACGATTTGCCAAATAATTACTTAAATTTGAAATAAAAATATGAAAAAGATATTTGTTTTAGGATTTTTAGCTTTGTTGGTGTCTTGCTCATCGACCAAAGTTTTTATGGATTATGATAAAGATGCAGATTTAAAAAGCTACAAAACATATAATTATTTTTTATCTGAAAACACAGGTTTGAGCGAATTAGACGAAAAACGTGTCATAGAAGCTATAGATTCTTTGTTGCCTCAAAAAGGTTATGCTAAAGAAACCATTCCAGATTTTAATGTGAATTTTTATGCAGAAATTTACGCGATCAACAGCCAAAGTAGTATTGGCGTTGGCATAGGTGGCGGTGGCGGTAGAGTAGGCGGTGGTGTTTCAGGAGGCATTCCTATCAACACCTCCAAAGATATGATAGCCTTGACAATCGAGTTTGTAGATGCTCTAAATAAAGAATTGTTTTGGCAAGCTGTTGTTGAAACTCGGGTTAAACCCAATCAAAATCCCAGAGAAAGGCAAGCTTTTTTTGGTATGATGGTTCAAAAAGCTTTGGAAAAATATCCGCCTGAACCCAAAACATCTAAAAGGAAGAAAAATAAAATTTAAAACGTCGATTTAAATTGTTTTAAAAATCGCAAATCATTTTCGTAAAACATACGGATATCACCAATTTGATAAAGTAGCATTGCTATGCGTTCAATGCCCATACCGAATGCAAAACCCGTGTATTCATTAGGATCTATTTTACAATTTTTAAGCACATTTGGGTCAACCATACCGCAACCCATAATCTCAAGCCAACCTGTGCCTTTTGTGATTCTGTAGTCTGTTTCGGTTTCTAAACCCCAATAAATATCGACTTCCGCACTGGGTTCTGTAAATGGAAAATACGATGGACGAAACCTGATTTTTGATTTGCCAAATAGTTGTGTAGTGAAGTAAATTAAAGTTTGCTTAAGGTCTTTAAAAGACACGCCTTTGTCAATATACAAACCTTCTACTTGATGAAAAATGCAATGAGAGCGTGCCGAGATATCTTCATTTCTGAATACACGTCCAGGTGAAATAGTGCGAATTGGCGGTTTGGTGTTTTCCATATAACGAACTTGGACGCTAGATGTATGTGTTCTTAACAACAAATCCTCAGGGTTTTGTTGTATAAAAAATGTGTCTTGCATATCTCTCGCCGGATGATGTTCAGGCAAATTGAGTGCTGTAAAGTTGTGCCAATCATCTTCTATTTCTGGACCTTCAGACACATTAAAACCGATATTTGAAAACACTTCTATAATTTGATTTTTGACAATAGAGATAGGGTGACGAGACCCAATTTCACTAGGTTCAGCGGGTCGAGTTAAATCGCCATAAAGGCTTTTTTCGTCATTTACTTTTGAGAGTTCAGCCTTGAGTTGTTCTACTTTTTGCGTTGCTGTTTGCTTGAGCTGATTGATAGTCTGACCAAATATTTTTTTATCCTCTGCAGGAACAGATTTAAACTCAGCAAAATATTGATTTAAAATGCCTTTTTTGCCTAAATATTTAATTCTAAAAGCTTCTACATCATCAAGGTTGTCTGCTACAAAATTCTCTACGGTTTTCAAGTGAGATTTTAACTCCTCTATCATAATAATTCAAATTTTCAAGATTGCAAATTTACAATTATAATTGTTCAAGCTTAGTCGATATAATTTTTTTCTACAAAATATTGCACAATAGCTTCTTTCATCAAAATGCTTTGTTCGCCAGCTTTGAGTGGTGGCAGTTGTTCTAAAACTTTATAATGTGGCCAACCGTCTTCATCGACAAAGTCAAACTCGTAATAGCCATAAGGTTCTAATAACCTACAAATGGCGATATGCATCAAATTGATTTTGTCGTCTTTTTTGTATTTGGTGTGTACATCTCCTTTTTCTTGAACACCGATTAAATATATAATAGCATCCAAATCCAATTCGTCACCTTCTACAAATTGGGTTGATAATTTTTTTGTCAACTCTTCCCATTGTGATTTCAGTTTCTCGTCTCTTGCCATTTTATAGATTTAATTAATTTTGCCTAAACTTTTTGGCATAATTGCAAATAGTTTTGGATGTAAATTCTTTTTCTTCGTTTACTTTTCCAATAAATTTAGCTTGGGTTTTAGACAAGATGATGTCTTCAGTTGTTTTGAGCATAGCCTAAATAATGATTTGATAAAATTCGATTTTAAAATTGTGTTCTTGTAGCTATCTAAAATTACCATTGATTTTTCTTTGTTCAAGCAGTTGAGATAGGTTTTTGGGTAGCATAAATTAAAATTTAATCTTTCTGATTGTTTGATTCTTCAGTTGATATTGTTTTGTTTTGATCTTCACTACTCAATTTGTGGGTTTTTTTATTGTATTGATCTTTCAAATCGTCAATATGTGTTTGATCGCAAAGTTTGTTTCCAGTAAAATATCCAGTTCTGCCAAGCAAATGACCACCAATGGGTGCAGTCAAAAAGATAAAAATTATAATAGCTAAAACACGTGTAGATATAGCTATATCATTAAAAAAAATAGCTGCTGCACCAATGAGCAATCCCACGCCAAGAGTTGCCGCTTTGGTGTTTACCGATATTCTTAAAAACGTATCAGGCATTCTGATGAGCCCTATTGCTGCAAGAAGGGCAAAAAGTGTTCCTAAACTTGAAAAAATAATAATTAACCACTCACTCATTTTTGTCTCTTTTTTCTAAATAATATGTAAAAGCCACTGTACTCAAAAAGGAAATTAAAGCTAAAATTAAGGCAATGTCTAAAAAATTAGGTTGATTGTTGATGATGCTGTAAACAGAAATGATTCCAATACCAATTGTTACGGTAAGGTCTAAAGCTATAATCCTATCGACAATACTTGGTCCTTTGAGGAAACGAATAAAAACCAGCACTATGGACACTGATAGTATTGGTAAAATAATATAATATAAAAAATCGTTTAAACTCATCGCGTTATTAATAAAATTCGTCTTTCAAATCCATTTTTGATATGATGTATAAATTCATCTTTATCCTTAACATACATAGAATGTACGTATAAAACTTTTCTGTCATCAGAGACATCTAAGCTCAAAGTTCCTGGTGTCAGTGTGATAAGGTTAGCCAGTAATGAAATCTCAAGATTGGTTTCAACATCTAAGGGGATTTTGATAATTCCTGGGGTTACGTAAAGATGTGGTGTCATCACTTCGTAAGCCACTTCAAGGTTAGCCAAAACCAATTCATAAACAAAATAAAAGAAAAATGCTATAATGCGAGGCAATATTTTGACATATTTAGTTTCGCCTACACTTGAGCCGATTAACCAAATTATCAAAAACCCAATAACAAATCCAAACGAAAAATTATAGGTGTTATAAGTTCCAGTCAAAAAGACCCAAATCAGCATCAATAATATGTTGGATAAAAATTGTGATCTCATAACTTAAGGTTTTAAAACCGCATCGATATAATTTTGTGAGTTATATAAATCTTCTGCTATTCTTTCAGATAAAGCCTGTATGTGTTCTGCACCAAAGCCAATATACAAAGAAAATATAGCTAAAATAACAATAGGCATTACAAATTGCCATTTCTGTATAGGATACAATTTATCAAAAAAGATAAATCGTTTACTGGCTTTAAACTCGGGTTGATTTTTCCAAAAGGCTTCAGCCCAAATTTTTGCTACAACCAAAAGGGTGATAAGGCTTCCTAAAATTAATGCTCCCAAATACCAATAATTTCCAGTGTTGTAGCTACTTAAAAACAAAGAAATTTTTGGCCAAAACCCAGATAATGGTGGAACTCCAACTAAAGAAAACAACACGATAATCATCAATAAACTTAGTTTGGGGTAACTTTTATACAAACCGCCAATCTTTTTCATATTTGTGGTAGCTTTAAGACGATATATTAGTCCACCTATCATAAATAAATTGGTTTTTACTATAATGTCGTGAATGAGATAAAAAATTACACCCGTTAAAGCCATGACATTAAAAATGCCTAATCCACCAATCATAAAACCGATATGGCAAATGATAAGAAATGAAAACACTTTTCTGATATTATTTTGGATAATAGCACCAAATGCACCACTTAAAATGGTCAATACAGCAAGTACCATCAAAAGGTTCATCAAAAAAGGATCGTGTGGAAAAATCAACGTCATCATCCGTATCAAAGCATAAACCCCAACTTTAGTCAAAAGTCCAGCAAAAATAGCAGACACAGCAGATGGTGGCGTATGATAAGATGCTGGCAACCAAAAGTTAAGCGGGAAAACTGCAGATTTTATAGCAAAAGCTGTTAAAAATAAAATAGCACAGACATCTACTATAATTTGATTATTTACGCTTTGTATTTTTACAGCAATATCGGCCATATTTAAAGTGCCTACAAGTCCATATATCACGCCTAGACCTGTTAAAAAGATAAGCGACCCAAAAAAGTTGAGTGTAAAATATTTTACGGCACCTTCTAATTGATTTTTTTCGCCACCAATACTGATTAAAACAAATGAGCTGATAATGATAATTTCAAACCACACATAAAGGTTAAACAGATCACCTGTTAAAAATGCACCATTTAAACCGAGAAGCAAAAAGTGATAAACACTGAAAAAACCAAATCTCAATCTGGCATTGATGATAGAAACTGTTGAAAAAATAGAAACCGTTAAACCTGCAATAGCTGTAAGCAAAATTAATGTTGCAGACAGCATATCGCCAACAAAAACGATACCATAAGGGGCATCCCAATTTCCAGCATTAACCACGTGAGTGCCGTTTTGCCATGTAAAAACAAATACTGCTATAGCCACACCAAAAGCTATAAAATTTCCAATGATAGTTACTATTTTTTGAACTTTCACTTTGCTCCAAAAAAACATCAGCACGATGCTAAAAAACAAATGAACTAATAGTGGATATGTTATGATGTTTTCGCTCATGAATCTTCGTCTAAGGTGTTTAGCATGTCAAGGTCATCGGTTTTTAAAACTTTATAGGCTCGTTTAACCAAAATAATCGCAAAAGCCTGTAAGCCAAAACTGATCACAATTGAAGTTAATATTAAAGCTTGTGGAATAGGGTCTGCATATAAATCGGCAAAATGTTTTAATTCTGGTGCAATTATAGGTGGTTTCCCTTTGGTAATTCTACCCAAAAGAAATATCAATAAATTTACGCCATTGCCAAAAAGTATGACACCAATGATGAGTTTGACAATACTTCGTCTCAAAATCATATAAGTGCCAGCGGCGTAAAGCACTCCAGTCATTATGGCTAATAGTATTTCCATAGGTTAAGCATTTTCAGATATGGTGAATATAATCGTAAGCGAGACACCTACAACAACAAAATATACGCCTGTGTCAAAAAATAGAGCAGAGCCTATTTTACCGATGACAGGAATATGTCCAGAAGCCCAAAGACCAGTCATTATAGGTAAATCCTGAAAAATAACTGGCGAAGCTGCACTTAAAAAGGAAATCAATAAGCCTAAAGGCATCAGAAATCCTGGGTGGATTCTTATAATTTTACGCGTGTTTTTAAGTCCATTTGCAAAAGCATCTAAAACAAACGCAATGGCAGCAATTAAACCACCAACAAAACCACCACCAGGTAAATAATGTCCGCGAAGTAAAATGAAAACCGAAAACAATAATAATACGGGTAAAAGTATATCTGAAGCTGTTTTAAGTATAAGTGTTTTCATATTATTCTATTTTTTGTCACGACTTTTTAATCTTAATTTTGTTAATCCAAAAACACCAATAGCCGCTACAATTAGAACGGTGATTTCTATCAAAGTATCACTGCCTCTAAAATCAACTAATATAACATTTACAACGTTTTTTCCTTTAGCTAAAACATAAGAATTCTCAGCATAAAAATTACTGATTTCTGAATTTTTAGGCTCACTGATTACTTTTAAAATCAAAAACGTAATCATCCCTCCAAAAATGGCGGATAAGATACCATGCTCAACACGCAAATAATTTTTTGAAAATTTAAGATACTTAGGAAGTTTATACAACACCAAAACAAATAAAATAACTGTTAAGGTATCTACTGAAAATTGTGTCATCGCCAAATCTGGTGCACTGTAAAACAAGTAGAGCAGACAAAAAGAAAACCCCGTAATTCCCATAGCAGCAACAGCGGCTAATCTTGATGGTGTAAAGACTATGAATAGAGTTGATAACAACATGATTATGATGATAACAATTTCATAAACCGTTAAATCAGCAAGCGAGTTATAGTCTATTCTTAAAACAGGGTCTTTCAGTAAAAGAAACCCGACCAATACAATTATAAAAGTTACATAAGTTGCCACATAATGTCTTAAATATCCATTTTGAAACAACATCGTCCAATATTTTGAAATGATTTTAAAAATAGTAACCACATAATCAGATATTGATTTTGGCGATAAGAACTCAAATTTTTCAGATAAAGCCTTGAGTTTATACGAAGGTTTTAATATCAAGAAAAGTATAAAACCCAATGCAATAGTTAGTGTTGATAGCCAAAATATTGTGTTAAACCCGTGCCATAATTTAAGATGCAAACCACTTTCGCCACGACTTAAAATTTCAGCTCCAGGCATAATCAAACTGTCGCCAAGTAAAAACGGAGCAAAGCCAAAAATCAAGCCGAGAACAACCATAAGCATTGGCGGTAGCCATAAGCGAATACTTGGCATGTGAAGATGTGGAAGCGTGTTTGGTTTTTGCCCTAAAAAGGGTTTGACCCCAACTAAAAATCCACCGTAAAATAGCAATATGTTTGTCACAATAGCAATGATAGTAAGCAACCAAGCATTGT
Organism: Psychroflexus sp. MBR-150; assembly: GCF_053628795.1. Taxonomy (NCBI): domain Bacteria; kingdom Pseudomonadati; phylum Bacteroidota; class Flavobacteriia; order Flavobacteriales; family Flavobacteriaceae; genus Psychroflexus; species Psychroflexus sp. MBR-150. Next base: position 60,629 of record NZ_JBRJHB010000003.1, read on the forward strand.
TTTTAAAATGTAAAGTAGATTCATAAATCAAATCTTTTCCTACAAATCCAAGCGTAGGAATTACGCCTCCACTGATCAAAGCGGCAATAAATCCAGCAACGGCAATTGGCATTAAGCCGTGTTTTAAGCCCGAAAGTTTTGTGATATCTCTTGTGCCAGTTTCGTGGTCTATTATTCCTGTAATTAAAAACAAAGAAGCTTTATACAAAGCGTGAACCACAATAAATACCATAGCGGCAACTAAAGCTTCGTAACTTCCTAAACCTGTCAAAAAGGTCAGAATTCCTAAAGCACAAATGGTTGAATAGGCTAATATGGCTTTTAAATCTGTTCTAAACAACATTTGTATAGCGGAATATAACATAGTTATAGCACCAACAGTAATCAATGTTGTATTCCACAGAGAAGTTTCTCCTAAAATAGGGCTGAACCTTAATATAAGATAAATACCAGCTTTTACCATTGTTGCCGAGTGAAGATAGGTAGAAACTGGCGTAGGTGCTTGCATGGCTCCTGGTAACCAAAAATGAAAAGGAAACTGAGCCGATTTAGTAAAAGCTGCAAGAAAAATTAAAATCACAATGAATGCATAGCTACTACTCATGGCAATTTCATTACTCATAGAGAGCATTTCTGAAATGGTATAAGTTGAGGTAACTTGACCCAAAATAACAGCAGCTGCCAACAAAAATAAACCACCAACACCAGTGATGCCTAAGGCTAATAAAGCAGATTTTCTACAACTTTTGCTTTCGTTGCTAAAACCAATGAGAAAAAACGAGCTAATGCTGGTTAATTCCCAAAAAATAAACATAGTAATTAGATTGTCAGAAAGCACCAATCCCAACATTGCAGACATAAAAATACCGAGATAGGCATAAAATCGGTCTAAATACTGATGACCTTTTAAATACGATGACGTGTACCAAAACACCAAAGTCCCTATGCCAGAAATCATCAATACAAATAGTAATGATAAGCCATCAAGCATAAAACTCAAATCAACCTTGAAAGCTGGAATCCAGTTGTATGATATTTTTATGACTTGACCCTCAGAGATATCATCTATAAATCGACTAAAATAAATGAATGTCGTAAGCGGAATAAGTGTTGTAAGCCAAGCCCATCGACCTTTTATAAATTTATTTATAAAAATCATTGCTATTGATAGCAAAAAGCCAAGACAGACTATTAAAAGCATAAGGTAATCTTTGATTACAAATATATAAGTATTTTTAAAAGAAAATAAGACTTAAACAAATACTCTTTTTTAAAAACATTCAAAAATATATTAGTTTTGATAAGCTTTGGAACGATTTTAGATTATAAATTTGTTAAAAAACAACACTCATGAAACGACTTCTTTTTTTAATGGTTTTATCATTAATGGCTTGCGACAACGGTAAAGGCGTTTATATAGCTGACTCATCGGGTAATCTTAATTTGGTCAACATTGTTTCAGAAAATCAATTATGGGATGGTCAACTTGGTGAAGAAGTTAGAAATGTGATGGCAAAAGATGCTGAAGGATTGCCACAAAAGGAGCCTTTGTATAAGCTTAGACACATTCCTACAAATGCATTTACTGGCTTTGCAAAGAAAAATAGAACTTTTTTGAAATTTGAATTAGCAAAGCAAAATAATATCACTTTTGTAAAAGATAGCTTTGCAAGACCACAACTCGGTGTCTTTATTCGGGGTAAAAATAAAAATGAACTTGTAGATATTTTTAAAAACAATCAAGAAAAAATTTTAAATTCTATAAATAAAACTGAGATAGAGGAGAAATGGAGACGGATAAACAAATCTTTAGATAAAGACACTGAGATACAAAAGAGTTTAGGTGTTTCTATAAAATTTCCTACGGCTTATAGATATGCTAAAGAAAGTAATGACGATTTTGTATGGCTAAGAAAAGAGATAGATAGAGGAAGTATGGAAATTTTTATTTATCAAATTCCTATTTCAAGGATTGAAAACGACAATTCTGTAATTTCTAATATTGTTAAAATGCGTGACTCAATAGGCAAAGCCAATGTTCCTGGACCAAGACCAGACACCTATATGATTACTGAAGAAGCTTATATGCCTTATCTCTATGAAACCAAAATAGATGGAAAATTTGCTTACGAAACACGTGGCACTTGGGTTGTGAAAGGTGCTTTTATGGGCGGTCCATTTCTCAATTATGCTATTAGAGATGAAGCAAATGATAGATTTGTTGTAATAGAAGGGATTGTATATAAACCAACAGCAGAAAAAAGAAACAATATTTTTGAGATTGAAGCTATAGCAAAGTCTCTAAAGTTTTAAAATTAGAACTGATACCATTTTTTCTTGGAATTAGTATTTTCTGAATATCCGTAACCATAGCCATAATTGTAGTCATAGCTTTTGTCATAACTAATACCATTAATAACCAATGATAAATTTTTCAGTTTTTTCATCTTTTTCAATTCTTTAATATGATTAAGAATTTTAAGCTCAGTGTAACCTGTTCTTACTAAATATATAGTAATATCAGCTATATGAGATATGGTTTGAGTATCGGTAACAAGTAATGTTGGAGCAGTATCAATAACAATATAATCATATTCTGTTTCAACATTGTGAATCAAATCTTGAAATCGTCCATTGCTTAGCAATTCAGCTGGGTTTGGAGGTATTTCTCCAGAAAGTATAGTGTCAAAATTTATTTTATTATCAGTATTTAAAATAATCTCTTTATGATCTAAATCTGGGTTGACTAAATAGTTTGTTAATCCTAGGGTATTTTTATCAATTTTGAGATAGTTATGGAGTTGAGGATTTCTTAAATCACATCCTATAAGCAAGATTTTTTTGTTATTATTAGCTAAAATAGAAGCTGTGTTTATGGCAGTAAATGTTTTGCCTTCTCCTTTTGTGCTTGAAGTTGTAAAAATTACTGCAGCTGTATTTTTAGGCTTTTGACCTTGTAATAAATAGTTGATGTTGGTTCTTAAAATACGGAAAGCTTCTGCCACATCTGACTTATCTGAAAGTGTTATTATTTTTTCTTTATATTTTTTGTTAAGAGGTATTTCGCCTATTATTGGAAGTTTGAGTTGATTTTCAACTTGAGATTTATTTGAAATCCTGGTGTCTAATAAAAACTTAAGGTAAAGAAAGCCTATAGGAACAGAAAGACCAATGATCAGGCCTGCTAGATAAATTATTTTAGATTTTGGACTTATAGGGATTAAGTCGGAATGTGCATAATCTACTACTTTTGCTGTAGGTGCAGTGATTGCTGCAGATAGAGCAGCTTCTTCTTTTTTTTGTAGCAGAAAAATATAGAGTCGTTCTTTTACAATTTGTTGCCTTTCTATGGAACGAATCATTTTTTCGTTTTCAGGTATAGCACCAATGGTGTTACTGAATTTTTGCTCTCTGTTTGAGATATTTTTTATGCTAATTTCTAAACTTTTTACATAATTATCTAATGATGTATTGATGTTTTTAAACAACGAATCTAACTCTTCAGATAACACAATCAATAAAGGGCTTTGTGATGTTGATGAGGTGAGTAGCTTATTTCTCTCTTGAATTAACTCATTGTATTTATTGATTAGAGCATTGGTATTGTCGTTTTCTAAGCCAACATTAGCTGGTAATAATGTGTATTTAGATTTAGAGTTTATATCGTTTTTTATATACTTGGCAATTTCAATTTGATTTTGAAGCTTAGCATTATTCTGGTCTGCAGCTGAAAATGATTGAAAAACGAATTCGGCACCAGAATCTAAGTCAGCAATATTATTGTCTGATTTGTAATCAACAAGATTTGTCTCAACCGTATCAAGCTCATTGACTAAAACTTTCAATCTTTCGGTAATAAATTCTTCTGTCCTCAATGCAATATCTTTGTCATCATTGATGCCATCGTTATTAAATTTTTGTATCAAATCATCAAGAATAGCTTCGTTTTTTAAAGTGTTTTGTCCAGATATTTTTATTTCTAAAACTTCACTTCTTTCTCCAACAGGTTCAACTTTTATCTGTTGCAACAGCTGACTTATAATGTTTTGTTTTTTTATGTAAGTGAAATAAATTTTGTTTTCACCTTCTTTTTCATCTTTTTTATAGGTAGGGTTTTTGTGAAGTGCAAAATTGTAGCCGTCAATATTTATTTCTTCTCCATAGTTAAAGTTTTTATTGTAAGACTTATCCAACATGCTTATATTAAAAGATTGTTCGTCCAAACTTTTAAACACAAAAACATCAATTGGGTTTTCACGCAGGTTGAGTGTTTCAGAATTGAGCCAATTGACTTTAAATGGTATTTGATCACCAAAGATTTCTTCATCTTTAAACTTTTGACTGATATAACAATAGGTGGTAAGATTAAGATTATCTATTACCTTTTCTGTAATACGTCTTGATTTTAGGATTTGAATTTCATTTTCAAGATTTATTTTGCTCATGTCAAAAAGTGGCGAACTGCCTACTAATCCCGATAAGTCTAAACCGCTGTCTTTTTTCTTAAGAATTTTTATCTTAGCATTGGTTTGGTATATTTTAGATGAATATTTAACATAAATCACACAAATACTTATGGACAATATCAGGCAGAGTACAATCCACCTCCAATACCTTAAGTATTTGATTACTTCTTTTTTCAGGCTTTCGTTATCAAAACTTGAATCTGATATATTGTTTTCATTATTCATTAAATGGTTAGTTTTGTTGAATTTAACGAGTTATTATAACTATAGCCGACAAAACTATAGACGCCACTGATGTCAAGACACCTACATTTCCAATAAAACCAGCTGTTTTTACTTGTGGATTATTAGGCTCTACATAAATAACGTCGTTTTGTTTTATAAAGTAAAAGGGCGAATTCATCCAGTCTGATTTTGTTAAATCAATTCTTTTGGTAATTCTTTTGTCAGCTTCGCTTCGAATGATCATGATATTATCTCTTCTCCCTCTAATATTAAGATCGCCAGCCATATTCAGGGCTTGGAGTAATGTGAAATTTGGTTCTGAAATTTCATAGGTTCCAGGCTTATTAACTTCGCCACTGACTGTAAATTTAAAATTAATTATTCTTATTGAAACAAATGGGTCTTTGAGATAATTAGAAAGTTTGTTTTTTAGGAGTTTTTCTGCTTCTCTAGTAGTAAGACCATCAACCTTCACTTTATCTATTACAGGCAAATATATGTAGCCATTTTCATCTACTAAATATCCTTTTATTTTTAATAAATGCAGTTGCTGACTACCAGTACTTTGGTTGGCGTTGGCGTTTTTTAAAAAAGGGATTAAACTTTCTTGGTTAAGCGTTTTTAAATCTATATTCAGGATATCGCCAACTTGGATATAAATTTTTGGCTTAATTTGAGATATGTTTTGCAACTCGGTTTTGTCAATATCTTGATAGTATATAATATCCTTTTTGTTAGCACAACTGATTAGTAATATGCTACAAATAAAACTAGCAATAATTTTTTTCATAGTGGCAAAGATAATTTTTTTGTCTATAATTGGATATTTTTTTTTAACTTTGTTCAATAACCAATCTTTCTTAGCTTTACATTTTGATATTAGTCCTTAAACTTAAAAAGTTAATATTTTCAAAAGTAAAAAAACTATCTAGGTATCATCTCCCAAGAAGTTTTATTTTATTTATTGATGTATCTCTCTGTTTAATTGCTTTATTTTTTGCATTCATCCTCATAGACTCTACAGTCGGGCATACTTATTTAGAAAAATACTATATTTTTCGTTTTGTATTAATATTTTTTATTCAGTTTTTCTCTATCCTGATTTTTAAATCATATCTAGGAATTGTTAGATATACCACTTTAAAAGATGCTTTTAAACAAATACAATCTATACTATTTACAGTCGTTTCAATTTTTGCTCTAAATTTTATTTGTGATAGGATTGGTCAAAACAGGATATTTCCTAACTCTGGGGCAATTATATATGGGTTTATAGCCTTTAGTTTTTTGTTTTTGTATAGGATAACCGTCAAACAAATATTTCAAGCCATACACAAAAACAGTACTAATAAATATGTTTATATATTAGGTGTAAATTTAACAGATGTTGCTATTGCTGAAAGTATCAATAGTGATTCGCAAACAGAATATAAATTAGCAGGATTTATTTCTGATAGTAAAAAACTTAAAAAGAAAAGAATTTTAGACCTTCCAATTTTAAATATCAATGAAATTGAAGCATCTAATAATAGAAACACAATTGTTATTAATAGTGAAAAATTAAAAAGGCTATCCCAAAACAATTCTGAAATCTTAAGCACGCTACTCAATAAAAACTTTAGTATATACAAACTACCTGAGATAGAAAACTGGGATGAAGCCTCGATTTTATCAAATATTAAAAAAGTAAAATTAGAAGACTTACTTCAACGCAATCCTATAAAACTCAACAAGACAAAACTTCATAAAATATACAATAATAAAACAATTCTAGTTACAGGAGCAGCAGGCTCAATAGGAAGTGATATTGTGAAACAACTGACAGGCTTTAATCCAAAAAAAATTATTTTGTTAGATCAAGCCGAAACGCCTTTACACTTTATAGGATTATGTATGGATAAAGACTATCCCAATATAGCTTATGAAAAAATTATAGCTGATGTTACCAATCTTAAAAGACTAGAATATATTTTTGAAACATTTTTGCCAGATATTGTTTTTCACGGTGCCGCATACAAACACGTTCCTATGATGGAATGCAATCCGATTGAAGCTTTAGATGTTAACTTTAGAGGAACTAAAAACTTGGTCAATTTATCTCACAAATTCAAAGTTGATAGGTTTGTGTTTGTCTCTACGGATAAAGCTGTAAACCCTACAAATATTATGGGAGCTTCTAAACGATGTGCAGAAATTTACGTTCAATCTATTTCGAGAAAAGCTTCTAACCAAACCACTTTTATAATGACCCGTTTTGGTAATGTTTTGGGTTCTAATGGCTCGGTAATTCCTCATTTTAAAAGACAAATAGAGCATAATGGTCCAGTAACCGTAACTCATCCAGAGATTACAAGATATTTTATGACCATTGATGAAGCCTGTCAACTGGTATTAGAAGCTGGAGGAATGGGCAAAGGTGGAGAAATATTTGTTTTTGATATGGGAAAACCTGTAAAAATTCTTGACCTTGCCCATAACATGATAAGATTATCAGGATTTATACCTAATATTGATATTCCAATAGAATTTACAGGCTTAAGACCTGGTGAAAAACTCTATGAAGAACTTTTGGCTGACAAAGAAAATACCCAACCTACACATCACCAAAAAATTATGATTGCCAAAGCAACTTATGATTTTGACAATAGTAAAATTAAACTTCTCGACGACTTAGATGAGTTTATTAAAAACAACAATCAAAACAAAAGTCTTAAAGCTTTAAAAATGTTGGTGCCAGAATTTCAAAGCAAAACTTTGTTAGAGCAACTTAAAGAAAGTGCTGAAGAAATTTCCTGAAAATAAATTGTAATCTTAACCATCTATTATACGACTTAGCTTATGTTTTAACAATGTATAGCTTACAATTTTTATTAAAGTCATACCTTTGCAAACTTAATTTAATCAAGTTTTAAAGACTTTTGAATATGAACTATTTTGTTATAGGTCTTTATGCGTTTTGTCTCTTTGTGATATTTATATATAGTTTGGCTCAACTCAATCTATTGATAAATTATCTTAAAGCTAAAAAGAACATTTCTACCGCTCCAAAATTTGATTTTAGAAATCAAGATGAAATTCCATTTGTAACTGTCCAGTTGCCACTATACAATGAACTTTATGTCGTTGATAGACTGCTTGATAATATTTCAAAATTAGATTACCCAAAACACAAGCTTGAAATTCAAGTTTTAGATGATTCTACAGATCAATCTATTGAAACAACAGCTCAAAAAGTAAAAGCACTACAAAAACAAGGTTTGCTTATCCATCACATAAAAAGAGAAAAGAGAGAAGGCTTTAAAGCTGGTGCATTAAAAGAAGGGCTTAAAATAGCTAAAGGTCAATATATTGCGGTATTCGACTCTGATTTTATGCCTAAAAAAGACTGGCTGCTAAAAACTTTACCTTATTTTAAAGATGAAAAGATTGGTGTGGTTCAAACCCGCTGGAGCCACATCAATAGAAACTATTCTCTTTTGACTAAAATTCAAGCTTTTGCACTTGATTTTCACTTTATTTTAGAACAAGTAGGACGAAATTTTGGACAACATTTTATCAACTTTAATGGAACAGCTGGCGTGTGGAGAAAAGAATGTATTATTGATGCTGGCAATTGGCAAGGCGATACCCTGACAGAAGATTTAGATTTAAGTTACAGAGCCCAATTAAAAAATTGGAAATTTAAATACTTAGAAGAAGTAGAAACACCTGCCGAATTACCTATAATTATGAGTGCAGCAAGGTCTCAACAATTTAGGTGGAACAAAGGTGCAGCTGAAAATTTTAAAAAATTTAAATGGAGATTACTCAAAGAAAAATCCATTTCAAAGCATACTAAATTCCATGGTATTTTGCATTTATTGAATTCAAGTATGTTTATCATTGTGCTTTTAACGGCTTTGTTAAGTGTTCCTGTTTTGTATATCAAAAAAAATCAACCAGAGTTGTATTGGGTTTTTCATATCTTGGCATTTTTTGCAGTAAGTACAGTCATATTTTTTTCTTGCTACTGGCAATCCTATACCAGAATACACGGTGGTGGAATTAAAAATTTTTTTAAATTCTTCTATATGTTTATTGTGTTTTTTTCAATAGCTATGGGTTTTTCTCTACACAATACACTTGCTGTTTTAGAGGGTCATTTTGGAAAAAAATCTTCATTTATACGCACTCCAAAATTTAATATTAATAAAGTTAAAAACTCTTGGAAAAACAATATTTACATTAATAGGGAGCCACCATATAGCGTTTTTATTGAGTTTATTCTATGTGTATATTTTGGTTTTGCCATTTTTAGTGCTTTTTATACGCAAGATTTTGGACTTATTATATTTCATTTAATGCTTTTCTTTGGTTTTGGTTTTGTGTCATTAAAATCATTAGCTTAAACTTTTTAAAAAACAAGCTGATGCAATTTAAATTGAGTAATTCAACTTTTATTTATAAACATAATGTTTTGTTATACGCATTATTAGGTTGTTTTGCTTATGGCTATATTTCATATTTTTTGGTAAGATCAGAGTTTTATCAGCTTGTTGTTTTAGTTGCACTTTTGTTTTTTATTAGCTATATTTTAATCGCAAAAAGTCAATTAAAATTTGAGCAACTTTTTTTTCTATCAATTATTTATAGACTCATATTTTTGTTTTCTATACCCAATTTATCTCAGGATTTTTTTAGATTTTTTTGGGACGGTCAATTAACTCTACAAGGCATCAATCCTTATGTAGAAAATGTGCTTTATTATTTTTCAACAAATCGTATAGAACACATAAATCAAGCTGATATTCTTCGCCAAGGTATGGGCGAGTTAAATGCTGGTCACTTTTCTAATTATCCGCCTTTAAGTCAATATATCTATGCCGTTTGTGCTTGGTTTGCTAAAAGTTCAATATTAGGATTTATAATTTCAATCCGGTTAGTTTTAATCAGCTTTGACCTACTATTTATAAAATATGCAAGCAAATTGTTGCAAAGATTTAAACTCGATCCTAGAAAATTATTTTGGTATATATTAAATCCTTTGTGCATTATAGAAATCACAGGAAATTTACACTTAGAAGGGGTTATGATTTCCTTTTTTTTGATAGCTTTCTATTATTTTTTGAAACACAAAACTATTTTAAGTGCTTTGTTTTTAAGCTTATCCATTTCCACAAAATTGCTTAGTCTTGTGTTTTTACCTATCCTATTAAAGTATTATTCTAAAAAATTTAAACCTTTAAAAGCCATTAAAAAAATAGTTTATTTTGTTTTTTTTACAATTGTATTTCTCGTCATGCAGTTTGCTTTTTTTTATGAAGACAAATTCTTTAATAACTTTTTAGAGACTATTGGTTTATGGTTTGGTAAGTTTGAATTTAATGCGAGTATTTTTTATTTAATAAGATGGATAGGCTATCAGTTAGTAGGTTGGAATATTATTCAGACTTATGGTTGGATTATGCCGATTGTGAGTGTTTTAATTTTTGTGTTAATCATTTATAAACAACAATCAAAACCTGCTAAAATGCTTGAAACCTTTATGTGGATGTTGACAGTTTACTTTCTACTTTCAACCACAGTACATCCGTGGTATATTTTGTTTCCACTTGCTCTAAGCGTTTTTACCAAATATTCGTTTGTTTACCTATGGTCTTTTTTGGTCTTTTTGAGTTATTTTGCATACAAAACTACTGAAGTTACCGAATCTATGGGCTTGCTAACACTTCAATATGCTATTCTTGTTGCTTATATGCTATTTGAAATTTCATCAAAACGAAATGCTAATACACCTAAATTAGAAGCTTAAAAAAACTTTAAATTCTGTATCTTTAAGTTTTAAAAAAAAATCATTTAACAATCAAGTCAAAGATCCCGAGAAGCATAGCGATTCGGAAAAACCAGAAACTAAAAAACTAAACTAATGAACACCAAAACCTACGTCGAAAAACACCAAAATCGTTTTATCAACGAACTTATAGATTTATTAAAAATTCCGTCTATCAGTGCAGATTCATCTTATAAAGTATCTATGCAAGAGGCTGCTCAAATGCTAGCCAACCAATTGGAATCCGCTGGCTGTGATGAGGTGAGGATTTTTCCTACAAATGGTCACGCTGTAGTGTTCGGTCAAAAAATAATCGATGCTCAACTACCTACAGTGTTGGTCTATGGCCATTACGATGTGCAACCACCAGACCCTTTAGATTTATGGGATTCGCCACCCTTTGATCCCGTGATTAAAAAAACAGACATACAAAAGAAGTCTTATTAAAAGACAAAGGCAATAAGTTTTTCGGTTATGCTTTTCCCGTTCAAAACGAAACTGATATTGAACAGGCTTTAGAACGCCTCAAAGTTCAGCACCACAAAGCCCGCCATTTTTGCTATGCTTGGCAACTTGGCAAAACTTACGACACTTACAAAGCCAACGACGACGGCGAGCCCAATAATTCAGCAGGAATGCCCATTTACGGTCAGCTGCAATCTTTTGAAATCACCAACTGTCTCGTCGTCGTGGTGCGGTATTTTGGCGGCACCAAACTCGGCGCTGGCGGACTGATTTCTGCCTACAAAACCACGGCCAAAATGGCTTTAGAAAGCACTAAGATTCAAACCCATACCATAGATGATCAGTTGCAAGTGACCTGCGAATACGATATGATGAACGAAGTGATGCGTTTGGTCAAAGAATTAGACCTCAACATTATAGAACAAGACCTGAAAATCCGTTGTAAATTTATTATCAGTATTCGGCAACAGGATTTTGATAAAGTCAAATCCCGTTTTGAACAGGTTTACGGTTTAGAAATCAAGATTTTAGAATAATATAATTTGGGCGTGCCTCCCGCAAAAAGCGGGAGTCGGGCTATCCGCTACAAGTCCTCTACTGACGCTAAAGGTCAGTATGCGGGCTTTTCACTACTATCCCTCACGCGAGTAAAGAATACTCGTTTTAAAGTAAAATTTAACTTTAGACAAATTCTTAACTTACTAAAACAACTGCCGTTCAACTTTTGGAAGTTTGGCTTGAAATATAATTTTAGTGCCTTGACCTATTTTAGAAGAAATATCAATTGAGCCTTTAACACGTTTTGCACGTTCACGCATATTTTTAAACCCAATGCCTTTAGATTTAGCCGAAGTATTAAAACCAACACCATCATCTGTGATACACATTTCAAACTGATTATCTTCAATAGAAAATTTGATTATCACTGTATTAGCTTTGGCGTATTTTAAAATATTAGCTATGGCTTCTTGTAATATTTTAAATATTTCAAGTTTAATTTTCGTGGAGACCAAATGCCATTCAAAATCTATAGCATATTGAATTTCGGTTTTAATATTATCTTGCTTTAAAGGTTCAACTAAACCTTTTACCGCTAAACCAAAATCCATAGCTTCAAAATGTTTTTCTTGGCTCAGGTCGTGAGAAATTTCCCTAACGCGTTTTTGAAGTTTTTGCAGACCTGACATAAAACCGCCAAATTCTTGGTATTGTTCTTTTAAAGTTTTGCGGTTAAACACGTGCATTTGAAGATTTAAAGCTGACAGTTGACCGGAAACCTCGTCGTGCAAATCTCTTGAAATTCTGTTTTGCTCATCCACTTTAGCTTGGGCCAGACTTTGCTCTTGGTGCAACATCATATCCATAATTTCTTCTTGGATTTGTTTTTCGCTTTGCTGAGCAATCACTATTTTTTTCTGAGCTTTACGCCTGTAATTGATATAAAGTAAACTTAGCGTCAATAACAATATAGCCGAACTAGCATAAATGATGATGTTTTGTCTAAAAAGCCTTTCATTGTTAAGTTGAGCCAGTGCGTTTTGTTTTTCTAGCTCTTGAGTTTCGTATTCTATTCTGGCAAACTTGTTACGCTGAATACGCTCGGCATTGATAAGACTATCTTTCAGGTTGATATAATCTTGAAAATACTGGTCCTGCTTTTGAGGTGCAGTTTTGGCTAGCCATTGTAAAGCTTCTAACTGCTCTTCTACAATGCTATGAGTTTGAGCATCGTTAAAAGCCTCTTGTGCATATTGATAACTTTGAGCCAAGTCTTTTTTGGCATAAAGCACTTCTGCCAACCTTAAGCGGGTTTGTATAGCAATAGCCGATTTGCCTAAAGAATCTTTTAACCGCAACGCATATTCTAAATCCTCTTGTGCTGTAACTGTATTACTAGCTTTGTATTGGGCATAAGCCAAATTGTCGAGTAATGCGGCGTAAAGACTAGGAAAAACCTGCTGAATATCAGGGACAGCTAAGGCTTTTTGATAAAGCTCTTTCGCTTTTTCATAATCTTCTGTATTGATATATACCGACCCCATAAAATTATGGGTTTGGGCTAAAAAAGAAGTATAGTTGTGTTTAAACTCTGTTTTGTTTTGCTCTAATACGTTTAAAGCTTTTTTGTAGTATTCAAAGGCTTTATCTTGGTTTTGGAGTTTGCCTAAAGTTATAAATACACTTTGATAAGCAAAAAATAAGGTTCTTTTATTTAAAGTTGAATCTGATTGCCTTAAGGCTTTAAAGTTATATTCTAAAGCCTTATTGTAATCATTGATATGGGTATAAATATTGGCTTTTGAATTGTAACAATAACTTAAATAAACAGGATCATTAATTTTTAAAAATAATTTCTCAGATTTGTTGATATAAAATAATGCAGAATCTAAAGCAAAATGTTTTAAATGGTAATCACCTAAATAATTATAAGCTCTTGCAATATTATATACATTGTCAATATTTAAAGCTTCTGTCTTAATTTCATTAATAAACTTTTTCTCTAAACTATCTTCTTTAATAAAAATTAAACTGTTAACAATTTTAAATTTATTTCTTAATCGTGTTGAGTCATTTGAGATATTATTTAGTAGATCAAAATACTTTTTTAAAGAATCAACTTTAATTGTATTAAGTATTTTAACATCAAAAGATAATTCTATATTTTCATCTAGACGATCAAGAATTATATTCTCGCTATTGTTTTGGGAAAAACAAGACAAACCAAAAATTAAAATTATTGGCTGTATTCTAATTACCCTTACCAGTTTCTCTCGGATCCACACCAGGACTAGGGATACTATCCGCAGGGATGACTGGTTCATTTTCTCGAAGTTGGATGTCATTTATATTTTCTTCAAAATGAGATTCACTACAACTGATGTTGCTCAACAATATTACTAAAACTAGCCCGAATAGGAATTTAAAATTTTTCATTTTTCTGTTTTTTAATGATTAAACTTTTATAAATTCGGACGCCCTTATGTTGTTAACATTTTCAAAATTAAGAACTTACATCAGTTTAATTTTACACTAAAAATGTATTAAATGTTAAATATTTAAGGTTTTGAAGTAGATAGCCTAAATTGAATTTGTTATAAACAGAAAAATGTTTGAGTGGATTTCTACTACTAATGACATTTTGTTTAATATATTGAAATATAGATAATTACAACACGTAGAGCATTATTAAAAAAGCAAGTCAGTTCGAGTGATTCCGACATTTTCGTCGGAATTGTATCGAGAACTAGGTCATTTGATCCAAAATCTTATTCTCGATACACTTAGAATGCTCAGTGCAATGCAATTTTATCGCTTTCGCATCAAAAAATTACAACCATTGATGTTTTTTATAATACACACGTTTTTAGATAATTAAAATATACATTCTTTTCTTTTTTGCATTGCCCATCCCGAAGTGTCGGGAGAAACAAAAAAGTCTAGGCTTACAAATCTTTATCTAAACCTGCCCGGACTGGCAGGTTCTCTCTAAAGGAAGAAGCCTGTTACCGTATATAATAACGTCACAAACTCAATAAATAAAATTTGCAAATTTTTCGGTGGCTCGACCTGTCTGAAGCGTTATAAGGAAAAAGAGATTTGAGCTAACCTAAAAGTAATGAGCAAAATAAAAGAAGTTTATTCATATTCATTTAGGCCGTAGAGGAGTTGCTTCATTTTTGAACCATTGACTTGTATAGGTTTGTAGGCCACATTAAATTTTTGTACAGCAATGTCTATATCGCTTTTTAATTTTTTATACTCAATGGGCAATTTGCTCTGGCATTGATCTTCGTTCTCATAACTGTTGAGCATAATTTTAAATTTTTGATAGAAGTCTTCACCATCATTAATAAAATTATTGTATTGCGTAATAAATTGAATAAGCCGATCAATAGGAAATTCTAAATCAATACGCATTCTTAGGCCATCACTGTCGTTTGCCTTATTCATTTGCTCAACAAATGTGTTAAGTTTTTGTCTCACACTTGCCCAGTCGTCGTTGTTTCTACAGTCTTCTAGTTGGGCAGCATAACCAATAGGTTTTGTAAAATTCAAAAAAAGTTTTTCAATATCATCTTTTATCGTGGCGTTAGATTTTTGAAGAAAGGCGGTTTCAAAATATATGGTATTGAGATCGTTTTGCATTCTTAAAGTAAAGTCTAAAATACAATCTATGTTTTTAAGTTCGTTTTCTTTTTCTTCTTTAGACAAGTCTGAAACCATCATATTAGAAAATGTATTGATGACAGAGACCAGCGTATTTGTGCCGAGAACATTTGTTAAATCAAAACCTTCTTTCTTATGTCGTTTTGATTTTACAAGACTTTTTAGACGATCGTATTCTGGATATTGGTTAGGGTTGGCAATTTTATTGATTTCTGAAAACGTAGCCACTGATGCAAAATGATGATCTAAGCTAAGGACTTTTTCATACAGTAAACGAATAATTTCTAGGCCTTTGATATATCTTATTTTGGTGATGTCTTTAGCATTATCTATTTTAAGTTTTTGCAGTTTTGTTTTTAATACATCTTTTTGAATAAGCAACTCCACTTTTTGTTCTGTATCATCAGATATTTTGAGTTGGCTGTCAATTTGTTGAATATTTAAATGAATCTTATGTTTTTGAATGGAGTAAACTTTATGAATATCTTCGAGTTCTTGAAGCATTTCTTTAAATACAACATTTGGGTCTTTATTAAAACTCTTATGAGCAAGACTTGAATAAGTCCAAAATAGGCTTAATATGATAAATGCGAGTTTCACCATTATTTTTTTGATGTTTTCAGCGTTACTAATATGCTATATTTGTCGTTTATAAAGGTGACAGGATAAGGTCCTGATTTTACCGTGTTGTAATGTGTAGGAATATTATGTTGACGCAAAGTTTCATCAAGCATAGTTACATCTTCTTCAACAATAAAATCAAATTGTTTTGATTCGTCTTTAATGGCTTCAATATCTTCTTGATTAAAGTAATTTTGTGGTAGTATAAAATATAAAGTATAATCGGCTGATTTACTATTTTGATTATCTACACTCTCAATACTTTTAACACAAGCTCCAATAGATTTCCCACACATGCCTTCAGCAATATATCTACCTGTAATATTCATTGTTATAGATTTATTTTCTTCTTGTGCATACACAGAAAATAGACTTACAAAAATCATAACTAGAGTGTATTTTAAATTTTTCATAGTATTATAATTTAGTGGTTTAAGTAGATTGATTAATCTGTTTAGGTAAAAGTAGATAGAAATCCAAATTGAATTTTACACTAAAAGTGTAGTAAATGTTAAAGTTTTTTTAGATCTTCTAATATCCAATTTACCATTAAGTTTAATGCTTTTGGTGCTATAGTTTGCTCTATTGTGAAATATTCTTTGGTTAAGCCAGTTTTAGATGTTTGAAAAAGATGATTTAGTGAATCAAGTTCTACAGCTTTAACCATTTTATTTCCATTTTTTTCGATAATTTGTTTAATTTCATGTAAATTATCAGGAGTTACTTGTAAATCATGACTACCGTTAAGAGCCAAAACGGGTATATTTAGCTTCTTCAAGTATTTTGAAGGTGATGTTTTAATTAAGCTGATATATTCTTTACCTGTAATTTGATTTAACAAAGCATCAATTTGAGCATCATTAATTATCCCTTTGTATTTAGTTTGCAAATATCCACCTATGCTATCTCGAAGTCTTTTTTGATTTAAATCAGTATTTCTAATAATTTGATAAGCGTTATTTATGATATTTTTACCAAAAATAATTTGCATTTCGCTAATACCTAGAGCTTTTTCAAAAGCTACTTTTTGTTTTACCATTAACTTATCACCGTCTAAACCTGGAGCTGCTAAGAGAATCAAAAAATCTATATTAGGATTATGAATAGCTACTTTTGGGGCTATAATACCACCAATACTATGACCAGCTAAGCCAATTTTATTTTTTTTGAAGCTCTTTTTAATTCTTAAAAATCTAATGGCTGCTTCAAGATCAGAAGCAAATTCTTCAATGCCAGCCGAGTAAAAGTCTCCTTCAGATTCGCCAATGCCTCTTTCGTCGTAACGTAAAACACCAATTCCTTTTTTAGTTAGGTGGTTAGCAATAACATGATAAGGCTCATGCCCAAACATAGTTCCATTTCTATTTTGTGGTCCGCTTCCACTTACAATTATAACAATAGGGAATTTTTTTTTGTGCTTAGGGTATGTGAATGTACCTTTTAATTTAATTTCATCATCGGAGTTTATAAAAGACACATCTTCAATATTATAGTTAAAAGGAGGATAAGGTTGTTGTGGCCTTTTAACCTGAAGACCGCTCTTTTTAAGGATGAGTTCTTTTTTAAAATTGTTTTGATATAAGTATCCGATAATTTCATCTTTTTTAAGCTCACCTTTGTAAAAGAGGTTGTTGATTGAGAATTTAATTAATAATTCATTATTCTCAAACTCAGTTGAATTTGCTTCTAAATTATCTAAACCTTGTTGTGGTATACTTAATGATGACTTATAACTGATTCCTGATTTTTTTATATCAAAAATTATATTAAGTTGGTTACTTTTTGTATTAATCTTGCCAGTCCATTTCCCTTCTATGTTTTGAGAAAATAAATTTGAAGAAAATACTATAAATACAAATAAAAATAAAAAATTTTTCATAATTTTTTGTTTCTTTTATAAGACTTTGAATTAACTTTTACTAATATGTAAGGTATCCCAAATAAAAAGGACAAATACACACTTATCTTTCCTACATAAGGGATATTAAAATATTTAGATGCAACAAAACCAATAATAATTAATAAGCTCATAATAATAAATACACTATATATTAGTGAAGCTATCTTGGTAATATTAAATTTCTTTTTTTTTGCTTTTGACATAGTATTATAACCAGCAATTAAAAAATAGAACTTACAATATTTTATTAAAATAGCCAATATCAATAAAATTAAACTTGTTATAATCATTTTGTTTGTTTTTACTTTTTATTTTTATTTTTATTATTATTTAGTTTTGATTAAGACTTTAGTAACATTTTTTTACTTTTTTTCTAAAAAAATTTGAGAAATTACAATTTTTGGGCACTAAATATAAAAACAATGCACCACTCATAGCAAAGAAAAAACTTGGAAGTCCATGAAATATAATAATTAGAAAATGAAAAATTATTGCAAAAGGTAAGAACATAACTCTACGTTTCCTTATCATAAAAAAAGCTCCAAATAGTGATAATTCAAATATTATTGGTCCCCAATTAAAAATAGTTATAAATAATGGAATGTCTAAAAGTGGATTTAGCCACTTTAAAAGTATACCATAAGTTCCAAAAACGTTATGATTTAACCAATAATAAATTGCTGTTCCATCAGCCCATTCTTGAACTTTGTAGGGCTTTTCAATTGAAGCTTGAAGGTATAGAATTGCCACTTGCAATTCAATTATAAGAAAAACTATGTATGCTAAAAAATTTTTATACTTATTGCTATTATATTTCATAACCCAATGATTCTTTCTACTATCAAGCAATGTTATAGGTATAAGAAATAAAGTTAAAACAGTAGTTATTTGATCACCTCCATCAAGAATTACTCCAGATGAAAAAAAACTAAAACTAATCCACCAATGAAAAAAGCCAGTTATTCTTGGGTAGAAACCACTGATAACTAAAACTAATATTAAAATAGAAATTACTTTTCCAATCCAAATATACTCATACCCTAAAACAAAAAATAAATTTATACTTTCTAAAAAATTATTATATTTAATTTTATGAAAAAGGTGTTCTGGAAATAAAATATGAGTATCATTTAATAGTAATGTAAGTAATGTTCCTACTGCTAAAAGTGACCTCGCAATACCATAAACATTTGTGAAATAATTTCTTGAGGCTATTTTATCGCATTTCTTATAGAATACTTTTAAAAAATATGCATTAAAAGTTTTTGATTTTAATATGAGCAACTTCATAGGGTATGTGTTTACGGTTAATATTCTTTCTCCAAGCCCAAGGGACAGTTTTCCTTTTAACTAGCAAATATTCTCCTGTATCTAAAAAATATAGAAATTCATTATCAACTTCTTTTTTGAAAATAGGAATTTCAAGCATTCCAGGATTTGTTTTTTTTACCCAAATTGAATCTTCAATTTGATTAGCTATTATGGAAACCTCCATTGCTATCTTTCTACTTTTTCTGGAAAAACCGAAGTAGTTACTGTAATGTCCATTTTTATACATTGATTTTACTAATTTATTATCATCATTTATTCGATAAATGTCTATCATATCTTCTCTAGGATTTCTTGTAAAAAAACCCCAGCCTTCTGGAATAGATAAATTTAAACCAAACTTAGTGTTATAGCTAGGTGTATTGACATTAAAATTTAGCGATGAAAAAAATATTAAAAAGACAATATAAACACTCAAGCAAATAATTAAAATATAGAGTACAAATCTTTCTTTCATAGTTTAAATCAATAATTTGAAACAATTAAATCAACATAATAGTCTAGGGTAAAACCTTCATTTAGGTATGGCGATGGAAAGGGTAAAATAAAACAAATAAATATTACTGGATCAGTTACAATACCAGCAAAATTTATAACTAGACCATTTTCATTGGTCAATGATTCTCTACCTAAACTTTGTATATAATTTTCATAAAGAGTCCCACCCTCAATTAATACTTTCTTTATTTTAAAATGATCTCCACTTTCTATCGTATTCTTAAAATTGCCAAAGTAATCAGGTGATCTTGTTTTTATAAAATTTATAAGCTCAAATTCATATTGATTTACACTTTCCTCATTTTTCGTTTTTATACTATTATATGTTTCAATGTCTTTTAAAACAATTCTTGGCATTTTTGAATGCAAAGATTTATTTTTTAAAAAAAGTATGTCTAAAAATAACTTTTCTCCATTCATTTCACTAGTCTGTGAATAAGAATGAGATGTTAGTGTAATGCAAAATAAGATTAGTATTTTTTTGAATAAATTTTCCATAATAAAGATATTTAATGGAGTCATCTCAAAACTATTAAGAATAATTATTCTGACTCTATGTTTAAGTTTTAAAACAACTCCATGATATTAAATTTAGTAATTAGCTATTATAGCGTTAATATATTTTTCTGCTTTTAGAGTGCTACTTTGTGGTTTTGAGTCAATACCATAATTTATTACTTCCACAAAAACTGTCGCTATTACAGCAACTCCTGCAACTGCAATAGCAAGCACTCCTACTGTGGCAACTGCAATACAAATTTCTTTATCTGATAAGGCAGCTTTTGATGTTTGTAATCTTAGTTCTTCTGCTAATTTCTCAACTTGGTTACTGTCACTTAAATCTAATTCTCTATTTTCTAAGTAATTTACCAAACTTTGATAATCATCATTAAGTTTAAGAGCATTTATTACTAGCTCTCCTCCTCTTTTAATCTTATCCTTAATTTCATAAGGATTATCTGAAACTACAGCTTCTTTCAAGTTGTGAAAATATTCAGAATTATGTTTTTTAATTAACGATATCACTTGATTTATCATTTTTTTTCTTTCCTCTAATTGAATACTATTTAAATTTTTAATCTGTTCATACTCTTTTTGTATTACAACTGGTAAAGCCTCAACAAATTTACCATCTTGTAAAAAAAATATTTCTCTAAACATCTGCTCTCCAGATGTATTTGATTCTAAGAAATTTAATTTTAAGTTAGAGTTATTGATGCTTTCTGTTATTATATTATTTGACCTCACACCATCTACTGTCAAAAAAATAAGCAAACAAGACATAATTGATGCAAAATACTTACTCCTTGCGATACTTCTAATTAACTTCATAATATTAAAATTTATTGCCACATTCCCTAAATGTGCGTTTTGCACTTGGGGCAGTTTAGGGTTTGGGCGGTTAGATAAAATTCTACCCTTTTAAAACCTATAATCTTCAAATTGACTAAAACATAATTTTTTAAGGCCTTTTTTGCTAGCAAAGCATTTTGCATTAGAAAATCTAAAACCAATAGGTTGATATGAGTTTAAAATGTGATGTTTTGTTTTTTATGTTTTTATCACCTTTAAACCACACTCCAAAAGTAAAGGGAAGATTTGGTTTAATTTTACACTAAAAGTGTAGTAAATGTTAAAGTTTTAAATTTTACCATCCTTAAGCTAATTAATTCCTTAGGGCTTTAAGTAATTTCTTAAAACCTTAAGGAATATTAAACAGTTTTAAATTAGAGAGGTCTAAAACTATATTTCGCTCTCATATCAATTTGATACTAGATAAACTATTAGAAATATAATAGGAATTGCTAATAAGCCTATTACTAAGTATTTGATAATTGTTTTTGTTTTCATTATGACTAGTATTTAATAATTTTAACGTAAAATGATCACATATTTCAATTTGCTCTTATATTATAGTCCATTACAATCAATTAAACAATAGCCTATACATAAAATTACACCAAGTTCGGTTGGTTTATCATTACAACCTCTTGCGCAAGATCTGTAACCATTAGGACATCCTCCTCCACCTCCTGCTGGTTGTAAACTTTGTGCATTAGATATTCTTTCATTAGTCGATTTTACTAACGAAACAGATATAATCTTAAATTCTAATCCATCACGATAACCTGTAACTATCATAGTTCCACCTAAATTCTCTGAATATTCGGAAGCCGTAACAATTTCCGAATTTGTTTCTGTTGTTCCTTTCTGCTCTTTTGAAATTCTTGAAGAATAATCAATCACATTTAATGATTGTCCAAAAGAAAATAATCCAATTAGCATAAATGATAGTGTTAAAAATAAATTTCTCATAATATTAAAATTTAATGCCACATTCCCTAAATGTGCGTTTTGCACTTCTGGGCAGCTTAGGGTTGGGGCGGTTAGATAAAATTCTACCCTTCTAAAACCTCTGGACTTTAATTTACTAATGCAAAGTTTTAAGACCTTTATGCTAGCAAAGCATTTTGCTTTAGAAAATCTAAAACCAATTGGTTTATATGAGTTTAAAAAGTGATGTTTTATAATTTTATTAAACCACTATTTAACTACACTCCAAAAATAAAGGGAAGATTTGGTTTAGAATTACACTTAAAGTGTAGTAAATGTTAAAGTTTTAAAGTAAACCCAACTCGCGGGCTTTTAAAATCAAATAATTATCTTGTAGATTATCTAATCCAAAATAAGTTTTTATTTTAGCTTTACGTTTATTAATAGCAGACAACGACATGCCCAAGATATCCGGCAAATCCTTACTGGGGTGGCCTTCAGCAAGTTTGGTTAGAATCTGGCGATTATATGATTCCATAAATACTTCAGAACTTATAATCTTTTGATGTGCTTTTTTAAAGGTAGAAGTGTAAAAGGTTTTATCTTGGAGTATGGCTTTAAAGAAATACTCTAAATCTTGACCATTAAAATCACTTTTAACCAAAATGCCTTGAGGTTGATAACTGCTATAAATATCATATAAAATAAAAGCTTCGTGATGAGAAGTTAAAAAACACAGTTTAGCTTGTGGTAGGTCTTGCCTTATTATTTCAGCCAAATCAGCTCCGTTTGACAGGTTGCGTTTTGGGCAAGGTGGCAAGTTTAAATCTAACAACACCAAATCTATGCGTTGTGCAGTATCATTGTGTTTTACAAACTGATAAGCGTCTTCAAGATTATAAAACGCATCAAATTTTAGCGTTAAATTATCTTCTACAAGATTAAAAATATCTTTATAAGTTTTAACCTGCGTCGGATGATCATCTATGATTAGGGTATGGTATTGCATAAGTCAAGACTTATTTCAAATATAAATATTTTTTAGATTTATATTCAAGACAATCCAAGTATAGCATTAGAAATCAAAATCTCCTAAGTTAAAAGACTAAAAATATGTATTTTTAAGTTTTTGAAAAATTGTTTAACCATCAATTCAAAAAACCCGAAGATTTAGTGATACAAGAAAACCAGAAACCAGTCGAAGATCCCGAGAGCTTTTGCGATTCGGGAAAACCAGAAACTTTTTAACCCGAAACTTGAAACTTGAAACTAAAAAACTAAACTAATGAACACCAAAACCTACGTCAATCAACATCAACAACGCTTTATCAACGAACTTATAGATTTATTAAAAATTCCGTCTATCAGTGCAGATTCATCTTATAAAGTATCTATGCAAGAGGCGGCTCAAATGGTAGCTAACCAATTGGAATCCGCTGGCTGTGATGAGGTGAAGATTTTTCCTACAAATGGTCACGCCGTGGTGTTTGGTCAAAAAATAATCGATGCTCAATTGCCTACGGTTTTGGTTTATGGCCATTACGATGTGCAACCGCCTGACCCCATAGATTTATGGGATTCGCCACCCTTTGATCCCGTGATTAAAAAAACAGACATTCATCCCGATGGTGCTATTTTTGCCCGCGGTGCTTGCGATGACAAGGGTCAAATGTATATGCACGTCAAAGCTTTTGAACTGATGATGGCAGAAAATGCTTTGCCTTGCAACGTCAAATTTATGATAGAAGGCGAAGAAGAAGTCGGTAGCGAACATCTCGAAGATTTTATCAATAAGCACAACGAGATGTTGGCCAACGATGTGATTTTGATTTCTGATACGGGAATGATTAGTAAAAATCACCCTTCAATTACTACAGGCTTAAGAGGTTTGAGCTATGTAGAAGTGGAAGTTACAGGACCAAATCGCGATTTACATTCTGGGTTATACGGCGGTGCTGTTGCCAACTCCATTAATATTTTAACCCAAATGATTGCGTCTCTTCAAGATGAAAACAACCGCATCACGGTTCCTGGATTTTATGACAAAGTTGAAGAATTGAGTCAAGAAGAACGCGAAAAAATGGCTGAAGCACCATTTGATTTAGAACGCTATAAAACATCAATTGGTATTGGCGATGTTCACGGCGAAAAAGGCTATGTTACCAACGAGCGTAATTCCATCAGACCGACTTTAGATGTTAATGGCATTTGGGGTGGTTATATTGGTGAAGGCGCTAAAACGGTTATTCCAAGTAAAGCCTTTGCAAAAATCTCAATGCGACTTGTCCCCAATCAGGATTGGAGAGAAATCACCGAATTATTTCAAGCTCATTTTGAATCAATTGCCCCAAAAAGTGTTAAAGTAAAAGTGAAACCACACCACGGTGGTCAAGGTTATGTTACGCCAATAGATAGCATTGAATATCAAGCCGCTGATAAGGCGTTTCAAGATACGTTTGGTAAATCAGCTATTCCGTTGAGAAGTGGTGGTAGCATCCCAATTGTATCTTTGTTTGAAAATGCGTTTAATTCTAAAACTATTCTAATGGGTTTTGGTTTAGACAGTGATGCTATTCATTCTCCTAACGAGCATTTTGGCATTTGGAATTTTTTAAAAGGTATTGAAACAATTCCACATTTTTACAAGCATTTTACGGCGTTGAAAGCTTAAAAGTTATCGCCTATTTTAGACCTCACAGGTGTTACCTGTCCGCCTTTGGCGGAAAACCTGTGAGGTCTAAGTTTAGCTTAGGGATAGGAACGGCATCTTTTTTTGGTCTTGCCTTAGCGAAGTTGCTTTTTTAGAGTGTCACCAAAAAGCGGTAATCTCAAAAAGCTTACGGAGACTTGGTAAGCCCCAAAAAAATATAGTGGATAGCCCGACCGTGCTACAGGCGTGGTAAGCCTAATTCAATTTGTTATTTTAAAAGTAAGTTTTAACTGCAAATTCAAATTGTTCAATAAAAATATTTTTGAAATTAGAAATATTATTTTGTTCATAAAATAATAACATTGCTTTTTTATAAGCTATTGATTCTACCGTTCTAAATGATATAGGGCAGTGGTTGTAGTTTAATAAAATGGCATTGCTTACAATTCTTGAGGTTCGTTTGTTACCGTCCATAAACGGCTGAATATAAGAAATGAGAACAAGAGCAAGTAAAGCTTTTTCAAAAACACAATCTTTGTTGTTAATTATTTTACAAGCAGCTTTAAGGGCTTCAAGAATCTGAAATTCGTTGTCAAGTGGTCTATAATTAGTTCCTGAAATACCAACACGTCTCTTTCTCAAATTCTTTTCAACTCCAAGATCTTTAGTTAGCACTCTATGTATGTCTTCTATTTTTGATACCGTTATTGGAGTTAAATAGTCCTTGTTTTCGATAATGAAATCGAGTGCTTCTTTATGGTTGAGAAGCATTATAGCTTCTTCTTTTGTTTTTCCTGATGCCGTATGTTTTTCCTTTAAAAGTCGTTCAGTTTCTAATAACGAGTAAGTGTTTCCCTCAATTTGAGAAGATTTCCAACTCAAATCAATGGCAAGTCTTTCTAATTCTTTTTGGTAAGTGGCTGGGTTGAGGTCTTTGATGTTATTTTCGTATTCTTTTTGCAATATTTTGAGCTTGTTTAATTCATTTTCAGTGAATACACTGTTTTTAATCAAAGTTTGATTAACTAACTCAAAGTTAAAGGTTGATTTGATTTGTCTTTCATCAATTTCGTTTTCGTAATATTTATCAATATCAATAGGTTGAATAAGTTCAAATGATGGTGAAAGAAAATATTTTGTTCCTTTACCTTGTCCTTTTGAAACTATATATTCTTTAGAAATTAATTTTTTCAAAGTTCGCTTTAATGTAGCGTAACTCACTGAAATAGCTGAGTTCTCAAAAATATCCTTAGAAGAACTTCCTGCATTATTTCTAATGTAATCAATAACTTGTTGATATC
The DNA here is from genome assembly GCF_053628795.1 of Psychroflexus sp. MBR-150. Classification (NCBI taxonomy): domain Bacteria; kingdom Pseudomonadati; phylum Bacteroidota; class Flavobacteriia; order Flavobacteriales; family Flavobacteriaceae; genus Psychroflexus; species Psychroflexus sp. MBR-150. The sequence goes on from NZ_JBRJHB010000003.1 coordinate 86,334, forward strand.
TTTGATTTAACATATTGATACTTTAAGCTCACAAATATACTATATTAAGCTCATATTGAGCAGATTTTGATTTGTATTTTTGTTTAAAATGAGCTATAATAAAGTTCTTTTTTTAAAAAACGTCATAGTCAAAATGTGATATAACACCAAAAACTCATAGGAGATTTGAAGTTTTTTATATATAACTAAACTTTCCCTGCATATTCATAGCCGATATCTTCAACAATGGCTTTGACTTGATCATCAGAAATGTTGCCTTGAATTTTCACGCGGCCAGAAGACAAATCCACATCGACATCTTCAACTTGATCGGCTTCTGAAAGGTGCTTGTTGACATTGGCAACGCAGTGATTACAGGTCATTCCTTTGATATTGTAGGTGTTTTGAGGTGAGTTGGTATTTTTCATGGGTTTTGATTTTTTGGGAATTAATTTTCTGATTTCGGCGTTTAAAATAAGCAAGGTCAAAATCACAGCTGAGCCAAAACTTAACCAATGTGGTAGCAAATGATGGTTTTGACTCACAACTTCTGTGACACTAAAATATTGTAACCAAGAGGTTGGTATAACGTAATCGATAATGATGCCAAAAAACATTGCTCCGCCTATGATACTGGCCAAATAAATCAGTGTCATACGCTTGCCAATGGCGTTCCAAATGACCGTAAATGTGGCGATGTTGGTTGCTGGACCAGCCATTAAAAACACAATAGCTGCACCTGGCGAAATGCCTTTCATCAACAAAACGGCGGCAATTGGCACGCTGGCTGTTGCACAGACATAAAGTGGAACGCTAGCTACCAAAACAATAAGCATTGCTATGATGGGTTCTGATAAAATGCCTTGTTCAAAAAATTGTTCTGGCACCAACATACTAATGATGCTGGCTAAAACCAAACCGATAATCAGCCAACGTGAAATGTCTTGCAAAAAGGTTCCAAATGCATATTTGAAAATGCGGTCAAACCAATGTTGCTTTGAGGGTTTTGTAACATTTTCTATACTTGATGTTGTTTCTTTAGTATTGACTGTAACTTTATCAAAATTATCGACAAAATATCCGCCAAAAATCCCAGTAATAAAGGCGATTATGGGTCTTACAATAGCGTAAGCCCAACCCATTAAGGCATAGGTTACGAGGATGCTATCTATTCCTGTTTGTGGTGTGGAAATCAAAAATGAAGTTGTTGCACCTTTTGAGGCTCCTTTTTTATACAGCGAAACGCCTGTTGGAATTACGCCACATGAGCATAAAGGCAAAGGCACACCAAACAAAGCCGCTTTTATGGAAGACGTCCAACCACGCTGACCCAATTGACGTTCAAGCCAAGCTTTTGAAAATAAACCATTGAGCAAACCTGCAATTAGAAAGCCTAAAAGCAAATAGGGCGACATTTCTAAGGTTAACTCCCATAAGGTTTGAAAGAAAATTTCTATATATTGCATAAGCACAAAAATACGAAATATGTATTCGATAGTTTACTAATATAATTTTAAAAAATCCTGAGTAAGTCAGATCACCTGAGTTCGATTGACTTAAAATGATTTGGTTTGAATGAAATCTTGATAGTAATTTTGTATTAAAAACTAGCTTTTTGGTTGAGAAAAGCACTCTAATTGACCTTTTCTTTTAATAACGAATGTTATTTTAAATCTCGTATAAATGCTCCTTAACATACCATTCTGCCGTAGGTTGGTATGTCGGTATCGTATTTTTTTTATATTGACGATATTATTCATTCAAATTGGTTTAAAATACTTTTTTGATAATGCTTAATCTATATCGATTAACTTTAGTTTGTTTGAGTTATGGGTTTTTGGCTATAAAAAGTTGGGAATTTTATACCTATCTTTTGAGTTTAGTGCTCAGCTTTGTTGTATTCATCTCCTTTTACTTTAAGTATCTAAAAAAAGTGATTTATATTTGATATTATGGAACGTTTTTAAATTGGTTAAGGTAATATTTTCATACCGATTGTGTTTATCCATAATATATAACCTGTTATTCCGCCGAGCAGTCCACTTAAAATAAAAGTCAGTCTTAATTTTTTAGGAACAATTATAAATACGATGTAAACGGATACTATCAGTCCGAGCAAACCTAAAATTATTGGTATTGTTCCTGACCAAAGATGTAATTCTTTTGAGATATAGTATTCATCTCCACCAAACCAATTTCCATTAGGAGAGATTATTTCTTCGCCAATTGAAGTAACAAGGTTAAATATTTCTCTTAACCAAAAAAGTCCAAGAAAAACAGCAATCCAATCAAGAATTTTAAAACCGTTAAGAAGAATAGATTTTCTACGAAGGATTAAAACGATTAACCCAATAATTCCCGTAAAGATTGTCTGCATAGGACCATCGATGCTTATATAGAGACTACTATTTGATATCTCATTCACATAACGCTTCTGTAATCTCTGACTGTATTTTTTTACTTTTTCTTTAACCTCTTTAGGCAAATCCTCATATTCAGTATTGATATAATTTTCTTTAATGGATTTTAGAGCTTTAAAATCTGGATCATCTAAGTAACCTTTAGGATAATAGTTCATACTCGCATGATGAAGTTTTGTTTCATATCCAAGTATTTTAGCCACAGCAATATGACCATATTCGTGACTTATAGTTCCAATTACTGTAAACAGAATAAATACAGTTGTCAGTATTAAGAGATATTTAATATCTATTTTGATTTTCATTTTAAATCAGACTAAATTCAAAATATATTTCTGATATTCAGTTTATTAAAAAATTATCAATAATTTTCCGTAATATCATTTTTCACTTATTTCTCCTTGGTATTAACTTAATCAATTAATGTGAGTTCTAACAATAAAATTTAATTTAGTCAAAATGATTTTTATCTAAAAACTAATGGATAAGGCTTATATTTTCAGTCCAAACCCTAATTTCGATACTTCCGAAACTTTGGTATTCTCCGTTTAACTTCGAAAAACCACTCAGTTTGACGGCTTTTTATAATTGAAGACTTAAATCGAGTTTATGTTGATTTTTTAATCTAAATGCCTATCATTAAAAGTAAAATTTTTTTGAGGATGAGTTTTATCAAAAAAAATCAATTTTAGTTTTTTAAACTATCTTGTTTCACACGTTGCGTTTCAGTTTTATCTACAGAAGCGTTAGTTTTAGCTTCTTTAGCCTTTAAAATATTTAATTCTTTTTGGGCTTCTTCGGCAACCTTAGGATATTTATCCGTATAGTTTTTAACCACTGATTCTAAAATATAATTGGCTTGAAAAGCATCACCTAAGGCATAATAATTTTTAGCCATAATCACTAAAGCCTTGACGCCAAATTCTCTATAACGCGAATAATTTTTGGCTAATTGATTTTGAATAACTTGATTAGATTGCTCAAAGTCGCCAGATTGATTTAAAAAATAAGCTTTATAATACAAAGCTTCTGCCATACGTTGGCCATCAGCGACTTTTTCGACATTTTGATAAGCTGTTTTTGCTCTTTCTTCGTCATCAATAGCTATGGCTGAACGGGCTGTAAAAATATACGCATCACTTTTTATTTGATCGTCAACGCTCTCAATTTTCAGAACGTCTTCAGCATAGTCGAGTGTTTTTTGATAATTTTCAAGTTCGTAGTGGGCTTTCATTAAATTGGTCTGTGCAAAGATTTTATTCTCTGTAAAATTAGCTTCGGTTTCTAATTGACTGAGATAAGTTATAGCGTCTTGATAATTTTGATTTTCAAGATAAATCTGTGACAATTTACGTAAAGCTTCTTCTAAAAATTCTGATTTTGATGCTTCAGCTACAAATTGATAATGCGGTAAACTGTTTTCAAATTCATTTTTATTATAATACAGTTGAGCCAAGTAAAAATGGGCTTTTAAAGCATGAATTCCTTTTGGGAATTGCTGTAAATAATTCTCAAAACCTTTGATAGCGGCTTCTGGTTTGTTGTTGATAAATTTGTTTTCTGCAGCTTCGTATGTGGTGTCGTCTATTTCGGCATCGGTTACATTGACAAAGTCTAAACCTTTTACCCAATTGGCGTAAGCTTCAGGCTGTTGCTGGTCAATATAAATCAACCGGACAGTTTGCACCGCCTGTCTAGCTTCATCTGTTGCAGGATAATCAGCTACTAATTTTTTAAGCGTGCCTAAGGCGTTTTTATTTTGATTAGTGTTATAATAGGTCAAGCCAATTTTAGATAAAGCTTTTGGCACAAATGGACTTTGGGGTCTTGCATTCATCAAGCTTTGATAGGCTTGAAGTCCCTTTGCATTATTGTTTTCAGCGATATAAGTATTGCCGAGTTGATAATAGGCATCATCGAGATAAACAGAAGACTTAAATTGAGTAACATAATCTTCTAAAGCCTTTATTTTTGTTTCATTTTTATCAACAAAACCGTAGCATATAGCTTTTTGGTAGGCGACGTAATCTTTGTTATAACCTGGCATTTTTAGAGCCTTGTTATAGTTTTCCATAGCCGACCAATAGTCGTTGGTCACAAAATAGGTATCGCCCAACCTTACATAAGCATCAAATAATTTGTCTTGATTTTTTAAATCTAAAACGGCTGTTTTAAAATGAGATTTGGCTTGCTCATAAGCTTTTGTTTTAAAATAAGCATAGGCAATGTCGTAATCTACTTGTTTGAATTCATCAACTTGTCTTGCATCAGGTAGAGTTTCAAAGGCTTTAAAACCAATAAGTGCTTCTTCAAATTGACCTAAATTGTAGTTGGTTTCAGCTTTCCAATATGTCGCCTTGGCTGTGATTTTTTTGTCCAAAGGTTGAGATAAGCTTTGGTTAAAATATTCTAATGCTTTTTGGTATTCGTTAGCTCTAAAAAACTCAATAGCGTAGTAATAGTTAGCTTTCTGCCAGATGATTTTGTCTTCGTATTGCTTGCTATTTTCAAGTAATTCAATGGCTTCTTTATAATTTTTTGAAGTGAGATAAGAATCGATTAATAAACTTTTGATTGTTTGTGATTCTTCTGAATTTGGGTATGTTTCTAAAAATCTGTTTAGCACCACAGGCACGCTTTCATAGCTGTTGCCAATGTCATAACTGAGTTTGGCGTAGTTTAGAAATGCATCTTTTTGGATGGTTCTGTCAAAATCCATTTCCATCGCATTTTTAAAAGCATTGAGTGCTTGGGTTTTTTTGCCTGTTTTAATATAAGATTGTGCTAAATGATAATATGCATTTTGTGCTACGGCATTTTCACCATCAATAATTTTGTTGAATTCTGAAATGGCTTTGTCAAATTGACCTTGTTTGTAATACGCATAGCCAAGTTGATAGTAATCTGTATTATTCCATTTGCCACGTTGACCTTGATATTCTTTTAAGTATGGTAAGGCTTTATCGTATTGCTTTAAGTTGAAATAACTTTCGCCGATAATTTTGTTGAGTTGAGATTGCTCTTGACGATTAGATTTTGGCAGTTTTTCTAAACCCAGCTCAATGGCTTTTTCAAAATTGCCCAATTTAAAATTCATATCACTCATAAAATATGACAATTCTCGTTGAGAGCCTTGTTGCTTGGCTTCTTCAAAAAGCTCAGTTGCTTCGTCATAGCGATCTTCTTGATAAGCCATATAACCGATGTAATATTTGGCATCAGCACCATATTTGGCAGAAGTTCTTAAGTTTTCAAAATATGATTTAGCTGATTTATAATTGTTGGTTTTAAATAAAGTATAGCCATATTGAAATTGATATTGTTCTTTTTGATTATAGCTAAAACCAGATGTATTCACCTTTTGAAACCAAGGTTTTGCACGGTTATAATCCCCAAAATTGAAATAATACTGAGCAACATCGAGATAGGCTTGATTGCGTTTGGGACTTGTAGGATAATCTTTTACAAAATCTTCAATTTGTTGTTGTGCGTTGGGTTCGTTAAGCCGAATTGCTGTGTTGGCGAGATAATAGGTCGAATTGGTTTTTATCTCCTGACTTTCAGCTTCGTGCTTAACTTTTTTAAATAAAGCTTGAGCGGCTTGATACTGATGGTTCTGATATAATTGTAAAGCTTGTTGGTAAGTCGTTAAAACACTGGTATGACCAACAGATTGCTGGGCTTGCAAAGTATTTAAACCTAAAATTATTAAGAAAAATGAAATATAACGCGTCATAAATTTTGATTTCGATATAGTATTTAAACGATTTAAGTTATGTAAAATTATAAGGCTAAGATAAGATATTTAAAATGGATAAATAATAGTGTAGTTGAAATAAATAACAAACAGACTGCTATTTAAAAGCTCTCTAATATTTAGAAATGCTGTAAGTTTGTATAAATTTCATTGACTTAATTTCAAATTTAAATATATGAGTAAATCTAAATCTTCTCAACCTTTTGATATAAAAACCTTTCTTAAAAAACAATGGTCAAATATTTTCTTTTTTGCTGTTGTGTTGCTCTTTATTATTCCGAGCAGTCGAATATTTATACAGTCTCAACTAGCATCACTATTTAGTTCCTCGCCAAGCTTGATTGCAACTGAAAATCGTGAACGTTTATCAAATTATAACTTGGTTCTAAAAGATTTAGACGGACAATCAGTAAATTTAAAGCAATCGCGACATAAACCTATTTTAATTAACTTTTGGGCTACTTGGTGTGCACCGTGTTTAGCGGAAATGCCCGATTTTAATGAGTTGCATAAAACTTTTGAAGATGATGTTGATTTTTATTTTGTCTCTCAAGAATCTCAAAAGGTTTTAAGCAAATTTATATCTTCTAAAAATTATGATTTACCGGTTTTTATTCAACAATCTCAATTACCAAAACCTTTAAATAACGATGCTATACCAAGTACCTATCTTATTCATCCTAATGGCGAAATCGTAGCTAAAGCAAATGGTACTGCCAAATGGAATGATGAAGATATTCACCAAATAATACAAAATATGTTGAAATAATTTTGATAGAAAAATACAAAGAGTTTGAAAGACGAAACCATTGCTTCAAAATTCTTATATACTTATTTAACGTGAGTTCAATTTAAATTCCAATAAAATACAGATATTTAATCATTTGTCATGTCGATAGAGCGAAGCATGAGCGATGAGACATCTCAGTAGGATGAGATTTCTTCTCATTCTTCGTTACCAATGACAAAATTTGCAACAAAAAGATGTAATCATGTGATTTACAGCCTTCAATAAATCGAGCTCACGTTATTTAAAAAATTACAATATTCAAAATATAATTTTGTAACACAATATTATGCTTTATATTTGTTTGTAAGACAATTAATGAATGCACATAATTACCTATAAATGAATACAGGAATTTGCAAAGAAACACGCTGATGTAGAAACTCCCTTAAATTATTGGTATCATACAACAAATTCAAGTAGCTGGAAAAATTTAAGTGTTATCAGAAATACTTTTAATGGTGTTGATTATGTAGGAAATAAATAGGTATGTTTTTTCCTAAAATTTAATGCATATATGTAACAAAAGTTACTATTTAGCAACTTTTTATAGATTATTTTTACAGAAATTAATTATTTAATAAATAAAAATTATAGTATTATGGAGTTAGAACAAGAACAACAACAATTTTCAATGCCAAGAATTGGTGACAAAGCACCCGAATTTAAAGCAGTAACTACCCAAGGAGACATTAATTTTCCTTCAGATTTTGAAGGTGAATGGACCATACTTTTTAGTCATCCAGCAGATTTTACACCTGTTTGTACTTCAGAGTTTATAACTTTTGCCCATTTAGAAGAAAAATTTGCAAACGCAAATTGTAAATTAGTAGGACTTTCTATTGATGGAATATATAGCCATATTGCTTGGTTAAGAACCATTAAGGATAAAATTAAATTCAATGGCATGAAAAACATTGAAGTAAAATTTCCTTTAATTGAGGATATTTCTATGGAAGTTGCCAAAAAATATGGCATGATTCAACCCGGAGAAAGTAAAACACAAGCCGTAAGAGCCGTATTTTTTATTGATCCTAAAAGTATTGTAAGGGCCATTATTTATTATCCTTTAAGTTTAGGAAGAAACTTTGATGAGATTTACAGAGCCTTAATAGCTATGCAAACCTCTGACAAATTCAATGTGTCTACGCCTGCTGATTGGTACCCAGGAGACGATGTTATCGTTTCACCAGCTGGGTCTTGTGGTGTTGCTGAAGAAAGAATGGGTAACACTGATGATTTAGAATGTGAAGATTGGTTTTTCTGCACTAAAAAACTAGATAAAGATTTAGTATTAAAAGAGATACTAAAAAAATAAAAAGATTAATCAGATTAAAAAAGAGCATCAAAAATTTGATGCTCTTTTTTTAACTAAAATTTCTTTTGAAAAAACACGGTTATATTTCTTCCGGGTTCTGTAATTGGTACAGCTCCAAAATCTGCTTGGTTATTAAATGAAAAGTTTAGATGATCATGATAGGTTTGGTCAAACACATTTAAAACCGCTACTCCTAAAGACATATTTTTAAAAGGCTTTATTCCAAAACGAAGGTCTAAAGTTCCATAACCCGGCGTTTCCATTTCACCAAAGCTTTTAGCAATATTAGACTGTTTACTATTGATGTTATATTGTGCATTGGCCCAAATTTTATTCTTTTCAAAACCTGTTGTAAGGGTAATGTTAAATGGAGGTATAAGTGGTAAAGACTCTGATAGATCTTTATTTTTTGCATACACGTAAGTAGCCTCGGTTTTAAAATAATAATTGTTTAAAAAATCTAATTTTCCCATAACCTCAAAGCCTGTTTTATAGGCGTTATCTAAATTTTGAAAAACCTTAGGGTGAACTGGCTGTAATGATGGCATATATTTTCTTGTTAAACTAGCATCTTCTAAAGCAATAATATAATTATCAAAAAATGAATAGTAAAAAGAGGTTTCATAGCTGAATTTATCAAACCCATTGTTCAGATTTTCATATCCCTTAAATCCTATCTCAAACTGATTGTTAATCTCCGCTTTTAAATCAGGATTTCCAATATATTCATACGAATCTTGGCCAACGGTAAAATGATTGATAAACCGTTCAATCATATTGGCCGACCGCACGCCTCTACCAAAGGCCGCTTCAATCATAAATTTATCTGATACTATTTTTTTAATCGAAACCGTTCCACTTACGTTTTGTTCGGTTCGTTTTCTTAAATAGTACATGGCATCAAAATCCACTTCGGGGTCTTTAATATCAGACGTTACAATGTCTGTGCGCAATCCTGCCGTTATGATAGTAGATGGAGCTACGGACCATTTGGCCTCTGTAAACACCCCGATATCATTTATATAGGAATCCTGCCATACTTTATCATGAAACAGCATAGGCATGGGCAACATGGTTCCATCCATAACTTTAACCAACCTATCTCTGCCCCCATCTCTAGCAATATGTAACACATCCAAACCACTAAACACATTAAGTTTGCTAAATGGCTTCCAGTTAAGCTCCAACTTACCTCCTGTTGTTGTTGCTTCAACAACTGATGCTGCTTCAGTCATCATAAAAGATGGCCGACCATTATTGGTCATTAAATGATCTACATAACTGTAATAGGCTTTAGCAGTCAAAGATTTTAAAATATCACCCATGTTTGACCATTTATAATCCAATGACAGAATACTGCTATTATCATAATCGGTATCCATGGGCAAGCCGGCATGCAGCACATCCCTACCAAAAGATTGTCTCCAATGTGCTTGCAAGCGTTGGCTTTCAGCAAAGTTATAACCAAATTTTAGTCCGTAATCCGTACTACGGAATGATGACGGAATTTCAGTTTGGCTACCATCCTCATAATTTCCAAAATCCCTATAACCAACATTGCCAACAATATCATAAGTATCGGCAATCTGCTGCAATTGCAACATGGTAACGAAGGAATTTCCATTAGACTCGTAACCACCAGACACTTTTCCATGAAAGCCAGCTTCTTCTAAACTTGTTTTACTTGTTACAATATTTATAACCCCTCCAAAAGTAGAACCATATCTTACCGTGTAAGGCCCTTTAATGATTTCTATTTTTGAGACTTCCTCCGGAATAATATGTGTGGTAATAGGATCCATTCTGTTTGGGCAAGCGTTCATTGCCTTGGTGCCACCATCATATTGAATGTTCAGTTGTTCATATTGTGATGCCCTAAACGATGGATCTGTAGCGTAATTACCCCGCTTTATAACCGAAAAACCATTGATGTTATTAAACAAGTCGGCTATATTTTTTGGTTGCACAATATTTTTTTGATAGTCATTTGATACTTTGGTCAAAACAGGGTCTGTGACAGCATTTCCCGTTATCAAAACCTCATCAAGCTGTACTGTTTTTTGGGTAATTGCATCTTGGGCCTTATCTGTTTCCTCTTGGGAAAAAGACATAGCATAAATAAGCGTGCAACAAAGCACACTATAAAATGTTCTCATTTTTTGTTGTTTAAAAAAATTGAAATAATTAAGTTTTCAAAAGACTGTTTAGCCTTTTGGTTTAAAAAATAAAAATATGTGAACTATGCTTGCGGCGGGTGATCTAAAACAGATATTGCTGAATACGCATATAAATTATTGTAATATGGCTTTTCAGATTTCTCAAACGGGTTGTTTAAAAAACTATAGGTGGTTTGTTCAACAACAAACAAGATGACTTCTTTTAAATTTAAGTTCTTGGTTGGAATTTTATCTGTATTTGCATTATTATTTTGAGCTACTTTTTTTAAATGGCACTTACCGTCACAATGCATTTCCGGCTTGTCTTTATTCACACAAAGCATGTCAATAAAATCTGCTTTGTCCAAATAATAATAGGCATACGTAAACGATAGTTGCAAACTGTTAAACAACATGGTCAGCGTAAGCACATGGGATAATATGAGAGCTGCTATTTTCAACGGTGCAAAAATAAAATTTTTATGCTATCATAATGAAACTTTTATGACATCCATAGTAAAATTTTTAATCGACATGTTAAATAAATTATAAAACCATAAAGATTAATGACTTGAGTAACATTGGTTACTAATTACATTTTTTTTTTAGACTACATTTGAACTAATAAAAAAAGTTCTAAGTGGTTATTATGAACAAAAAAAGATGCCATTAATAAAACATTAAATATGTATTATGAAAAATTTTAAAACATTTCAAATCGTCTTAATAATAATGACAATTCCATTCATTACGTCATGTTCTAATGATGATAATAATTTAGAAGCAATAAATAGTGTTGAACTTCTTCAAACAGATACAGACGCTTTACTTTTCATGATAGAAGAAGAAAAACTAGCGAGAGACACTTATGAGTTTTTATATAGCCAATGGGGAATTAACCAATTTGAAAATATTAAACAAAGTGAGCAATCACACATGAATGCCGTTACCAATTTACTTGAATTACATAATATTTCATATACAGTTTTGCCTTATGGTGAGTTTAATAATGAAACATTACAAGGCTTTTATGATCAATTTGTTCAAAGTGGTCAAATAAGTCTATTAAATGCCTTACAAATTGGAGCAACAATTGAAGATTTAGATATTGTAGATTTACAGGAGTATATTGATAATACTGCCAATACGTCATTAATCTCTGTTTTTGAAAGTTTAAAATGTGGTTCAAGAAATCACCTTAGAAGTTTTGTTTCTACAATTGAAAGTATAGGAGAAACATATACTGCACAATTTTTAACTGAAGAAGAATATAACCAAATAATATCTGGAAGTAATGAAAAATGTAATCTTTAAAACATCTGTAATTATTATTTCAATAATGTCTTTTAACTCATTTAGCCAAAATGCAAATCTTTCAAACCAGGAAGTAATTGACATGAAATATATGCTGGAAGAAGAAAAAGTAGCTCGCGATGTGTATGAGTTTCTAGACAACAAATGGGGCTTAATGGTTTTTAACAAAATCAAACAAAGCGAACAACAACATATGGATATGATGGCGTATTTATTAAACACCAATAAAGTAAGCTATCAATTAAGTAGTGAGCGTGGTGTGTTTTATAATGAACAGTTACAAAAACTGTACGATGATTTGATTGAAAAAGGGTCACAATCAAGACAGGATGCTCTAGAAGTAGGCAAAACCATTGAAATAACGGACATTAACGATTTAGAAAAAATCAGAAAACTCACCACTAATTCTCAAATTAACGAAGTGTATTCAAAACTTATTTTTGCTTCCAATAATCATTTGCGGGCTTTTAACAGAAATTTGTCAAGATTTTGATATAAACTTCATAAATCAAATTAAAAACACGGCTAGTTAATTAGTTTTGTGTATTTTTAAACAACTAAAAATCTTACAATGGAAGATATGCTTTTTTATGATAGAATGCAGTTTGCTTTTACCATTACGTTCCATTATCTGTTTCCCCAATTAACCATGGGACTGTCATTAATGGTAGTCTTTTTTAAATGGAAGTTCTTAAGAACCCATATTGACAAATACAATGAGGCAGCCAAATTCTGGATGAAAATTTTTGCCCTAAATTTTGCCATGGGCGTTGTGACAGGTATCCCCATGGAATTTCAATTTGGAACCAACTGGGCGAAATTTTCTGAACTTACAGGTGGTATCATTGGCCAAACCTTAGCTATGGAAGGTATGTTTTCGTTCTTTTTGGAATCCTCATTTTTAGGCTTGTTCCTTTTTGGGGAAAAATTACTGGGCCATAAACTACATTTCTTAACAGGCTTTTTAGTGTTCTTGGGCTCTTGGGCCAGTGGCTTTTTAATTATAGCAACCAATTCATGGATGCAATATCCTGTAGGATATGAAATTTTAGAAAACGGTAAGTTTGTTCTAAATAATTTTGGAGCCTTGTTTACCAATCCGTGGTTATGGCCATCATATCTTCATAATCAAGCGGCATCCATAGTAACATCTTCATTTGTTGTAGCTGCCATTGGAGCATTTTATATTTTAAACAATAAACATAGCGAATTTGGTAAATTGTTTGTTAAAACAGGCGTTATCTTCGGATTGATTTCTTCAGTATTGGTCGTATTTCCAACGGGTGATTTAACTACAAAAAACGTGGTAAAGCACCAACCCGTAACCTTTGCGGCCATGGAAGGTATCTTTAAAACTGAAGAAGGTGGTTCTGAAATCATACTCATAGGCCAGCCCAATATGTTAGAAAAGAAACTGGACAATAAAATTGCAGTGCCTAATGTATTAAGCTTTTTAACGTATCAAAATTGGAATATTCCAATTAAAGGTTTAAATGAATTTGATGCCAAAGATTATCCTACAAACATTCCGGGGTTATACTATGCCTATCATATTATGGTTGGTTTGGGTACTATTTTTATAGGTTTAATGTTGCTTGCGAGTGTTCAACTTTTTAGAAAAAAATTATATAAAACCAAATGGCTTTTATGGGCTATCCTGTTTATGTTACCATTTCCATACATAGCCAACACTACAGGTTGGTACACTGCAGAGCTTGGCAGACAACCTTGGTTGGTCTATAATTTATTGCGAACCACAGCAGGAGCTTCTCCAACGGTATCATCAGGTAATACATTATTTACTTTATTGGGATTCATAGGTTTGTATTTGCTTTTAGGTTTGTTATTTCTTATGCTAATAGGAAAAATTGTTAATAAAGGCCCACAAATTATAAAACACTGATTATGGAATTATTCTGGTATATCGTTTTAATGACAATGTTAGCCGTTTATGTAATTCTAGATGGGTATGATTTTGGAGCGGGAATCATTCATTTATTCTTTGCTAAAACTGAAAAAGATAAAAAAGCAATTACTAATGCCATTGGCCCTTTCTGGGATGCTAACGAAGTATGGTTAATTGCTGCTGGCGGTGTCCTGTTTTTTGCATTTCCAACCTTATATGCATCTTCTTTTAGCGGATTTTATTTACCACTGATTATGATTTTATGGTTGCTTATTTTTAGAGCCATTGGTTTAGAATTACGAGGGCAAGTAAAAAATTCTATGTGGGAAAGTATTTGGGATAAAGCTTTTGGAATAGCCAGTTTGCTTTTGGCTCTATTTTTTGGAATTGCATTGGGCAATATTGTCAGAGGTGTTAATCTGGGCAATGTTACAAATGGCGTCTCAACACAAGAAGCTCATTATTTCTTTTTACCCCTTTGGAATACAACGTTTAGTCCGCAATCAGAACATTTAGGCATTATTGATTGGTTCACTATTTTATTAGGTATTGTTGCCGTAATTGCTATAACTATTCATGGTGCTAATTGGATTATTTTCAAGACCAATTCAGGTTTAAATGAAAAATTAAAGAAAGTGGTTTTTATGCTAACAATTGTATTGTTAGTATTAAGTATCATAACCTTGTTGGTATGGCATATTATAGAACCTAATCCTTTTCAAAACTTTGCTAAGGATCCTTGGCTATGGTTATTCCCTTTAATCACTAGTATTGGATTAGTCGGGTTATTTAAAGTGAAATCACTAAAAAAAGATGGCTATGGTTTTGCCTTTTCATCACTTTTTTTGTTCGGTGGGCTTGCTTCAACTGTAGCATCAATTTTCCCTAAAGTATTACCATCAACCAATGATGTTAATCCTGCATTAACCATTTACAATGTGGCCGCTGAAAACTATGGACTATCTGTTGGTTTAAACTGGTTTTTTATTGCATTAATCTTGGTCGCTGTTTACTTAACAATTCAATATAAAGTTTTCAAAGGCAAACTGGATGATGTAGGTTATGGCGAGCATTAAAATGATATTTTACAAATAACAAAAATTGCTCAAAATTGCTTTTATATATTATGTAACAATTGTGACAGTTTAACTTATTATATCAAAGTACATTTGAACAAACTAAATCAATAATCATGTCAAAAATAGTTGTATTAGGAGCTGGTATTTCAGGTCATGTAGCTGCTTCCCATTTACGAAGAAAGCTCTCAAAAGCGCATGAAGTAGTTGTGGTATCTCCCAATAGTAATTATCAATGGATCCCATCAAATATTTGGGTTGGAATTGGGAGAATGAAATCAAAAAAAATACTGTTCCCATTAGCCCCATTATATAAAAAGAAAGGTATTGATTTTAAGCAAGCAAAAGCAATAAGTTTTCACCCAGAAGGAGACCAAGAGGAAAGCAAACCATTTGTTATGGCTGAATATGTAACTGGTGACAAACAAGGAACCCAAGAAAAAGTTACCTATGATTACCTAATAAATGCAACAGGACCAAAACTTAATTTTGAAGCTACTAATGGTTTGGTTCCAGGAAAAAACAAAACCTATTCTGTTTGTACTTATACCCATGCAGAACAGGCTTGGGAAGGCTTGAACAATGTTATCCAAGAAATGAAACAGGGTAAAAAAGTGAAAATCTTGATTGGTACAGGTCATGCCAAAGCAACTTGCCAAGGTGCTGCCTTTGAATATATTTTAAATGTTGAACAGGAATTGCACCGTCATAAAGTTCGTGATATGGCTGAAATTACTTGGATATCAAATGAATATCAGCTAGCTGATTTTGGCATGGATGGTATGTTATTAAGTTATGGAAGTTTGACCATGAAATCCCATGAAATGGTTGAAATGGTTTTTGAAGACAGAGATATTAAATGGATTCTTGGAGCTGGAGTTAATAAAATTGAAGATGGTGTGGCACATTACGAAAATCTGGAAGGAGAATATAAAACCGAAACCTACGATTTTGCCATGCTTATCCCATCGTTTTCAGGTCATGGTTTTAAAGCATTCGATAAAAATAATAATGACATTACAGATAAGTTGTTTAAAGGATTCATGATTGTTGATGCCGACTATACACCAAGACCTTACGAAGAATGGACCGTTCAAGATTGGCCAGAAACCTATCAAAATCCTTCCTATAAAAACATTTTTGCTCCAGGCATTGCCTTTGCGCCACCACATAGCATATCTAAACCTAGAAAAAGTAAAAATGGCACTGAGATTTTTCCTGCACCGCCAAGAACTGGCATGCCATCTGGAATTACAGCAAAAGTAGTAGCAGACAATATCATAGATACCATAAAAAATGCTAAAGAATCCTTACATCATAAAGGATCAATGGGTAATATGGGTGCAGCTTGTATTGCTTCAGCTGGTTATGGGTTAACAACAGGAAGTGGTGTGAGTATTACAACCTTTCCTATTGTTCCAGATTATCATAAATACCCAAAAACCCAAGGAAGACATCTGGGAAAAACCTTTGGCTCTATAGGATTGGCAGGTCATTGGTTAAAATTAGCATTACATTATGCCTTTATATATAAAGCTAAAATGAAACCACTTTGGTGGTTGATTCCTGAATAAAGGGAATCAGACCTTGAAAAATGAGATTTCAGAACAGGAATCAAACTAGAAAAAAAGTTGATTCCTGAAAAGCTAAAGAAATGAATCTAGTTGTCAATAAAATATAAAATGAAATTATGAAAAGAATATCATCCATACAAAGATTTAAAATGACGAATCCAATAATACAACTTTTTAAATTTTTTATATTAAGTATTAAAGTATTGTTTATTGTAGCAGGTGGACATGGCGGTACAAGAAAAGCAAATCAACCTTCATGATTGGTTGATTTTTTTTAATTTAGGGTTTCCTCAGAAAGTTAAAATTTAAAGTTATAGATTTCGGCAAGCTTTACAAAATTTGTTATAAATAGAATGGCTTCAATCCAACTGTGAGATGTATTGCCAAGCTTAGCTTTAATATTGTTGAGTTCATAAGCTTGTTTGGCTTGCCCAAATTTCCTTTCTATTTGGCTTCTCTCATTATATTCTTCTTTCTGCTTCCCTTTTTGGGTCACATTTATTTTTTGGGGATTAGGCAAAAAGTTTGTGTAATCTAAAAAGGAAGAATGAGGTGTCAGTTACTCCTCTTAGATTAGCTCTAAAGAGTTTGATTTTAGCATTAAAAGATTCTACATTAGCATTTGTATTTCTGTTGTTAAAAAAGTTTAGGATGTTTTTAAAGTTAGCTTTAATAGTATTAGCCGCTGTATAGAAAGTTTTCAATTCATTATTATAGGTATCTTCTATCCATAAATTGAAGCCTTCCTGAGCCTTTAGTTTGTCAGTTATTTCATATAGATTTCTAAATTCTAAAGTATGCTTGTAAGCCTTTTGAAGATTTGGGTATTTTTTGAATAACAGTTTTGCACGTTTTTGTTGATTATCTGTCCATTGATTTGGTTTTTTAGCAATAATGTATCTACTTCTGCTCAGTAGTTGTTTGGGAGTATCTCCATTTGATAAGATTATAGGTTTATATTTTAACCCTTGTTTTTTAGCTTCTTGTATGGCTTTATTTTCTTTATCTAATTCTTTCCATCGTAGTTGTATTCTGATATGTTGTAGAGCTTCTGTAACTAACTTAACAACATGAAAGCGGTCTGTTACTAAGGTGCTTTCTGGAAAGGATAGTTTAGTGGCTAATTCTATGTTTTTAGCCATATCTAATGTAACTTCATTAACTTGTTTACGTGCTTCCAGAGGTAATTTTTCTAAAGTTTTAAGTAAGTCGCCAGAACGTGTCCCTTTAATACATGCAACTAAGGTTCCTTTTTTTGAACGCCCTGTTTTATTGGTTACAAAAGTATAGAGCTCTCCCTTGGATAGGCTTACTTCATCTATACTTAATTTACTGCCTATATTTTCAGGAAAAAGCATATAATCTTCGGCGTGAGCCTTTTGATCCCAATCCTTGAACCCACTGCTATACTTCTTGTAATGACGTCGAAGTTTATCGGCTGGTATGTAGTAATAACTAGCAATATTGCTAATGGTGTCTTCTCGGGTCTCGACCTGTATCTTTTAAAAAATCAGAAAGCTCATTAGTTAATTTAGAACCTTCTGCTATAAATGAATAATCACTTTTCAACTCCTGCTTCGTAATCTTGTGTCGCCATCTACGGCGCTTAATTATTAAATATACCGCTTTACCACGTATAGGAAAGTCTTGAATAGTTTTTGCCCTATAAAACCCTTTTGATTCATAATCCTTTTTGGAATAGCCTTTGGGTAATTCGTTTTTCTCTGTTAGATGTATTTGATAAATCATCCGTTTATGTGATATTTCTCCGAGTTCTTGTATTAAACCTAAGTCAAAATGATCTAATAATGCTTCTGGTAAAAATAGAGATAGATATTCTTTCATTTTTTTGCCACTAATATATGAAATCCCCATCTTTTACGTGTGTCCCTAAAGTTGTAACGTAAAGCTTAAAAGTATTATTCATAACTAAAATATTTATCTAATTCTTCTTCAGACGCACTGATGATTTCTGAATCTATCAGGCGATAGGTTAAGGTTTTCCAGTTTTTATCTTCTTTAAAAATACGTTTTAAAATAGGAACAGCTTTTTCTTTTTCACCAGCATTCCAAAGTGAAATGGCTTTCCAATAAGTAACTTCAATATTACCTTTCAGCAGTTCTTCAGCTTTAGAATAAGCTTCAAGTGCAGCTTCAATATCATCATCTTCTATGGCGAGATCGCCTTTATTCATCCAGTCATAACCGCGTTTGACTTTGAGCAGGCGTTCTAATTCTTTTATGGGATTTTTATGATCGTCAACCCGTAAATCTACCAATTTATCTTCCCAAGGATGTTCAACAAGCTCTGGACCAACCACAAGAAGTGTTGCAGATTGTTTTCCGCGAATGTCGCCACCGGCTTTTTGAGCAGCTTTTAAAACTTCAACCAATCGTTCAGCCAAAGGCAAATCATCGTGTTTCATAAATGCATATTGCATAGCTGGCACAACTTTGTCGTTAAGCATCATATTGGCTTGAACCGAAAAATTTTGGTGAGAAATATGACTTGCAGATTCAACACATTTTTCGCCAGTATGAGCTGCAGTATTACCATTTTTATCAACAAAAGCTACTTGCCGAAAAGCTTCGCCTTGATCCATTTTGATGAGTTTTTCTAAAGCTTCTTCAGCAGATAAGCCTTCTTGCATCAATTGAAGTCCGTTTGGCCCATAAGACGGATTGACAAAAGATTGCGTTGCCACAGCACCAACACCCGATTTTGCCCAGGCTACAACTGTTCCGACTGAAAACCAGTGACTTTGGACGGCAACGCCCATTTCTCCAGTTTTTTCATCCTTAGCAACGATTGAAAACGTGTGTGCAAATTGATCTTTATAAACTTGCTTTTGTGCGTAAAGTGAGTTGATAATTAAAGATAAACTCAAAATAATTATGTTTTTCATTTTTTATGATTTTTTTTAAATATATAAGTGACAGAGTTTTATTTATTTATAACATTTATATTTTTCGTTTTTTAGACATTACTCATTTTTAAGTTTCTTTAGTCGAGTTTGATACGATTGAAAATAATTTAGTTGGGTTTTTTTATCCATAAAAGAAGAAAAAGTTAATCTTTCTACTATATGAGTTTGGTTTAACATTGTATTCAATATATCGTTATAAACTTTTTCATTTATCTCTGCTTTTTCTGAAAGGACTTTAAATTGAAAGCTTACTTTACCTTGTGCTATTTTTTTTGGTAAAAGTCCATCCTCTAAAGCAAAATCATTATCATCAATATGTATCTTACTATTTAATAAATCATACGCAGGACTTAATTTAAAATCACCAAATGCAGTTTCAACAAGTGAAAAATTTTTAAAATGGGCATCACCGTTTGAAAATAAATAATTGAACATTAGAAGTTTCAAAAGCTTTGGAGCTTCGGTAAAGTAAGCAGGAACATATTTTTTTAAAAGCTGAAATAATTCAAAGTAATTACCTAAATATTTATAATGTTCACCGTGAGTTTGTGGAGTTCTTCCAGCAAGTGAAGCAAAATCTTCTTGGGCTATTTTAGAGCCGTCATCTTTCAAATCAAATCTTTTTGTAATGTAAGCAGGAGAGCCGTTTCTGAAAAATATTAGAGCATTTTCAGCAACATCAATTCCATAAGCTTGTCTTGCAATTTGCATTGTTAAATGCTCGTTAGCAGGCATAGATTCAGTTTTTTTTCCAACGCTCGGGATAGGTTTGAGAATATACTCACCTTGCTCTCCTTCTTGAGTTAATCTGAGTTTGTTTTTATCAAGCAATACAGAAAACTTCTCTTGCACACCAGAAATGGAAATACGTTTGCGGTTATCGTCAAATAATTGATCCGAATTGGGATTTGAAGCCGGTGAGTCGTAAGCTAATATATGATTGACTTTTTTTCCATTAAATACTTTTTTCAGGCACTTCCGGCTATATGTGCCATGACCTTTAGCTAATGTGCCAGGACAGTATTTGATGTCTTTTAAAATCATAGAATTAGTCTGTTTTAATAACTTTTATTGCACCAATAGTATCGTTTTTTGCTGTTGTAAGCAACAAACCAAAATAATCGTTCAAGTCTAATCTGTTCAACTTACAAACCACTTGCTTGTTAGAACCTTCTGGCAACATATTATAAAAAAAAGGAAACAAAAATTCTGAGTGATATTCTTGTTGAGTTTTTGGTAATGTTAAACTAATAGCTGGTTTTGTCTTATCATTCAACCATAAATCATCATACCTGAAAGTAAAAGAATCATCGTCGTGTTGAGTCAACATACCAGTGTGCTGATTTTTATAAAGTATTCTTGCCTTTCTCATCTATATTAGTTTTGACTTTTAAACAAATTTCTAAACCCAAGACATCAGCTAATTTTTGAATGGTCAGTAAAGTAGGATTACCTTTTCCACTTTCAAATTGTTTAATTGTTCTTAAACCAACTCCAGAAAGTTTCGCCAAATGATCTTGGTTAACCTTCAGATTTTCTCTACGTTTTTTTACAGTTTTAATTAATTCTTCAAAGTGCATAATATTGCTCTATTATTCGTAAAAATACAAAAATATTTAACATAAACTATAAAAAGAGCGTTTTATTGCACATTTAAATAAAATGTCAATTTAAACATTTATCACTCTAAAATTTTACTTCTTAAAGTGAATTATTCTTGAAAAAAATTAATCCAAAAATTATTTTATGTCAAAAGCCTTAGAAAATTTAAATGTTTTTAAGACACAAAAGCAAGCCATAAGTTAAAAACCTAAACTGTAATTATCTATATTTGCAACCCAAGATATGAATTTATGCCTTACAAACGAATACTCTTAAAACTCTCTGGCGAAGCATTGATGGGAAATCGTCAATATGGAATAGACCCTGAAAGACTGGCAGAATATGCTAAAGAAATAAAAAGTGCAGTTGATAAAGGGATTGAAGTGGCAATTGTTATTGGTGGTGGCAATATTTTCAGAGGAATTGCTGGTGCCAGCAAAGGTATGGATCGCGTTCAGGGCGACCATATGGGAATGTTGGCTACGGTTATCAATGGCTTGGCTTTGCAAAGTGCTTGTGAAGACCACGGCATACAAACCCGTTTACAGTCGGCTATAAAAATTAACGAAGTCGCTGAGCCTTTTATTCGAAGAAAAGCAATGCGACATTTAGAAAAAGGCCGTGTAGTTATTTTTGGTGGTGGTACAGGTAATCCTTATTTTACAACAGATTCTGCTGCCGTTTTAAGAGCGATTGAAATTGAAGCAGACGTTATTTTGAAAGGCACTCGCGTTGACGGTATTTATACAGCAGACCCAGAAAAAGATAAAGCGGCAACAAAATTTGACTTCATCACTTTTGATGATGTGCTTAGAAAGGGATTAAAAGTGATGGATACCACTGCTTTTACCTTAAGTCAAGAAAACGAATTGCCCATTATTGTATTTGATATGAATATAAAAGGAAATTTGCTTAAAGTCGTTTCCGGTGAAAAAATAGGCACAAAAGTCAATTTATAAATTTATTAAAAATTAAATTATGAACGAAGATTTAGACTTTATATTAGATTCTACAAAAGAAGATATGGAAAAATCCATAACTCACTTAAAGAAACAGTTGCAAAACATTAGAGCTGGAAAAGCAAATCCAACTATGCTATCAACGGTGATGGTTGAATATTACGGCACAATGACACCGCTTAATCAAGTGAGCAACATCAACACGCCAGATGCAAGGACATTGTCTATTCAACCTTTTGAGAAATCTCTTATTCAAGAAATTGAAAAAGGAATTATGAACGCCAATTTAGGTTTTAACCCGATGAACAATGGAGACAATGTGATCATCAACGTGCCGCCATTAACCGAAGAACGCCGTAAACAACTGTCTAAACAAGCCAAAGCAGAAGCCGAAGAAGCTAAAATTGGTGTGAGAAATGACCGTAGAAATGCACTTCACGAATTGAAAGGCATTGATATATCTGAAGACGAGATGAAAGATGCCGAAGATGAAATTCAAAAAATTACGGATAACTTTATTCAAAAAATTGACCAAATCTTTGAAGCCAAAGAAAAGGAAATAATGACGGTATAAAATCGTCTTAAATCATATTTGCTCTTGTATGTTAGATTAGTGTTTGCGATATTATTGCAATGCTGTTTGTTGTCTAAGCTTATAGCACAAGAAACCGTTTCTGTCAATTTAGTCAATCAAAATGCTGAACCCGTTGCTTTTGCAGTTGCTATCACATCAGATACGGTTGTGTTTTCAAATCCTTTGGGGCAATTGAGTTTTGATAAACAGCCTAAAAATTTGAAGATTTATGCTTTGGGTTATCAACCTGAAACATTAGAGCACTTTCAATTGCAAGTTACTTTACAAAAATCAGAAGTCAATCAAAACAACGCTGACCAGATTATTGCTGAAGTTTTTGAAAATGACAGCACCAACAATCCTTTCAAAAGTTTAGACAAAATAGCATTTAAACGCTACAACCGCACTTTGATTAAAAGAGATAGTATTCGAAATTCGACATCCAATGAAAATTTGTTTTCTGAACGCACTTCAGAATTTTTAATCGACCAGCATAAAATCAGAGAACGCATTATAGCTCAAAAAAATCAAGGTTTTGACAAGCCTGTGCTTAAAATATTAAGTCATAGAATGCACGATATCAATTGGTATGACAAAGATTATGTCATTTTTGAAATTGATTATGCTTCGCCTTTACATCCTGATAATTTGAGAGCTTATCGTTATGAATTGATCCATAAAACTGAAAAATTTTATTACATCAAATTTAGTCCGAAACTCAACAATACGGATCGGCTTTTACAAGGCGTGATGCAGATTGACAATAATTACGCTTTATCAAAAATTTACGTCAATAAAAACGATGAAATAAAATTGAATTTACATCAAAATTTTCAAAAAAACTCTGCCAAAAACCTTTGGTTAACTCAAGAAATATTGGTTGAAATGACACCAGGAGAAGGTGGCAAATCTGTGAGTCTTTTTGGAACTAATGTTGATATAGGAACGCTTCATAGCCGAAGCATTGCCAAAGACGATCAAAACAATCAGCTTTTTTCAAAATCTATATTTTATAACTATAATTTTGAGCCTGACGAGCTGGATACCGAAAATTATGATATTCTGGTAGAAGACAACGCTCACAAACGCGATACACAATATTGGGAATCACACAGAAAATTACCTTTAACTCCAAAAGACAGTCTGTTTTTTAAAGGTACTGCTCAAACATTAAAACGCCAAAATACCATTTCGAGAATTAAAAAACTCGAAAATGTTAATGATGGTTTTTTTCCGATTTTTAAATGGAAAACCGACTTAAAAACATTGATTAAGATTAATAATTTTGAAGGTTTGCGTTTAGGTATTGGTGGTTTGACTAACGAAGAATTTTCAGACCAATTTAGAGTTGGTGGCTATGTCGCTTACGGCACAAAAGACAAGAAAATTAAATTTGGTATCAATACAGGTTTTTTGCTTGACAGAGATACCAATACATGGCTAAATGCTGAATACACAGATGATGTGAGAGAAGTAGGTAGCAATATTTATCTTACTGATGAACGCGTGTATTCTTTGTTTGAACCGAGATTAGTTAACATCATTTTTTTCTACAAGGAAAAAACCACTTCATTAAGTCTTCAAAGACGATTAAGTCCAAAACTATTATCTGAATTTAAAATTGCATACGATAGAATTTTTCAAACAGAAAACTATGCCTTTCTTAATGGCAATATTGCTATACAATCTTATGATTTGACTCGAGCAATGGTGAGTTTAAGATGGTCGCCACGAAGTCGATTTTTAAAATTTGATAACAACTTCATCAATGTCAAAGAACAATATCCTGTTATTTCAGGACAAGTAGAACAGTATTTTGGTAGCACTTTTGGTGGCGATTTAAGTTTTACCAAACTCAATTTAAAAGGTCAATACATTTATGAGCATTTAAACAATAGCTACACAGAATTTGTCTTAGAAGGAAATTATGCCTTTGGTGATGTGCCACTTACGCATTCTTTTCACGCTTATCCAAATGCACCTAACGATGACAAAATTTTAGGTCGGTTTTCTGTAGCAGGTGTTAAGAGTTTTGAAACCATGTTTTTTAGTGAATTTTTTAGCACACGTTTGGCTAGTTTACACATTAAACATACTTTAGCACCTTTTAAAATATCCGATACTTTCAGACCTGAAATGGTTTTGATTTCAAGACACGCCATAGGTGATTTTAGCAACCAAGAGAAACATCTCGGTGTAGATTTTAACACTTTAGACAAAGGATATTCAGAAGCTGGCATAGAGCTCAATAAAATATTTTGGGGCTTTGGTTTGAGCTTTGCTTACCGTTATGGTGCATACCATTTGCCAAACTTTGATGATAATATTGCTTTTAAATTTACATTTAATCTAAAGCTTTAATTGATGTCTTGCCATTTAATATTTTTGGTTTTATACCTTTGTCATTTTTTAAGCTTTCAAGCAGATGCAAAAACTTTTTAGTTTTAGGTTTTGGAATACCATAGCTGGGACAATTCTTCGTAACAGAATTGTGTTTATTACTTTGATAATCGGCGTTTCTGCCTTTTTGATTACTCAGTGGAAATACATTGGCTTTTCTTTTACTGAAGCCAATTTGCTACCCGATAAGCATCCGATGAATCTTGAATACCAATCTTTTTTAGAAAAATTTGGAGATGAAGGCAACATTATTGTTATTGCCACTCAAGACTCAGCACTGTTCACGCCAAAAAAATTCAAAGAATGGGATCAACTTTCTGACACCATTAGGCAGTTTAGTGAAATTAAGAGTGTGATTGATATCACAGACCTTCAAAATCTTAAAAAGTTTTCTGAACCGAAAAGATTTGAGTTTCAAAAAATTCTTAAAACTAAAAATTACACTAAAGAAAACTTAGATGATTTTAAACATTTTGTATTTGACTCATTGCCATTTTATGAAGGTTTGGTGTATAATTCAAAGACGAAGACTATTCAAACCGCGGTTTATCTTGAAGACTCTATCGTAAACACTAAAATCAGAAAAGATTTTGTGCTTGAGAAATTTGTGCCGTTAATAAAAAATTTTTCAGAAAACACTGATATCAAAGTTTATGTGTCTGGTATGCCTTATGTGCGAACTCTTAACGCTCAAAATATAGTTGATGAGATCAAGTGGTTTGTCATAGCAGCACTATTGGTCACTTCTTTTATTTTTTATTTTTTCTTTCGTTCGTTTCGAGCCACTTTCATTTCAATGTTAACGGTCATCATCGGTGTGATTTGGGCGTTTGGATTTATTGGTTTAATGCGTTATGAAATCACAGTGTTAACCGCCATTATTCCGCCATTAATTATTGTGATTGGCATACCCAATTGTATATTTCTCATCAATAAATACCAACAAGAAATCAAGCGACACGGCAACCAAGCCAAATCGCTTCAACGCGTCATTGCTAAAATTGGAAATGCCACTTTGATGACCAACGTGACCACAGCTTCGGGTTTTGCTACTTTTATTTTTACACAGAGTGAATTGCTAAAAGAATTTGGCGTAGTTGCATCTATCAATATCATATCTATTTTTATTTTGAGTTTGCTGATCATCCCAATTATTTATAGTTATATGGCACCGCCAAAAGACAAACATCTTAAACATTTGGGTAAAAAATGGATAGAAGGATTTGTCAATTGGATAGAGTTTATGGTGCGTCATAGACGCATTACGATTTACTTTACAGCAATTGGGTTTATGATAATGAGTTTTATAGGTATTTATTTTATAAAAGTTTCGGGAAGCTTGCTTGAAGATATGCCACAAAAAGCTGAATTTATAAAAGACGTCCGTTTTTTTGAACAAGAGTTCAACGGTATCATGCCTTTAGAATTTTTAATTGATACAAAGCGAGAAAACGGCGTTTCTAAACTTTCAACCTTAAAACGCATAGACCGATTAGGACAAGCTTTAGAAGAATTTCCTGAATTGTCAAAATCACTATCTGTAGTCAATATAGCTAAATACGCTAAACAGGCTTTTTATAACGGCAAACCTAAATATTACCAATTGCCAACACGACAAGAGCAAAATTTTATGTTGCCATATTTTAAAAACTTTCAATCAAACGGCAATCTCAACGCTTATGTTGATTCTACTGGTCAATATGCACGGTTGACGGTGTTTATGAAAGATATTGGCACCGATAGGATGGAACAAATCGAAGCCCAAATCTATCCCAAAATCCAAAAAATATTTCCAGAAGATCGCTACAACGTCAGTATGACAGGTAAAGCTTTAACTTTTCAGAAAGGCACAGACTATTTGGTGAAAAATCTTGTCGTGTCTTTGTCGCTTGCAGTTTTGCTTATCGCCATATTTATGGCTTGGATGTTTAGATCGTTTAGAATGATTTTAATCTCACTTATTCCAAATATTTTACCACTTTTAATGACGGCAGGAATGATGGGATTTCTTAATATTCCAATCAAACCTTCTACGATTTTGGTATTTAGTATTGCTTTTGGAATAAGCGTAGATGACACTATACATTTTCTCGCTAAATATCGACAAGAACTCAAAGCCAGAAATTGGAAAATTAAACGCTCGGTTTATTCAGCACTCAGAGAAACCACAGTGAGTATGTTTTATACTTCAATTGTTCTGTATTTTGGATTTTCGGTGTTTATGATAAGCAGTTTTGGTGGCACTGTTGCTTTAGGTGGCTTAGTCTCGGCTACTTTGTTGTTTGCTATGCTTTCTAATTTATTGCTTTTGCCTTCTTTACTCTTGTCTTTAGAACGCAATATTGCCAACAAGGAAACATTGAAAGAGCCACATATTAATGTGATAGAAAGTGAAGAAGATTGAAATTTTATTAAATTTGAAGTAAATCAGAATTATGTTTACAGAAATTGTAGAAAATTTTCAGTTAAAAAAGTCATTTGATTTATTTGAAGATGAAACCAAAACTATATGTTCTACAATTTATATTGACGGAATACCTATTAAAAAATATACAAACGAGTTTTGGACAGCCAAACAAAGACAAGCTAATAGCATACATGAAGTGTCCTACAGAGCGTGTTTTAAACCTCAACTGCCCAAGTTTTTTATTGAAAACTTAACCTATAAAGGTGATTTTGTTTATGACCCATTTTTAGGACGAGGAACCACTGCAATTGAAGCCGCTTTACTGGGAAGAAACATAATAGGTAATGATGTTAATCCTTTAAGTCAAATTTTTACAGAATCAAGATTGCAAATACCTAATCTTCAGGAGCTTGAGATGTATTTAAACAAAATAGATTTAGAGAAAGACATAGACACTAACTATTATTTAGACATGTTCTTTCATAAAAAAACTCTTAAAGAATTGTGTAATTTAAGAGCTTTTATTTTAGAAAAAGAAAGCCAACAAACTTTAAATAAATATGATAAATGGATCAGGATGGTTGCTACCAACCGATTGACTGGGCATTCTAAAGGTTTCTTTTCAGTTTATACCATGCCACCAAATCAGGCTGTTTCAAGAGAAAGACAAATAAAAATAAATGATAAAAAACAACAAACACCAGATTATAGGAATGCTAAACAAATCATTCTAAAAAAATCAAAATCTTTGCTTAGAGATTTAAACCAACATCAAATACAAAATCTTAATTTAGCTTCCAAAAAAGCAGTTTTTTTAAATAAAGATGCTTCTCAAACTTACGAAATACCAGAAAATAAAGTATCTTTAACAGTAACTTCACCACCATTTTTGGATGTTATACAATATGCAAAAGACAATTGGATGCGAGCTTGGTTTAATGGTATTGACTATAATGAAGTTGAGAGAAAGATTACCATGTCTAAAAAAATTGAAGATTGGTGTGATAAAATGCAAAATGTTTTTCATGAACTTTACAGAATTACAAAACCTGGAGGTCATGTTGCTTTTGAAGTTGGAGAAATTAGAAATGGAAAGATAAGATTAGATGAATACGTCGTTCCTCTCGGCATAAAAGCGAATTTCAGACCCGTTTGTATATTAATAAACGAACAGGTTTTTACTAAAACCGCAAACATTTGGGGCGTTGACAATAACTCTAAAGGTACTAATTCTAATCGTGTAGTAATTTTTAAAAAATAAATATGGCTTCGATTGAATTAAAAAAACCTATAACCGAAATGTTAAAACCCTTGGATGAAGTTGAATTTAGTCCTGTTGTTGAAAGCATAACAGGCTATAAAGTAAAAAAATTCAATCATGAGGACAAAAATGATAAAATCTTGTTAGTAAACCTTGTTAAAGTTGCTGATTTAGTGTTAGAAATGGTAAATAAAATAGGTATTGATAGTAACAGAGCAAATGAAGTAGGAAATAAAATTGAACCTTTTGTTAAAGAAGCTCTTATAAAAATTGGCTATCAAGCTGATACTCCAATTACGCAGAGTGGAATAAAACAATCTACGGGTTATCCTGATATATCCTTTTATGATGATAATGAGAGGTTAAATTATTTAGAGTGCAAAACTTACAATATCAATAATTTGAATACATCTCAAAGATCATTTTGCCTATCACCATCCAATAATCCAAAGATTACAGAACTTGCTCATCATTTTGGTATTTCATTTGAAATTATTAAAGAAAATGAAAAATTTTTTGCTAAAAGCTGGAAAATATTAGACTTATATAACTTAAAATTAAAAATAAAGTATGAGTTTAATGCATCAAATAGAACCTTGTATTCTAAAGATTTAATATTGGCTGAAAGATAATATTAGTATGAAACAATATCACGACTTGATTAAACACGTTTTAGAAAACGGCACTGACAAAGGAGACCGAACTGGCACAGGCACAAGAAGTGTTTTTGGCTATCAAATGCGTTTCAATTTAAACGAAGGTTTTCCTTTAGTGACCACTAAAAAAATCCATTTAAAGTCCATAATTCACGAATTATTGTGGTTTATCAAAGGCGATACCAATATTAAGTATCTTCAAGACAATGGCGTGCGAATTTGGAACGAATGGGCTGATGAAAACGGAGATTTAGGCCCAGTTTACGGTCATCAATGGCGCAACTGGAATAGCGAAAGCATCGATCAACTTTCAGAAGTTATCCAAAGCATTAATAACAATCCTAACAGCCGCCGGATGATAGTTTCAGCTTGGAATCCGAGTGTTTTGCCTGATACATCAAAAAGCTTTGCAGACAACGTAGCTAATGGCAAAGCCGCTTTACCGCCATGTCATGCATTTTTTCAATTTTATGTAGCCGAAAGAAAATTGTCTTGCCAACTTTATCAACGCAGTGCTGATATTTTTCTTGGCGTGCCTTTTAATATCGCGTCTTATGCACTTTTAACTATGATGATTGCACAGGTTTGCGATTTAGGTTACGGCGATTTTATACATACTTTTGGCGATGCCCATATTTATCAAAACCATTTTGAGCAAGTCAAGTTGCAACTTTCAAGAGATTTTAGACCATTGCCAGAGATGAAAATCAATCCAGAGGTAAACTCTATTTTTGATTTTACATTTGAAGATTTTGAGTTGATAAACTATAATCCACATCCGCATATTAAAGGAAAAGTTGCTGTTTAAAATTTATATTTAAATTTATCTGCAAATTTTATAACATGAGATATGATGTTGCAGTCATAGGTAGTGGTCCATCTGGAGCGAGTGCTGCTTTTCACGCTGCAAAATTAGGTTTGAAAACCATTATTATCGAAAAGGAAACTTTACCCCGCTACAAAACTTGTGGTGGTGGTTTTGTGTTTCGGGGTCGTAAAAATCTGCCTTTTGACATCTCTGAAGTCGTAGAAAGAGAATTTGTTGATATTGACATAGCCTTTGCTGGTAAGAATCTTAGTTTTAAAACCAAAAGAGACAAGCCAATTATTACGATGATTATGCGGGATTCCTTTGATCATCTCATAGTAAAAAAAGCTCAAGAATTTGGAGTTGAACTATTACAAACTGAAGCTTTAAAAGAATTGAAATGTGGTGAAATAGCAACATTAAAAACCTCAACTAAAGAAATTCAAGCCAAGTTTGTCATTGCAGCAGATGGGGCGTTAAGCCCAACCGCTAAACTATCTAACTGGCAAGAAACCCGTATGATGTGTCCAGCACTTGAATATGAATTAGAAGTCAGCGATGAAGATTTTGAGCGTTTATCTCATTCTGCACGATTTGATATTGATGTTGTACCTTTAGGTTATGGTTGGTGTTTTCCTAAAAAAAATCACTTATCGGTTGGTGTGGGTAATTTTATGAAAACCAAAAAGAATCCAAAACTCCGTGAAAATTACCATCAGTATGTTGATTTTATTGGTATCAAAAACATTATCTCGTCTTCTGCTCACGGTTTTATTATCCCTATTAGCCCTCGAAAAGATGGATTTGTCAAGCAAAATGTTTTTCTCATTGGTGATGCTGCTGGTTTTGCCGATCCTGTTACTGCAGAAGGGATTTCCAATGCTATTTACAGTGGTAAAATTGTTGCTAAGGCTATTGCAGAAAGCAATTTAGACCTAAGACAAGCAGAGAAGAACTACCATGACAAACTCGATGAAAAACTACTTCCAGAATTAAAAACAGGCGTAAAGTTGGCTAAATTATTTTATGAAAATAAAACCCTCAGAAATTTAATGCTTAAACAATTTGGTCAACATCTCGCTGACGCCATGACCGATGTTTTTATGGGCGAACGCACTTATCCGCATGATTATAAAAAGAGTATTCAGAAACGCTTGAAAAAGATTGTGTTTTAGTTTTATAGGGGTTTTACAAAATTTAAGAAGTTTGCACTAATCGTTTCTAAAATAGCTGTTTTTCTTATGATTGATAACCTAATTTTTGTCTCACACGAGCTAAAACTTCGTTTGCTACAACTCTAGCTTTTGCTTCACCTGCTTGTAAGGTTTCTTCAATTTTCTCTGGATTTTGGATTAAATGTTGAAAGGTTTCTCTTTCGGTTTTAAATCTGTCTTTAATTTCTTCAAACAAAGCTGTCTTTGCATGACCGTATCCAAAACCGCCGTTAAGATAATTGGCTTTCATTTCAGAGATTTTATCATCTGAAGCAATGCATTTATAGAGATTAAAAACAATACAAGTATCAGGATCTTTAGGTTCTTCTAATGGTGTGCTGTCCGTTTTAATACTCATAATGGTTTTGCGAAGCTTTTTATCATTGTCAAAAATATTGATGATATTTTGTTTTGATTTACTCATTTTTTCGCCATCTGTTCCAATAATGAGTTGAGTGTTTTTTTGTATTTTGGGCTGAGGTAATACAAATGTTTCACCAAGTTTAGCATGAAAACGCTGTGCGACGTCTCTCGTCATTTCAATGTGTTGCAATTGGTCTTTACCAACGGGAACAATATCGGCATCATATAGCAAAATATCAGCAGCCATCAACATAGGATAGGTAAACAACCCAGAATTGACATCTTCAAGCCGATCTGATTTGTCTTTAAAAGAGTGGGCTAAAGTCAAGCGTTGATAGGGAAAAAAACAGTTGAGATACCAAGTCAATTCAGTAACTTGTGCCACTTGGCTTTGTCTGTAAAACACTGTTTTTTCTGGGTTAAGACCAAAAGCCAACCAAGTTGCTGCGGTGTGTAAAGTATTATTTTTTAGAGTTTTGGCATCTTTTATTTGGGTGAGCGAATGTAAATCGGCTATAAATAAAAAAGAGTCATTTTTAGGGTTGTTTGCCATTTCAATGGCAGGTAAAATTGCCCCGAGAAGATTGCCGAGATGTGGAGTTCCTGTACTTTGTATTCCAGTTAAAATACGTGACATAAAAATCAATTTTTTTCAAAGATAAATCTTTTGTTTATCTGTATCTAAGGATTTATGTAATTTTGGACTTGATGAAAATTTTGTTTAACATATTGAGATTGTTTTGGCGCATTTGGTTTTATGTGCTGATGCTTTTTAGTATTATTATTCTCTTTCCTTTTTTATTGATTTCAACTTTAAGGGAAGAATGGTATGGATTCTTTTTTAAAGTAGCAAAGACATGGGCGGTTATCAATTTATTTGGAATGGGTTTTATACCCAAAGTTCAGTTTTTAGAGACAATGGAAAAAGACAAAAGTTATTTATTGGTATCAAATCACACTAGTATGATAGATATTATGATGATGTTGTATGTTTCTAAAAATCCTTTTGTGTTTGTTGGCAAAAAAGAATTAGCAAAATATCCATTGTTTGGTTTTTTTTATAAACGCACTTGTATTTTGGTTGATAGGCAAGATAGCAAAAGTCGCCATGCGGTTTTTCAACAAGCAAAAGAGCGTTTAGAAAAGGGCTTGAGTGTTTGTATTTTTCCTGAAGGTGGCGTGCCAGATGATATGTCTATTGTTTTAGACAGGTTTAAAGATGGTGCGTTTCGCTTGGCTATCAATCATCAAATTCCCATTGTACCGATTGTTTTTTATGATAATAAAGCTAAATTTTCTTATAAATTTTTTAGTGGCAAACCGGGTGTTTTACGTGCTAAAGTTTTAGAGTTTATAGAGACACAAGGATTTAGTATTCAAGATAAAAGATTGCTTAATCAAAAGGTTAGGCAAACTATATTAAAAGAACTTCAAAACAAAAAACCCTGCCAAAGTTGACAGGGTTTAAAGCAATATGTTACAGATTGGCTTAACTCATCTATTTAAAAATTATAGCTAACAGAGAAATTCCAAGTTGTACCAAAACCCCAATTAACAGAGTTTCTATAATCTACTCCTTGATAAGTGTTTTCAGTATTACTATCAGTATGGATGTTTGTTAATGATTCAGAGATATATTCTTCATCAAAAATATTGTTAACGTTTAATCTGAGAAATAAATCTGATTTGTCAAATGAAAAGCGATAATCTATTCCAGCGTCAACTACGGTATAGTTTGGAAGCTCAACTGCACCTTTGTTATCTGGATTTAAAAATTCTTGGTCATTTGGTGAAAAATCTGCATATAAATTATCAAAATATCTCAAACCAGCATCAACACCTAAAGCATTGGTTATTTCATAATCTACCATTAGAGCAGCAGTGGTCTGAGCGGCATTACCAACTTTAACATCCTCGAGATACAAAGTAGATGAGGCTTCAGGAACAAAATTATTATTTTCATCAAATACTCTTGATTCTACATTATCTTTATATCTCCAATCACCAACTGAAAGCATACCTGACACCATTAAATCTGTGATGGGTTTATAAAAAACTTCTAATTCAACACCTTGGTGCAATTGTTCAACATTTGAAAATTGAGCTGTACCAGACTGACCATTTAAGAAATCAAAACTCGTGGTGAAAAATCTATCACTCCACAAAGTGTTGTATAGGTTTAAATTGATTTTTAATTCAGATGTAGTATAACCATAACCAACTTCAAATGACGTGATAGTTTCATTTTCAGCATCTTGATTTACTTCATTTGCAAAGTTTGGAAAAATAGCATCAAAAAATGGTTGACGTGATATATAACCAGCATTAAAGAAAACATTATGCACATCATCAATATTGTAATTTGCACCACCTTTGACGTAACCACCTAATTTATTTTCGTCATCGCTAACGATATTATTTGGTTCATCAAAGTAGTCTTCTCTTTGATAGTTTTGGTTTGAAATACCATATTGAATAATAGCCGAATATTTGTTGTCTTTTTTATATTCAAATTTTCCGTTGAAACCTGACCATTTGACTATACCAACGTTGTAATAATCAATTTTATCATATTTAAGACCAGTGTCTTTAAATGGTTTTGCATCAATAGTTTCGGTGATAATTAAACCCTCGCTAAGATTTTGATTGCCTGTGCTAAAATATCCGTCCAAACCTAACAAATCGTTAACCACTCTATAGTGAAACCCTTCGTAATATCTTAAATCTACTCCAGCTCCAATAGTCCAATTACCAGTTTCATATTTCAATTTAGAAATAGCACCGTACCAGTTATGAGAGTTCATTGAAGATCTTCTAATAGCTACATTGCTATTCACGCCATTATCATTATAGCCATTTGAACCTAAAATTAATCCTTCATAAGGCGAACCTTGTACTTGATAAGGCGTGCCAGCTTTGTTATTAGCCACAACAGCATCAAAATCGATAATACCTTCATTTGTTCTAAAATCTGTATTTCCATCCTGCATAAATGCGGTTAAATCTTGTCCAAAAGGATTAATACCAAAATTTCTACCTCTTGGACCAGTTCCACCACCACGACCCCAAGAGCCGTAAAGTGCTGTGGCTAAAGATAGTTTGTCATTGATATCCCAATCCCAGTTTAAAGTAGCGATTGGTTTATTGTAAAAATTGCGTCTGAATGAGTATTCTTCGCCGTTCAAATATCCCCAATCTATATTAAATTTTCTAAAGTCATCGCCTCCAAAATTAAAGTAATCTCTAAGGCTTATCCTAGAAGTTCTTTGGTGATGCCATTGTCCAGCACCAGTAAAGGTTATGTTTATAGCATGATCGCTATCTACTGGTGCGTAGCCAACAGAA
The DNA here is from genome assembly GCF_053628795.1 of Psychroflexus sp. MBR-150. Lineage (NCBI taxonomy): Bacteria > Pseudomonadati > Bacteroidota > Flavobacteriia > Flavobacteriales > Flavobacteriaceae > Psychroflexus > Psychroflexus sp. MBR-150. The sequence goes on from NZ_JBRJHB010000003.1 coordinate 121,137, forward strand.
CCAAAATAGGTATAGCCTTCTCCTTTGGTGCCATCAATATAACCATCACCTTCCCAGCGACTGATTAGTAAGCTTGCTGCCCAGCCATTTTTACCCAAACCAGTATTATAAGACGCAAGTGTTTTTAAATAGCTATCATTACCAACTAAAGTTTGAATTCTTCCACCAGCTTGCTTTTCAGTTGATTTGGTCACAATGTTTACAGTACCACCTACAGAAGGTATAGCTAAGTTAGTTGCTCCTAAACCACGTTGAACTTGAACACCAGCAGCAACATCTGCTAAGCCTAACCAGTTTGACCAATAAACAATACCATTTTCCATATCATTTACAGGTTGTCCGTTGATAATTACAGAAGTATTAACTTGATTAAATCCTCTAACCGTCATACGTGAATCTCCAAAACCACCGCCTTGTTTAGTAACATAAACAGAAGGGGTTTGTTCTAGAATTTCTGGAAATTCTTGATTTCCTATTTTTTCTTGTATGTAGCTTGATCTTACCGTAGAAACAGCTACTGGGGTTTCGCGTTCAAGTGCCACATCAAGGACATCTCTTCCTACTAATACTATTTCGTCTAATTGATTTCCTGGATTAAGCCTTATCTCACCAAGATTAATTATTTGTGTATCAGAAAAATTAAATTCAATTTCTTTACTTTCGTAACCAACGTAAGATATAAGTATAACACCTTGATTTAAATCGGTTGTAAGAGTAAAATTACCATCAAAATCGGTCATAGAGCCAATTTCAGTTCCTTTAATCAACACATCTGCTCCTGCAAGCGGTTGATTGTAACCATTGTCTATTACTTTTCCAGTAATTGTTCCTTGTGCAATTGCACCAACTCCGCAGAGTAAAAATAATCCGAGTAATAATTTTTTCATGATTTGAAAGTTTTTTTAAATTCATTACAAAAGAAGTCTAAACATATCTGAAAAAAATTATCTCATTTTTAATAAAATGTTAGGATAGGCTTATGAAAATAGAGTAAATTGGTTAAACAATTGTTATTGCTCAAAGTTTGAATTCCTATGTATTTGATTAAGTTTATCTAAGGTTTTAAACTAAAGTTAGGAATGTAAATAGATTTTACATTCAGTTAATATAACGTGAGTTCGATATAAATTCCAATAAAATATATTCATATAAAATACAGATATTTAATCATTTGTCATCTCGATAGAGCGAAGCATGAGCGACGAGACATCTCAGTAGGATAAGATTTCTCCTCATTCTTCGTTCGAAATGGCAAAATTTGCTTACAAAAAGATATAATCATCTGATTTACAGCTTTCAATAAATCGAACTCAGGTTAATATAGGAAAATTATTATGCAATTTTAATGTTGAGATTTGCTATGCTGCATCTTATGGGGAAACAATAACACAATTTAAAAATGCAAAAACGCATCTTCAAGGTGTTCAATTCTGGTGCCGAGTTTATTTTTAATAATTCCGATTATATCAAACCTCACTTCGTAGTCTAAATGTCTTTCATTAACAAAATGGTCAACAGCCTCAACAAGGCGTTTCATTTGAGCAGGTTTTACAAACTCTTGTGGATTGCCAAATTCTGGCGTGCTTCTGGTTTTGACTTCTACGGCTACCAAAGTTTCGTTTTTTAGAGCAATAATGTCAACTTCGGCTTTTTGAAATCGGTAGTTTTTAGCTAAAATCTCATAGCCTTTATCTTTAAGAAGTTTTAAAGCCAAACTTTCGCCAGCTTTACCAAGTTGATTGTGCTCTGCCATGTGTTAATATTCTATAGAGATTTTATTGTTTTTTACATTAAGATTTATTTTAGCCCCTAAAGTTAATGCAATATTCTCAAACTGATGTCCGGCTGGGCAATTGTAAGCTATTGGGATTTTCAAATCTTTTGTGTAATGCTCTATTATTTCATAAGCTGTTTTTCCGAAAGGCGTAGAGTTGTCATTCATATCAGTCATTCCGCCTATGATAAGGCCTTTTAGTTGCTTGAGTAAACCTTGCCTGCTCAAGCTCAACATCATTCGATCTATGTGATAGAGATATTCATCTAAATCTTCAAGAAATAAAATTTTATCTTTAAAACTCGGTACAGATTCAGAGCCTAAAACCGAGTATAATACCGATAAGTTTCCACCAATAAGTTGACCTTGGGCTTGACCAGATTGAGATTTGAATTTTGATTTATAGTAAATATTAAAAGGATTTTTAAACAAGCTTTGCTTTAAACTTTTATGAGTTTTTTTAGACTTATTTTCAATATCTACTGGCATCTGAGCGTGAAGACTGCAGAGGCCTATATTTTGAAGATGTAAATGCAAAGCCGTAACATCAGAATAGCCAATGATCCATTTGGGATTTTTAAGCAATGGCGTAAAATCTATTTGGTCAATAATTCTGGCTGTACCATAACCGCCTTTAGCACACCAAATGGCTTTTATTTCAGGGTTGTTAATTTGTTGTTGTAAGTCAGCCGCTCTTTCATCATCGGTTCCACCAAACTGATGATGTTTTAAGCCAATTGTTTGCCCCAAAACAGGTTGAAGTTGCCAAGATTTAAGAATATTTAGAGCATGTTTTAAATCTTTTTTATCAACGGCTCTTGCAGTACAAATTATGGCGACTTTGTCCAGCGATTTTAATAAATTTGGTCTCTGCATAATTCTACTTGAAAATTGATATTTTTTGAGTTAAGATGTTTTAAAAATAAACTCTGTAAAACATTAAAGTAAAATTAATCATTAATCTATGCTTTTACTAAATTTGCCAATTAATTTACACCATAAATTTTTGGCATGTTAGAAGTAAAAGACATCAAAACGCATCGTGAAGCATTTGAAAAAGCTTTAAAAAAGAGAAATTTTGAAACCAATTCTCTTTTTACTCAGGTTTAAGATTTAGATAAAAAAAAGCGTTCAGCACAAACTGGGTTAAGCAATTAATCTCTACTAACTTCTAAAATCTCAAATTCTAATTTTCCGTTTGGGACGGTAACTTTAGCAATTTCACCAGCTTTTTTACCGAGTAAACCTTTACCAATAGGGGAGTCCACAGATATTTTACCAGATTTTAAATCAGCTTCACTCTGTGCTACGAGTTTGTAGGTCAAAGTTTGGTTATTGGCTTTGTTTTTTATTTTTACATTACTATGAATCAAAACTTTAGAGGTGTCAAGCTGAGATTCGTCAATCACACGGGCGTTGGCTACGATTTCTTCTAATTTGGCGATTTGCATTTCAAGCATGCCTTGAGCTTCTTTAGCGGCATCATATTCTGCATTCTCACTCAAGTCGCCTTTATCCCTAGCATCAGCTATGGCTTGCGAAGCTTTTGGTCGCTCAACATCTCTGAGTTGGTCTAACTCTTTCTTTAGTTTTTTCAATCCTTCTTCAGTATAATACGAAATCTTACTCATATGCGTTATATTTATATGAAAAACAAAAATCCCGAATACAACGGGATTGAACTTACAAAAGTAGTAAATTTGCGAATATTAAAAAAATAAACCTTAAATTTTATGAATCTTAAACTTATGTTGTCAATTTTTATCACTTGTGTTGGACTACAGGCTTGTAGTGATGATAATGCTAGACAAAATAATCCGAACTTATTGAATGTTCAGTTTGATATTATTTTAAATTTAACTTTACCTCAATTTAGTCCGCTTAACTTTACTGGCAATGCCGTATATGTTGGTGGACAAGGCATTGGAAATGATGGTATTATTGTAGTTAACACCGGGAGCGGATTTTTAGCTTGGGATGCTTCTGACCCCAATGAAATTCCTAGCAACTGCACTAGACTTCAAATTGATGGTTTATCTGCAGTATCGACTTGTCAAAATCCAAATTCATATAGTTTGATTACAGGTCAACCCCTTGACGATGGTCTGTCTTTTGCTTTGATGAATTATCAGCTTAATGCTAATGGTGATAGTATTCGAGTTTTTAACTAAAAATTTGGTTTCAATTTGATTTTTTAATCACAGACATTATTTATATTTGCAAAAAATTTTGCGGGCGTGGTGGAATTGGTAGACACGCTAGACTTAGGATCTAGTGCCGAGAGGTGTGAGAGTTCGAGTCTCTCCGCCCGTACACTTTATCTCCGCTTAGTGTGGGGCAAATCACAAAGCTTCTCTTTTTATTGAGAGGCTTTTTTTATAAAAGAAAATCTGTTCATAACTCTGAGAGACGTGAAGTACTGTATTGAACATTTGCCAAAATGTTTATCCCGAGCGAGATCCGAGTTTAGTGAAGTCATCCCGATTTTGTAGGATATTAAACCATTTTGTTTTAATAAGACAATATGATTTTTTGATCTTTCTAAAATAAACTTTTAATAAACTTTTGCTCAAGTAGAATTTAAAAAATCAATTCAATGAAAGCGATTTAGAACATTTCTTTAGTATTGGTAATAAAGATGTATCTCACCGACTATTAACCCGACGGCTATATACCGTAATTTTTTATGCAGCATATTTGATGTCATGATGATGAAAATACTTCGTATCCCACCGACTAACTACATATTTGATACATAATAATTTGAGCATAGATTTGATGTCTTAAGAAACATCAACTATGTTAACATTACATGACACACTCAAATTTGAGTTATACTTAGAACCAACCGACATGCGAAAGAGTTTTGACAGTCTATCAGGTATTGTAAAAACAGAACTTAAAGCAAACCCAACTAGTGTATTTAGTTTATCAAGTTTGTCTCTGCTTATATTAGCAAGTGTTTTTGGTTTTTTGAGGTTAGTTCGTGTTTCGGGAAAAAACAAAGGTGTCATTTGCAGGTTGGCTTTTTACACTGACACATAACTTGACAAATGACAAATAAAAGTTAGGTGCTATACTTATGCAAAACCAAAGAGCTTAATATTTTCTTTACTATCTTTTTTTACTGTGGTAATCAATTCATAACAATGGTTTAATATTGCTATTGTTTGATTGGATTAGTTTAGCATCTCAAAATTTACTAACAATGAAAAAATATTTTATCTTATCGTTATTCTTATCCATCTCTACGATTTTACAAGCTCAAAATCTTAAACAAGTAAGCGGAACAGTAAAAGATGGAGAAGGAAATCCTCTGCCCTATGCTACTGTAGTTTTTACGGGGAATCAAGGTGTTATTACCGACCAAAATGGTGCTTTTGATATTTCATTACAAGCAGGTAATTACACCCTTAAAGTAATTTATATTGGATATCAAACCTATACCGAAGAGGTTGTTATACAACAAGAAGATCAAAAAACAACCATTAATGTTGTGCTACAGGAAGATGTTTCAACCCTTGAAGGAGTGGTCGTGTACGGACGCCTTACGCGTGGGCAAGCAAAAGCTCTTAACACACAAAAAAACCTTCCAAATATTTCTAATGTAGTTTCAAGTGAACTCTTTTTGCAGTATCCAGATGTAAGTGCTGCTGAAACAGTACAGCGTATACCTGGAATTTCCATTACCCGCGACCAAGGTGAAGGTGAATTTGTGCAAATAAGAGGCACCTCAGAGCAATATAATGCAGTAACTATCAACGGACAAAGATTGCCTAGTGCCGAGCCAGACGCAGGTAGAGCAGTTGGACTCGATATGATACAATCTTATTTAATTGAAACCATTACCGTTACTAAAGCCCTTAGACCTGATATGGATGCTGATGCACTTGGTGGTATGGTTGATTTTCAATTGAGAAAAGCTGGAGATAGTTTGCAAGGACAGTTTTATGCTGGTTATGGTTATAATGATCAGGAATCTGTGATTAGAAAGTTTGGGAGGGATATTGGCTCCTTTTCAGGATTTGTATCACAACGATTTTTTGACAAAAAATTGGGGGTTTTAGTAGCTGGAAGTTATTACAATACTGATCGTGGTTCGCTTTTCGATTCTTGGAGATATCTTGATAAAGAAGCCAATACATTAAGTAGAAGAAGAGCTACAGATTACGATATTAATCGGGAACGTTATGGGTTTGTTGCTAATTTTGATTATGTAATCAACCCTAATAATTCTTTGGAGTTGAGTGCAAATTACAACCGCTATCTAGACAATGAAATTCGCCGATTAGCCATTTTTACACAATCTAACAATCGTGAAGAACGTCGCACCCGAAACCGGCTAGAAGACCAAGAGACCATTTTCTTCCAATTGGTAGGGCGACATAAATTTTCTGGTTTTGAACTTGATTATGCTGGCTCTTATGGTGTAGCCAAAGAAAATTTACCCAATCGAACAGAATGGAGGTTCAGAAGACCTAATAGCCTTTTTTGGTCAGATTTAACTCGTGAAGAACAAGAAAATATTAGACCAAATATTGGTTTTGATTTGCCAGATATGGAATTTAGCTCAGTCCGTTTTACCCCTAGAAATACTGAAGAAAAAGCTTATACAGGTTCTTTTAATCTAAAAATACCTTTTATCGAAAACAAATCATCCTTTAAGGTAGGGACTAAAATAAGGTATTTAGATAGAACTTTTAGAGAAGCATCACTAAACATTAGTGAGACTGACCTAACTCCTCCTGAAGTTTTATTGCTACCTAGTGGCCAATTTGCATTCGAAGATGTACACTTAAATGATCAAACTGCCATAGATTTAAATCTAGATGGAAGCACAGCTGATGTAGATTTTATCAATGATGAAGCCTCTTACGATGCTGAAGAAACGGTTATTGCTACTTACTTAATGAATACAACTCAATGGTCAGATAAATTTTCTACTATTGCAGGTTTTCGTCTCGAAAATACAAATGTAGATTATATTCAAACTGCCACACAAAATAGTGGAAGTGGGAGTTATAATACTTGGTTGCCTTCTGTTCATGGGGTTTATAAATTTGATGACAAATCTCAGTTGAGAGTTGCCTATTCTTCTGGACTTAGTAGACCAGAATATTCTTTGTTGGTTCCTGTAGATATTATTGACGATGGTCAACAAGAAATCAACCGAGGGAACCCTGATTTGGAAGCTATTACAACTCAAAATTTTGATGTTATGTTTGAACGGTATTCTAACAACCTTGGTTTTTTCAGTGTAGGATTTTTTGCTAAATTTTTAGAAAACCCCATTATCACTGGCAGCTTTAATGAAACCATCGATGGAACACCATATGTAGTTTTTAGACCAGAAAACGGTGGTTCGGCCAAATTATTTGGTGCAGAATTTGCTTTTAACCAAAGCCTTGCACCATTAGGCGTATCCTTTCTTAAAGATGTTTCTATAAACGGAAACTATACATTCGTTGACAGCCAAGCAGACTTTGATGATGAGCGCGATGATTTGCCGTTGGTTCATAGCCCAAAGCATACAGGTAACTTTTCATTTGTTTATGATAATCCCAAAAACGGGCTAAACTTGGTATTAGCAGGAGCTTACCGTCATTTTATGTTTGATAAATTTGAGGGTGACGATGTAATTTGGTTGGATAGTACTTTCCATTTAGACGCCTCAATAGGGTATCAGCTTACGAAAAATCTGAATGCTAAGTTAAAAATTAATAACATTACTAATCAGACCAATTCAGAAGTAAACGGGAAACCTAGCAAAAGCACTTCAAGGGTGCATGAAAGAGAAAAATATGGATATTGGTTTACCCTTGGTGTAGATTACAAATTTTAACAATATGAATTATATTTTTTTTTTCAAGATTACCATGGCGTTTTTTGCCATGGTCTTAATCTCAAATGCTCAAAACCTTGAAAAAGTTGCACATTTTCAACTTAAAAATGCTCGTCAAGGTGTAGCTGTGGACCAACATTATTTTTATGTTATTAACAATAGTAGTATAACCAAGCATATAAAGGAAAATGGGAATAAAGTAGGCGAGTGGAATGGAAAATCATTAGGCGTTAAACACCTTAACAGCGGTATCATTATCAACGATACTTTGTATTGTGCTAATTCCAACTATCCAGAATCGCCTATGGCTAGTTCTATAGAGATTTTTGACCCTAATAAACTAAAACATATTGGTAGCTATAGTTTTGGAATCAACATAGGCTCTGCAACTTGGATTGATAGAAAAGACGGATTTTGGTATGTAGGTTTTGCTCATTATTCTGGTAAAAATTCTAGCGAAGGTAGAGACAGTAGCTGGACACAAGTAATAAAATTTGATAATAAATGGAGAAGATTAGAGGGGTGGATGTTTCCAAAAAATATAATTGAATTGTTCAAACCTTCCAGTAATTCAGGAGCTACATGGGTGGATGATCAACTATATATGACCGGTCACAATAACCATGAACTCTACGTGATGGAATTACCAGAAATAGGCTATGAACTCAAATATATCAAAACACTAAAAATGCCTGCTTTTGGACAAGGAATTGCTATAGACACTACAGTGAAAGGAAAGAGATTTTTGTATGGTATTATCAAAGCCACCAACGAAGTGATAGTGGCTGAAATTAAGAAATAAAAATGTTAAAATATTTGAAGAAGTTTACAAGCAAAGCTTAGTTTAACCTGATTTCGATATAAAAATGGACTTGTAATAGCAGACTCAGAATCAATTTTTTCATTAGCATTTTTTGATAAACTAGAACTTCTAAATCAAATTTTTGATGAAATAACATTTGACAATATAATCGAATTTTACAGAAAAATCGATTAATTCTTTAAGCCAAAAAAGATTGTAAGATACATACCTAAAAGTCACGAAGTTAATTGCATCTGAGTTTTTATAATTCCATCAATATCTAAAGACAAAGCTTAATAAATGAATTAAGATTTACATTCAAAACATTGATTGTGTATAGATTTGAATTATGCGTTGGTATTAAATCTTTATTACTCTAAAAACAAATTCAAGTTTTCAGGAAGCCCACCAACGTGCTGAAGCTTAATAGCAGACAATTTCAACGCCATTTTCAAGCATTGCTCTTGGTCAAATTTTTTTGTAAACCCATATAAAAACCCAGACCAAAAAGCATCGCCAGCTCCAGTAACGTCTTTGATCTCTTTGATAGGTTGTGCTGGAAGATGATTGATTTTGCCATGTATATCTAAATATTTAACACCTTGACTTCCTAGGGTTAAGTAAATGCGTTTTACACCGTGTTTATTTTGAAAGTAATTAAAAATTTCTTGGTGACTCAAAGACGTGTCAAGAAGACGACTCACATCATCTTCGCTTATTTTCAATAAAGGATTCAGGTGAAGGTATTCTCCTATAATAGCTTCAGCTTCTGTTTTGTCTGACCAAATTTGTGACGCATAATTCAAATCTATACTCAATTCAGCACCTAATGTTTTAGCTGTTTTAGCTGCTTTTAAAATTGAATTTTGTGCGGGGTTTTTAGATAAAGCAAAACAAGTGGTATGAAACACTTTGGTTTGTTGGAGAATTTCTTTTGAAAACATGTTTGAATTTATCTGAGTATCAGCTCCTCGGTAAGGAATGAAATCTGGAGTTTGGCTGGTTTTTGAAACTAAGATTAGAGTAGTGGGTAATTTTGAACTTTGATTTAATCCTTTAATCGCTAAGTTATGAGATTTAAATTCACTTAAAATATATTTACCCAAACCATCTTGACCAATACTGCCTATAAAATGAACATTTGATTTTAACGTGTTTAAATTAAAAGCTACATTTGCAGGCGAACCACCTACAAAACGCTGAAATTCAATAGTTTCAGATAACGGGCAATCCATTTGTTGCCCAATCATATCGATGAGAATTTCGCCAGTGGAAATGACGTCTATAGGTTTTTGAGTCCAATCCATTGTTTTCCATTTAAAAATTCAGTAAGCATCATTGTTGATGCTGCACTCCAAGTGCAAAATTTCACACCGTTCGGCTCTTGTGTTTTAGAATCAAAATTTTCATAAAACCCCCAATCGAACTTAGCGTTGAGCAAATTTATTTGTTCCAAAACATCTTTAGCTTCTTTTTGTTTACCTTGAAGACATAATCCAATTCCATAAAATCCATTGATTACAGGCCATGTGCCTCCGTTATGAAATTGATAAGGATAGTTTCTAAATTCGTATTTACAATTATTAGTCAACAAATTCCAATTTTTATCTTTTTCTGTAATGACGGGCCAAAAAGCAGGAAGCAAATTTAGTTTAAGCTGATTTTGTAGATTTAGACAATAGTTTAGTAGTTTTTTATCAGATTCATCATTGCCAATATTGAGCATTAATGCCAAACTATTAGCAAAAGCGTCAAATTGGGTTTGATAGCCCGCAGGCTCAAGGCTAGCTGCCCAATAATCTAGTTTTTTGAGCTGTTTATAAGCTTTAGGATGATAAACATTTGTCGTTTCATCTTGCTTTTTGTAGTTTAATTGAATTTTAGCAAGAATAGCTTTATGTTTTTGTGCTAAATTATCATCTTTTTCAAAATGCAAATAACATCTCATAGCCCAAACTCTAAGGAGTTGGTCATACAAAATAAAACCTTCGGTGGGATATTCATCAGCCCAATTGCCACTTCTAGGCACATACATCAAATCGCTGTGATTAAATTCCCAAGCTTGCATAAGTTTAAAACATTTTTGCATACCAGGTTTCATCTTGTCAAAAAAAGAACGCTCATCAGTGAAAGCTGAATACTGACAAACTCCAATAACAAACCAAGCTAAAGTATCTACACGACCCGCCAAACCGCCAAAACTAACTTCTCCCGTTTCTACATTGACATTAGAAGGAATATTCCCGAATTGATGCTGATGTTTGGCTAGAGTTTCTAAAGTATCTTTCATTGTTTTGACCAAGTCTTTATCGCCATCTAGTAAAGCAGCTAAACCACAAATGACACCATCTCTAGCCCAAATGCGTTTATAATTGGCTATATCATTAGCGGCAGCCAAAAAACCGTTTGAAGATTGAGCCTTTTGAAGAAGGGATTTGGCTTGTTGATAAGCATGTTTCATAAAGTGGATTAAAAAATTAAAATTACAAAAATCAACTTATACCTGATAGCAAATTTCTTTTCAAATAATTAAATTGTCTTCTGTTTCCAAAAAGAACCCTATTTTTGTCAAGTGATTTTATAATAATTTACATAATAACTTGTTATCCAACTGACGTCAATTTTTTTGAATTTGAAATTTAACATCAATAATTTTTTATCTTTAGTAATTCTCGCATTGCTCGTTTCTGCATGTTCAACACAAAAGAACAAGTTTGTCAACCGCAATTGGCATGCGATGAACACCTATTACAATACCATTTATCACGGCAATTTAGCAGTTGAAGATGGTATTCAAACTGTTGAAACCGAATATCCTGAAAATTATTGGGACATTTTGCCTGTAGAACGCATGCAAGAAAAGCCACCAACTCTCGATATTTTTGAAACCAAAACTCAACAAAACGAAGCTAAAAATCCTGATTTTAAAAGAGCTGAAGAAAAAGCAGCTAAAGCTATTCAAAAACACTCCATGTATATTGCTGGAGAAGAATATAACTATCAAATTGATGAAGCTTTTATTCTTCTCGGCAAAGCTCGCTACTACAGTCATCGTTATATTCAAGCCAAAGATGCTTTTCGTTATGTCCTGAACCATTATCCTGAAAGTAGTGGTATTGTAGATGCTAAAATTTGGACAGAAAAAGTCAATATGCGGCTTAACTATTACGAATTGGCTTTGCAAAACCTCCTCAAAATTCAATCTGAATATTCTGATTTAACCGAGGAAGAACAAACTCACCTCAATAGCATTTTGGCCGAAGCTCATATTTTGAACAATAATTATAATCAAGCCATTGAACCTTTAAATAAAGCAATTTATTATACAAAAGATAATCATAAAAAAGGACGTTTTCTATACATAAAAGCTCAACTTTTTGACCAACTCAATCAAGTGGATAGTGCCAACTATACCTATCAAAAAGTGATTGATCTCAACCGCAAATCGCCTCGTGATTATATGATTCACGCCAAGCTTGAGCAGCTTAAAAATATAAATCAGGATACTGTAGATTATGCTTACATGAAAAGCCAATACAACGAATTGATGGAAAATCGAGAAAATAGACCGTTTTTAGATTTTATTTATTTCGATTATGCTGAATACCATAACGATTTAGATTCTATTGATTTAGCTATAGATTATTACAACAAATCGCTTGCAAGAAATCCAAAAGACAAATACTTATATTCAAGAGATTATTTAAGATTAGCACAAATTTATTTTGACCAAAATAATTATAAAACCGCTGGAGCTTATTACGACAGCACATTAACCCATATTGATAAAAGTAAACGCGAGTATAGAATTATTGCTAAAAAAAGAAAAAGCTTAGACGATGTTATAAAGTACGAAAGTATTGCCAACGAAAAAGATAGCATAATTAAGTTGGTTGAAATGAATAAAGAAGAACAGCTTGCTTATTTTAATAATTATGTAGAAAACCTTAAAGAAGAAGCTCAAAGTGTTTTTGCACAACAATCAGCATCTCAAAAAGCTCTTAACAGTTCATCACCTACATTTAAAAGAAATAGTGTTAAAAATCAAAGCAAATTAGGTCTTGATAGAAACAATACATCAAACAACAGAGAAAATTCTTCAGGCAATGCAAGTTTTTATTTTTATGATACCAATCAAGCTCAAAAAGGATTGCTCGAATTTAAACAAACTTGGGGCAATATTGAACTAAACGATAATTGGAAATATGGTGGCAAAAGAAATACCAAAAATAATGAAGAAGAAAATAAAGAAGATGTAGATCCTTTTGAAAACGATCCAAAATATCAGCCTGAAACTTATATTTCACAAATTCCAACAGACCAAAATATAATTGATAGCCTTTGGATAGATCGTAATTTTGCCTACTATCAACTCGGCGTGATTTATAAAGAAAAATTCAAAGAATACCAGTTAGCAAAAGATAAATTTGAAAACTTACTTGATAGCCATCCAGAAGAACGCTTAATTTTGCCGAGTATTTACAATCTTTACCTAATTGCGGAAGCACAACAAAATACTGACGCCAAAAACAAATGGAAAAATAAAATAATAAACGAATATCCTGAAAGCGAATATGCAGCCTTACTTTTAAATCCTAAAAAATTTAAAGACAGCGAAAATAATCCCCAAAATATATATAAAAATCTCTACAAAGCATACGAAAATCAACAGTATGATTATGTAATTCAGCAAGCAAACATTTACACAAAGCAACTCGTTGGCCGACCCATAGCTCCTAAGTTTGAATTGCTAAAAGCTTATGCAATAGCCAAAATTGATGGTATAGAAGCTTATAAAGAAGCCTTAAATTATGTGGCCTTAACTTACCCACAATCAGATGAAGGTAAATTTGCTCAAAAGCGATACAGGGAACTGAAAAGCAAAGTTACGCAAAACAAGTTTAAGCCAGATACCGACCAAGAAACTTATAAATTAGTTTATTACTTTAATGATAATCAGGTTCTTGAAGATTTTTTGAAACAATTAAAAACCAGCTTTGAAGATTTAGAATATGATTTTAGAATCAACAAAGAAATTTACACTTCTTCACAAAATTTTGTAGTTATTTCTGGTCTAAATAGTCTATTAGGAGCACAAGGTTTAGCAGAAATTTTAATCAAAGAAGGAAAAATTTCAAAAGATTTTAATTACTTTGCCATCTCAGATGAAAATTATAGTATAGTCCAAATTTATAAAAACCTTGATCAATATTTGAACCATTTAAACAAATAGAAAGATGTTTTCAGACAAAAAAAACCAAAAACCAGACTTTTCTAAAGAGCAAAATAAAATCTCACAAGGCACAACCTTAACTGGTGATATTACTTCTGAAGGCAGTTTTAGAATAGAAGGCGAACTCGAAGGTAACCTTAATATTAAAGGTAAAGTCGTTATAGGCGAAACGGGTCAAATTAACGGCGAAGTTGTATGTGAGAATGCAGATGTTGAAGGTAAATTCACAGGGACTTTAAAAGTTAATTCTTGCTTAACTCTTAAAAGCACATCTCATATCTCAGGTGATGTCATCACAGACCAACTTGTGGTAGAAAACGGAGCTGTTTTCAATGCAACCTGCCAAATGAAAGGTAATGTAAAATCACTTGATGATGAGCGAAAAGGAACAGCAGAACTCAAAAAAACCAAAGCAGCCCAATAAGTGGATAGCTCTTACTGGTGCTGGCATCCAAATGGGTGCGATCATTTTTGTTTGTGCTTATATTGGTAAAAAACTCGATGCTTATTTTCAAACTTCAACGGCTTGGTTCACCTTAGGTTTAATTTTGTTTGGTGTTTTTTCAAGTTTATATTTGTTGCTGAAACAAGTCAAAAATTTAGACTCATAGTCAATTGAAAAATTCATCTATCTTCTTTCGATTTTTTGGTTTACTCATTCTTCTTATTATTCCAGCATATCTCATTCAGAATAATTTGACCGATGAGGATGAAAACTTGAGGCTTCAATTTACTTATGTTTTTAATTTGTTGTTTACCGTGCCTTTTGTATTGCTTGTAATATGGCTTAAAAACATACTAAAACGCTATATTGGTTTTATCTTTATGGGTTTAGGATTTATAAAAATCACTGTTTTTTTAGTTTACACAAAACTCAATTCTATAGATGTTAATCGAGATAACTTTTTACTGTTTTTTATTCCTTATATTTTGTGTATGATTATAGAAATTTTAGTGCTTGTTAGTTACTTAAATAAAGCCAAATTTTAAGCCCATTTTCTTCAAAATAAAATTTGAGTAAAATCTCATTTTAAATTTATTTTTTTGATTACTTTTGCACCCAAATTAGGAAAACCATATTACATGCAAATGACATCTCGTCTTACAGCTTTTGTGCTTTTATTTATGATGACTTCATGGGTAAGTTTTGCAACAGGTGATAAAAAGTCCGATCAAGAGCACGGAGGTCAGGTCGATACTGAAGAAGAAATAGATGCCTATATTGAACATCATATAGACGATTCGCACTATTTTACCTTTTTTTCTGATGGCGAAACTGGTAAACATTTTGGGTTTCCTCTACCAGTTATCATTTATGATAAAGAAAATGGATTACATGTTTTTTCTGCTTCAAAATTTCATCATGGCGAAGAATTAGTTGAAATTAATGGTCAACATTACAAATTATATCACAGCAAAATCTACAAAACAGATGCAGAAGGAACAATCACTTATGACGAAAAAGGTTTTGTAGAAAACGAAAAGCCATTAGATTTTTCTATTACTAAGAATTTAATAGGTATGATATTAGCTTCGGCTTTATTGCTTTGGATGTTTACAAGTCTTGCTAAATCTTACCAAAAAAATCAAATTCCAAAAGGCATTGGTCGGTTTTTAGAGCCTTTAGTGATTTATGTCAGAGACGATATTGCCAAGCCCAACATTGGTCCGAAGTATAAAAAATACATGTCTTTTCTTTTAACAGTATTCTTTTTTATTTGGTTATTAAACCTATTGGGTATGACGCCGTTTGGTTTTAATGTTACTGGAAATATTGCAGTAACTTTTGCTTTAGCTTTGGTAACTTTCATTATTGTTCAGTTTAGTGGTAATAAAAATTATTGGAAACATATCTTTTGGATGCCTGGTGTTCCTGTTCCTATGAAAATTATATTGATTCCGATTGAAATTTTAGGCATGTTTACAAAGCCTTTTGCTCTGATGATACGTCTATTTGCCAATATGACTGCAGGTCACGTGGTTATTATGAGTTTATTAGGTCTGATAGTCATTATGCAAAACTGGATTGCAGGACCAGTATTTTTTGGTTTCACCATTATGATATCAGTCATTGAATTATTAGTCGCCTTTTTACAGGCTTATATTTTTACATTATTAAGTGCATTATATATCGGTATGGCTGTTGAAGAACACGACAATCACAGCGAAGACGTGCCAGTAGTTTAAGTTTTTTTTTTTGAATTGAAGTTTAATTTTAAATAGTTTAATTATGGAAATCCCAGTAATGGTAGGTGCAGGTTTAGTAATCATTGGAGCAGGTATTGGTCTTGGTAGGATCGGTGGTGCTGCTATGGAAGCTATAGCCCGTCAACCCGAAGCCACCGGAAAAATTCAAACAGCAATGATTATCATTGCTGCACTTTTGGAAGGTGTTGCTTTTGCTGCATTATTTGCAGTGTAAACAAATCAATTAAGCTTTATGGCGGTTGGCTGTAAAGCTTAATTTTTAAATTTTTTAAAGATTAAATAATACATCATGAAATTAGTTGAAGATTTTTCGTTTGGACTGTTCTTTTGGCAAATTCTTGTCTTAGTTGTCTTAATACTTCTATTAAAAAAATATGCTTGGAAACCAATTCTTGAGTCTTTAAACAAAAGAGAAGAAGGCATCCAAAAAGCCCTTGACTCTGCCGAAGAAGCCAAAAAGGAAATGCAAAGCCTCAAGGCTGATAATGAAAAAATGAAGCAAGAAGCTCGTCAAGAGCGTGACGCTATGCTCAAGGAAGCTCAGCAAATGAAAAACCAAATGATCAGTGAAGCCGCCGAAGAAGCCGCAAAAAAAGCTGATGATATCATTGCTAAAGCACAAAACGCGATACAAAATGAAAAGAAAGCCGCTATTGATGAGTTGAGACAACAAGTGGCTCAATACTCTATTGAAATTGCTGAAAAGGTTTTAAAAGAAGAACTTAAAGATAAAAAAGCTCAAAACAAACTCGTTGATAGAGAGTTAGAAAAAGTTAAGCTTAATTAATCAATCATTCTATATGGGACAACGTGCTGCAAAACGATATGCCAAAGCCATTTTAAATCTTGCTCAAGAACGAAACTCTATGGACAAACTCTTAGAGGATATGTTACTCATTCAAAACAGTATAACCCAAAATTCTGAATTGAGAAGCATATTCAATAGTCCTGTGGTTAAAAACAAAGACAAGTGCGATATCGCTAAAGCGGTTTTCAAAAATGTAGATAAAATGCTGCATAAATTGTTTGATACTTTAGCAGAAAACAATCGTTTCGACCATTTAAAATGGATATGTCAATCTTACAAGAGCCTTTATAATGAATTGCACAACATTAGAGAAACCCATATTAGCTCTGCTATTAAATTAGACGACAAAATCATTGAGACTTTGAAGCAAAAAATTAAAAACATAACAGGCGATGAAGCCCAAATTAGCACTACTGTTGATGAAGATTTAATAGGCGGTTTCATTTTAAACCTTAAAGATTTACAATACGACGCTAGTTTATCAGGAAAACTTAATAGACTTAAAAGAAATTTACTTACAACATAATATCACATTTTAACGCATAATAGTTATGGCAGAAATTAATCCAGCTGAAATTTCAGCAATCATCAAAAAGCAAATCTCAGGATTTGAATCCAAAGCTTCTCTCGACGAAGTTGGAACCGTCTTAAACGTCGGTGATGGTATTGCTAATATTTATGGCTTGACCAATGCTGAATATGGAGAACTCGTAGAATTTGAAAATGGCCTTAAAGGTATGGTTCTTAACCTTGCTGAAGATAATGTTGGGGTTGTTATTTTTGGCAAATCTACACATATCAATGAAGGTGAAGTTGTAAAGCGAACCAACAAAATTGCTTCTATCCAAGTTGGTGATGGCATTGTTGGTCGTGTTGTTGATACCTTAGGTCAACCTATTGATGGCAAAGGGTCAATTGATGGCGAAACTTTTCAAATGCCAATTGAGCGTAAAGCACCAGGTGTGATCTATAGAGAACCTGTTTCTGAACCTTTACAAACTGGCATTAAATCTATTGACGCTATGGTGCCTGTTGGTCGTGGACAGCGTGAGTTGGTTATTGGCGACCGTCAAACGGGTAAAACATCGGTTTGTATTGACACCATTTTAAATCAAAAAGAATTTTACGATGCTGGTGAGCCTGTTTACTGTATTTATGTAGCCATAGGACAAAAAGCTTCTACTGTTGCAGGAATTGCCAATTTACTTGAAGAACGCGGTGCTTTAGCTTATACAACTATTATTGCAGCAAACGCTTCAGACCCAGCAGCTATGCAAGTTTATGCTCCACTTGCTGGTGCGGCTATTGGCGAATACTTTAGAGACACTGGTCGCCCTGCTTTAATTATTTACGATGACTTGTCTAAACAAGCCGTAGCTTATCGTGAAGTTTCATTACTTTTAAGACGTCCGCCAGGTCGTGAAGCATATCCTGGTGATGTTTTCTATTTGCATTCAAGATTGTTAGAGCGTTCTGCAAAAATCATTAATGACGATACCATCGCCAAACAAATGAACGACTTGCCAGAACCCTTAAAAGACAAAGTCAAAGGTGGTGGTTCATTAACAGCATTACCAATTATCGAAACTCAAGCAGGCGACGTTTCAGCTTATATTCCAACCAATGTCATTTCAATTACGGATGGTCAGATTTTCTTAACTTCTGATTTATTTAACTCTGGCGTTCGTCCAGCAATTGATGTGGGTATTTCGGTATCACGTGTTGGTGGTTCGGCTCAAATCAAGTCAATGAAAAAAGTGGCTGGAACACTTAAACTTGACCAAGCCCAATACCGTGAACTTGAAGCATTTGCTAAATTTGGTTCAGATTTAGATGCCTCAACCAAAAGAACTATTGATAAAGGACAACGCAACGTGGAGTTGCTAAAACAAGCAGAATCAGATCCTTATAAAGTTGAAGATCAAATTGCTGTAGTTTATGCTGGAACTAAAAACTTATTGAGAAATGTTCCAATTGACAAAGTTAAAGAGTTTGAAAAAGATTATTTGACTTACCTCAACGCTAAGCACCAAAATGCTTTGCAGGATTTAAAATCAGGTAAGTTAACTGATGAAGCTACGCAAGCACTTGAAGAAGCTGCTGCAGAAATAGCCTCAAAATATAACGCATAATTATAAGATAGCATTATGGCTAACCTTAAAGAACTTAGAAGTCGAATCAGCTCTGTAAGCTCTACAATGCAGATCACCAGTGCCATGAAAATGGTGTCTGCTGCAAAATTAAGTCGTGCTCAAGATGCTATTGTATCTATGAGACCGTATGCTGAAAAGTTAACTCAACTTTTACAAGATCTCAGTGCAACCATTGAAGACGATTTATCGACAAGCTTGACCGAAGAGCGTGAACTCAATAAAGTTTTGATTGTTGCCATATCTTCTAATCGAGGGTTGGCAGGTGCGTTTAATACCAATATCATTAAAAAAGTTAATCAACTTAAAAAAGAAACCTATAATAATCAAGACGTAGAAGTTCTCACTATTGGTAAAAAGGTTAATGATATTCTTAAAAAAACTTACGACATTTTTGAACACCATCAAGAAATTTTTGATGATTTGAGTTTTTACAATTCGGTTCAAATTTCAAAGACTATTATGGAAGCTTTTGAAGACAAAAAGTTTGATAAAGTGATTTTGGTTTATAACTGTTTTAAAAATGCGGCAACACAAATTGTAGAAGCAGAAGATTATTTGCCACTTGTTGCTCAAAAAACCGTAGAAGAAAAGCCACAACAACTCGATTATATCTTTGAACCTGAAAAACAAGAAATCATCAGAGAGTTGATGCCTAAAGCTTTGAATATTCAATTGTATAAAGCCTTAAGAGATTCTTTTGCATCTGAACACGGTGCACGTATGACGGCTATGCACAAAGCAACAGAAAATGCCACTGAGCTTAGAGATGGTTTAAAATTAACTTACAACAAAGCACGACAAGCTGCAATTACCAGTGAAATTTTGGAAATTGTTGCTGGTGCTGAAGCTTTAAGTGATTAAATTTTAAGTTGATAAAATCACAATTTGTATTTCATATGGGAAATTGAATTTAGTCAAGCAAGTTTAATTGCTTATTTTTAGCCCATGAAATTTTTGGTGTATATTTTAATTCTCACTTTGTTTTGGTCATGCAAACAAAGCAACTTTAAAAAAGTAGATGCTGAGGATATTGCTCAAAAAGAGCTTAAAACCATCAATTTTAAAGAAGTTGACAGCTTCCCACTGTTTAAAACCTGTGATGAAACAGCTTCACGTGAAGTTCAACAATCTTGTTTTGAACAACATCTACACCTATGGCTCAAACCCTATTTAGATGCTTTAGACGTTGAACTTCTTGGAAATGATACACTACATCTTTTTTTAAAAATTAATAAAACAGGAAAAATCCAATTAGATTCGCTCAATTCTAAAATGGATTTAAACAAAACTTTTCAACGTATTTTTGAAAAAGCACCTCAAATCTATCCAGCACAAAAACGTGGTATTCCTGTAAATGTAAAATTTGAATTGCCAATCATTTTAAAAGTCAACTAAATTTTATAATGACGATCTTTCCAATTGAATTTTCCTCCGAAAGACAAAACCGCGAAATACACGCTAACAAAAGGATAAACCAGCAATAATAATAAATAATCTCGAGCACATAAGCTTGTTTTAAAAAACTGATTTCCTGTTTTTAGAACCATAAAATCTGTGATTAATTTTAAAACCCACAACAACCAAAACCAGTTTCTAAAACTTTCAAAGACCAAAGTAAAACCCAAACTTACAACCAAAATCAAATTGGTTAAAAACACCAAAACTCCTAATCCAATCAAAGTATTGTTTTGATAATGTTTAGCTTTCGATGCCCAGCGAATGCGTTGTTGGGTTAAATCTTTAAAATTTTGCTCAGCTTTTGTCCATACCACAGTATTTGGGTGAACCAATGCTTTTATGGTTTTCCCTGCATTTTGAAAAGCTTGAAGCGTAAAAATATCATCGCCACTGATGTGTTGTTGATGTTGATCAAAAGCATTTAATTCTTTAAGTGTTTTGACATTGTAAGCTAAGTTTGCTGCATTGCACATCAGTGCATTTTTAGTTTTAAAACTACCTAAACCAATCACTTGCAAACTCATCAAATCCAAAACTTGAAACTTTTGCCAAAATGTATTTTCTTCTGCAATCCGAACCGATCCAGCAATTAATTGAGCTTTTGTTTTTTGTATGCAATGGTCAAAATGTAAAAGCCAATGTTCTGGCAACAAACAATCTGCATCCGTCGTGATCACATAGCCTGATTTAATCTGTTCTAAAGCGGTGAGTATTGCACTTTTTTTGGGCGATGTCGCTAAGTTTTTATTATCTAAAACCAAAGTATTTTTTAAATCTAATTTTTCAATATATTTTAAACAAATGGCTTTGGAATCATCTTCAGAATGATCGTTAACAAGATAAATTTTAACAAGATTTTTTGGATAATTTAACGCACTTAAGCTTTTTAAAAGCTGAGGTAAATTTTCGGCTTCATTTCTAAAAGGAATGAGTATTGAAAAGTAAGTTTGTGGTTTAACAAATTTGGTATCCTCAGTTGAAAAAGACTTAAATTTAGAAGTGTAAAACAGCATAACAGCCGAATAAACCAAAACCACAATGATACTGAAGATGATCATGCTTTGGCTTTTAAAAAATTAGGTTGCCAAGACCACAACCAAAAATAACCAAAACTGGCAGGGATCAACACATTGCTTATCCACATCAAAAATACCGTGAGTAAAACTGCCGAAACTGAAGCGCCAACAAACGACATCAAAACCACAGCTATACTTCCTTTAACAACCGCATCGCCTATGGATAGAACTGGAACAATTGAAGACAAAATATAAACCGAACTTATCAAACTTAAACCCAAAACATAACTCACTTCAACACCAAAACACCACAGCAAAAATAAAAATTGATGTGCAAAAACCATATATCTAAAACCACTCCAAAGCAAAGTCGTTGTGATTTTCTTTGACTTTATATTTTTAAACTGCAACCAAATCGACCAAAGTTTTGTCCTAACAACCTTAAAACACAAAGCAATGCCAATTAAAAGAAATGATGTTAAAATCATCCAAGACCATTTTAATTGCAACATCTCAAAGCTTTCTAATGAGTTGTAAATCAACAATAACCCAAAGCTTCCAAATGTCAAAGTCATCATCAATTGGCTCAAATGTCCAAGCCCAGTCAGAGCGATGATTTTTGAAGTTTGTTCTTTAGCATAAAACAAGCATTTTCCACCGTATTCGCCCCATTTGTTTGGTGTAAAAAGCGATAGACTGTGACCGATTAAGCTTTGCTTTAGAGCTTCGATAAATGAAATATGTCCGACTAATTTTTGCCATTTTTTAATTTCGCCAAACCAATTTAGAACTGAACCTACAACCAAAATCAAGATAGCCTGAACAATATTTTGTGGCTGGGTTTTCCAATGTTCAGACAACAAGCTAAATTCGGTTTCAGAAGATTGAATAGACCAAATCACAAACATCAAACCTGTGAGCGTTACAAAAAATTTTAGGCACAAAATCAGTTTCTGTCGCATTTTGTCTTGTATCTTTGGCATACGCAAATTAAACTAAAAATAGCCATGAATACACGAATAATCTCATAAACATTCGTGCATTACTGAGGATATATAAATAAAATATTTTGCCCAAAGAACAAATCATATTAGGGATTGACCCTGGAACAACCATTATGGGTTTTGGTGTAATTAAAATCCAAGACAAAAAAATGGAACTGCTACAACTCAACGAGCTCAACCTCAAAAAATACAACGACCATTACAGCAAATTGCGATTTATTTTTGAGCGAACCATCGAGTTGATAGAGACTTTTCATCCTGATCATATTGCCATAGAAGCACCTTTTTTTGGTAAAAACGTGCAATCTATGCTCAAGCTCGGACGCGCTCAAGGCACAGCGATGGCTGCTGGATTATCTCGCCAAATTCCCATCACCGAATATTCGCCTAAAAAAATAAAAATGGCCATTACCGGCAATGGTAACGCCAGTAAAGAGCAAGTTGCTGGAATGCTACAAAACTTACTCAAAATCAAAACTTTGCCTAAAAATTTAGACTCCACCGATGGACTTGCAGCTGCAGTCTGTCATTTTTATAATCAAGGTAAAATTCAAGGCTCAAAATCCTATTCGGGTTGGTCTGCATTTGTCAAGAATAACGAAAAGCGAATTTCATGATTTCAGTAAATTATGACAACAACTTATAACATAGCTCAAACTGAGTTTAGCGGTTACTTTTAATCGTCATCTTCTTCTAAGTAAGTCCCGTTTTCAGGTGAAGATGTGGAGCTATCACTTCGTATTTCGGTATGTTGTATTTCACCACCAGTAGTTCCCGTTTCACTACCAAAATACACGACTACAAAGGCAAATATCAGCGTTATGATACTCAAAATTGAATTAACAGATTTTTTCTTAAAACTTGCCCATAAACCCAAAAGGGAAAACCCACCTAAGACATAAGATAAAATGGCTAAAGTTTCTGCACTCTCTTCATGAGTTTCAATGTAATTTTCTGAAACGCCACTTATTTTCTCTACTATATCTTCCGCACTTTCACCTGTATTCATTGCAACAATACTCGAAAGTGCAGCTATAATAAAAATGAGATAAGATGTTCGTTTTACAGCTTCTGATTTTGAAATCAAACCTGTGATCAATACAATTATTCCCACAACAGGAAAAATAATTGGTAAATGATTTACTACTAAATGCCAATGTGCGTCGTTCATGATGATTTATTTTAATTAAACATTAACTCCAAATATATAGCCTACTAAGGCAGAAAGAATCATAGCTATTGTACCCCAAATCGTAATTCGCAATATAGATTTTGATACACTTGAACCTCCTGTTTTAGCAGCAGTTGCTCCAAGAATGGCTAAAAATATAATCGTAAAACCATACAGCCAATATTCTAAACCTTTTAAAGGAGCAAATAGAACCACTAAAAGTGGCAAAACCCCACCAAATGTAAATGCTGCACCAGAAGCAAGTGCCGCTTGAATAGGGTTAGCTTCAGAGATTTCGTTAATCCCTAACTCATCTCTTACATGTGCAGCTAACGCGTCTTTTTCAGTCAATTCAATAGCGACTTTCATAGCCGTCTCTTTTTTTAATCCGCGATTTTCATAAATCTTAGCCAACATATTGAGCTCTTCTTTGGGCATTTCATTCAGTTCAACAGCTTCTCTTTCAATGTCTGCCTTTTCGGTGTCTTTTTGTGAGCTAACCGAAACATATTCACCAGCCGCCATCGACAAAGCTCCAGCAACAAGCCCAGCAACAGTAGCTATAATAATAGGCTCTTGCTCAACACTTGCTGCAGCTACACCAATAGCAAGACTTGAAACAGATATAATACCATCATTAGCTCCAAGCACAGCAGCCCTCAACCAATTACTACGGTTGATATAATGATTGTCTAAATAATTATCAACGTTAAGCGAATCCGCTCTATTACCTTGTTTTTGCAAAATTATTTAATATTAAAAACTTAATACCTAACTCAAAAAGAATCTTAAATTCTATCAAGAAATCAAAGATAAGAAATTACAATCAATAATATTTCAATTTCTTTAACTATATTTTGGCGGTTGCTTGCGTGACTAAGGTCACACAAGCCGGGCTTTCGGCAGTCGCTATACCACGCTTATGGCGTGGCATGAGCTCCAACAAATGCCTCAATCCCTAACCGAGTTTTGAAATTTTAGCACATTTCACAAACACAAAGAAATTAGTAAACAAAACTAATCTTATGAAATTCAGAAAGATTTTCAAAACAAATATTCTACAACATCAACCACACTTTTTAGCTTGACAATTTCAAGTTGATAATTCTTATTTGAAACTTTAGTGCTGTTAGAAATAAATATTTTTTCAAAGCCTAATTTATCTGCTTCAGCAATACGTTGTTCTAATCTTGGCACGGGTCTGACTTCGCCAGCTAAGCCGATTTCTGCTGCAAAACAAAAACGGTGGTTAAGCACTATATCGTGACTTGAAGACAAAATCGCTACAACGACAGCCAAATCTATAGCGGGATCATCAATATTGATACCGCCTGTGATATTCAAAAACACATCTTTAGCACCCAGCTTGAAGCCTGCACGTTTTTCTAAAACGGCTAAAATCATATTCAGTCGTTTGGCATTATATCCCGTAGATGAACGCTGTGGCGTGCCGTAAACTGCCGAACTAACTAAAGCCTGAATCTCAACCATTAATGGTCGCATGCCTTCTAAGGTTGCAGCAACAGAAGTACCGCTTAAGTCGTGTTCTTGGTTGGAAATTAAAATTTTAGATGGGTTTAAAATTTGCTTTAATCCGCCACTTTGCATTTCATAAATACCGAGTTCGTGCGTGGCTCCAAATCTGTTTTTTTGAACTCTGATAATGCGGTATATAAAATTTTGATCGCCTTCAAATTGCAAAACCGTATCTACCATATGCTCAAGAATTTTTGGTCCAGCAAGATGACCTTCTTTGTTGATATGACCTATCAGCAAAACAGGTGTATTGGTTTCTTTAGCATATTTAATCAATTCTGCTGTGCAAGCTCTAATCTGAGAAATACTACCTGGCGAGCTTTCAATCATTTCGGTATGCAAGGTTTGAATAGAGTCGATGATGACAAGCTCAGGTTCAATTTTTTTAATTTGATTGAAAATGCGTTGTGTGGAAGTATCTGCCAGTATAAAACAATTATCATTTGTTTTTTGAATACGGTCTGCACGCATTTTGATTTGCTTGCTACTTTCTTCTCCAGAAACATAAAGGCTTTTTATTGATAGGTGAAGACACAATTGAAGCAATAATGTGCTTTTTCCAATACCAGGTTCACCGCCGAGTAATATTAAAGAGCCTTTTACAATGCCACCGCCAAGAACTCTATTCAGCTCATCGTCTTTGGTAATAATTCTGTCTTCTGTTTCAAAACTAATTTCGCTTAGTTTAAACGCTTTAGGTTGTTTTGTGTTTTGACTTGAAGTGCCTGATGCTTCCCAAGTTTTATCTTGAGACTTACTGATAACTTCTTCAACTAATGTATTCCATTCTTTGCAAGAATTGCATTGACCTTGCCATTTGGGATGTTGAGCACCACAATTTTGACAGAAATAGACTGTTTTTGGTTTAGCCATAATGAATTAATATCCAAAGATTTCTTTAAGTTTATCAGCTTTGTCAAGTAACATATCTTTGGTAATGCCACCAGCTTCTTGATAAGAATAACCAGATTGATAGGCTTTAATGGCTTTTTTAGGTTTTCCTATTTCTTGAAAATATCGTCCAGAAAAATAATCAAAAAGTAGAGTATTTGGATGGTTGCGTTTTGCTATTTTACTGAGGTCTTGATATAATTCCCAATTTTCATTTTTTTCAATAAGTTTAGAAACTTTCATAATATCAGCTATTCTAACTGGTTTTTCTACATCATAGAGGGTGTTTATCAATTCGTATTTGTCTTCAAGATAAGTAACGGGATTTTCAGCTTTAGATAATTTTTTTTTAAATTCAACATCATCAATCGGGGTGTAAGGTTCAAAAATTTTGTTTAAACTATACGGTAATCCATAAGGCACAAGAGAGTAGTGGTTAGTATTTTCAAAAGATTTATAACTTATTGAGACCAAATCATTTTCTATAGTGCTGAAGGTTTCGTTAAGTTGCTCGGTTTTAGCTTTTAGGAATGGCAAATCATTGCTACCAGTAGTTAAGCTATACCATATTTTTTCTTTAGAATTTTTTAATTGTTCTTTGATAAAAGGAATTAAGGCATCAGGTATATCTGGGCTTAAATTTATAAAACCTTGAAACTGTATTTTGTTTGAAAACAAAAAGAAATTCATAAAATTAGCCATATAGTCATGACCTACAACTACCGCGAAATTTCCTATATTATAGTTTTCTCTCATATATTTTAATATTTCTAACTGTATAAAATCAAAAAATTGTGCTCCAGTGCCTATGGGAAGAAATTCTTTTTTGTCAAATCTACCATCATCCATTCGACTACCAACTTGATTAATACCTACAACAAAAGCTTCGGGTATTTCTTCCCAATAGCTTAAATAATCTACAATTCCAGCAACGGGTTCAAAAAGATAGTCTCCATCAAAAACAAAAATCAAAGGGTATGTTTTTTTGTTATCAGAATCATAATTACGCGGGATTTGTAATTTGAGCTGCCTTGTGCTTTTTAAAATTTTTGAATTGACTTCAATATATTCTATTTGTGCTTTACAAAACTGTGATTGCAGAAAGATTATAATTAGGCTAAGGACTATTTTTTTCATAGCTAAAAATTTGTCCACTAATTTATGATTTTTTGCTGACAAATGTCAAAAGTAATGCAGAAATAGACCCAGCTAAAATCACAAGCAGTGTTTGAGCAGTCCAAAGCACCCAACCAAAGGCTTGACCAACATCTACTGGAACATCATATAATTTGTAAACTGATGCTATTGCAAGCGGATACAAACCTATGCCACCGCTGGTGAGCGACATGGCAAAAGTGCCAGCTATAAAGCCAACCAACGCAGCACCGATGGAAATATTTTCAGAGCCAACTATGGCATATTTTATTACCCAAAACATCGCGATATAGAGTAACCAAATAATTAAAGTTTGTGCGATAAATGACCACTTTTGTTTTAACTTAAAAACGGTTTTTATCCCTTGTAAAAGGCCATAGATAAAATCTTTTAGTTTTAGTATAATGCGGTTTTTTGTTGTTTTGATAAGCCTATAAAAAACAACAATAGTAGCTATCAAGATACTTAAATAAATCAAAGTATTTAATGGATTAACTTCACTGATGTTTAAATAGTTCAGCAGTTGGTCTGTTTGAAATATCAAGGCAATCCCGATGATGATAAGCAGAACTATAAAATCAATTAATCTTTCTGTAATTATCGTTCCAAAACTTTGTTCAAAGCTTAATGGGCTAAGACTGGCATAACTGGCACCTCGTAAAACTTCGCCAGAACGCGGAATGCCTAAGTTGGCCAAATAACCAAACATAACAGTGTAAAAACAGACTGAAAGTTTAGGTGTATCTCTTAATGGTTTAAGTAAAAGTTTCCATCGGTTTGCTCTAACTATGTGCGAGATTAGACCCAATAGGATAGACATCAAAACCCAGAATAAATTAGCATTTTTAATATTTTGCCAAATTAGCTTTCTTTCAAGTGGAGTAGTGTCTGCTATTGAATACCAGACAAAAAACACACCTAGGCTTAACGGTATAATGATTTTAAGCCATTTTGCCAAACGAGATTTTGCCATGATTTATTTTAAAAGATTGTCTTCGTCTGGGAAAATGATTGACGGGCTAAAATTCTTTGCTTCATCAACGCTCATGCTTGCATAAGTCATCAAAATAAGAATATCGCCAGGTGATACTTTTCTTGCGGCTGCACCGTTTAGCGTTATTTCTCCACTTCCTCTTGGTCCCGGAATAGCATAAGTTTCTAATCTTTCGCCATTTGAGTTGTTAACAACTTGTATTTTTTCGCCATCAATAATATTTGCAGCATCCATTAAGTCTTGGTCAATGGTTATACTGCCGATATAATTTAAATCTGCACCAGTTACTTTTACACGATGTATTTTTGATTTTACGACTGTAATTTGCATTTTTTTTAGTTCAAGGGCATGTTATCAATTAGTCTAACTTCATTACAATATGCGGCAATGAATGCACGATATTTTTTAGTTTCAATGAAATCTTGAGTTGGAATCAAATCCTCTTCATCAGCAATTTCAAAATATTCTAATTTAAAATTTTCTTTGTGATTAAAAATACTTTTAACCTTTTTTTTGATTTCTGAAATCGAATTTTCTTTGAAATGAGTTTTAGCTAGATTTAAGCATTTAAAAATGATACTTGCTTCTGATTTTTCATCATTACTCAACAATTTATTTCTTGAGCTTTTAGCTAGTCCATTAGGCTCGCGGTAAGTTTCACAACCGATAATATCAACGGGTTGGTTAGTGATTTGAACTAACTTTTTGACTATAGCAAGTTGTTGGTAATCTTTTTCTCCAAAATAAGCTCGATGAGGTTTTACCAACTCAAAGAGTTTTTTTAAAACAGTGCCTACGCCTTGAAAGTGTCCTTGTCTATATTGACCTTCCATATATTTTGATATTATCCCAAAATCAAAATTTTCTGTTTGTGGGCCATTAGGGTAAATATCATCAACATCAGGTGCATATATCAAAATATCACGCCCAAGTTGCTTTATAGCTTCCACGTCTTGTTCAAGATTTCTAGGGTAATTTGATAAATCTTTAGGATTGTTGAATTGTGTGGGGTTTACAAATATAGAAACTACCGTTATATCACACTCTGATTTTGCTTTGCTTATGAGTGATAAATGACCATCATGCAATGCTCCCATTGTAGGAACTAAACCAAGCATTTTTGGTTGCCCTTTACCAATGGATTTTTGAATATCTAAACTTGACTTTAAAAGCACAGACCTCTATTTAATTTTAGTGCAAAACTAACATTTTAAGCTTAATCCACATAAATTTTTGTAAATTTGCATTTTCAAAATCTCCAAAAGAATTTAAATAAGTTTCTATGAAAGATAAACGCGTTCTTTTTGTTTCATCAGAAGTTGTTCCTTATCTCCCAGAAAATGATATGTCCACCATGTCTTTTGAAGTTCCAAAAATGATAAATTCTGTAGGAGGACAAACTCGAATTTTTATGCCACGTTTTGGCAACATCAACGAAAGAAGACATCAACTTCACGAGGTTATCAGATTGTCAGGGCTTAATATGGTGGTTAATGATTTAGATATGCCACTTATCATAAAAGTTGCTTCTATACCTAAGGAACGAATGCAAGTGTATTTTATTGATAATGAAGACTATTTTAAACGCAAAGCGATGTATAGCGATGAGGAAGGTGAGCTTTTTGAAGACAATGATGAACGGGCTATTTTTTTTGCAAAAGGAGTTATAGAAACCGTCAAAAAACTGAACTGGGCTCCAGATATCATTCATGTTAATGGTTGGATGGCATCACTACTTCCGCTTTATCTTAGAAATTATTATGGCAATGAACCGCTTTTTAATACTTCAAAAATTGTTACTTCAGTTTATAATAACAGTTTTGAGAATCAACTAAGCCAAAACATGATCAAAAAAGTGATGTTTGATGGTATTGATGCTGATAAAGTAGAATTTTTAAAAACACCAAATTATAATAATTTGATAAAATTAGCGATTAGTTATTCAGATGGTATTATAATTGGCAGCGAAGAATTATCTAATGAAATACAAAATTTTATCAAAAGTCAAGATAAACCCGTATTAAATTATCGCTCAATTGAAGAATTTACTCAAGCCTATCAAGATTATTACTTAAAAGATATTTTAAATGAAGAGATTGATTAAACTGAAAACGAAAATTAAAATTACTATTGGTCTTGTTTTTGTCTTATTCGTTTTCACCTCCTGTGAAGATGATTTTACCACCTTAGGGAGTGGTTTTATTAATAGCTTGAATTTACCAGAGCCCTATGTCGTACAAAATTTAGCAGCTTATAGTGACAATATATTATCAGTACAGTCTAATACTTTAAATAACTATCTTCTAGGAAACTATCAAGATCCAGTTTTTGGAAGCTCAGAAGTTAGCATTTTAACACAATTAGAACTTCAAAACACTAACCCTGATTTTGGTCAAGATCCAGTTTTAGATAGTGTAGTGTTTACATTACCTCTATACAGTTCACTGATAGAAACAAATACTTATCAGCTTGATTCTGTTTTTGGAGATGGCAGTTTCAAAATTTCTATTTTTGAATCTAATCAATTTTTGAATGATATTGACCCTGGTGAAAATGGAGAGTTTGAAACTCCTCAGCGTTATTATTCAGACCAATTTTCAGAGTTTGAAAACAATATAGAGAGTAATCCATTAATAGTTTCTGAACAAATAACACCCTCAGAATTAACTGAGACTCAAATTCTCTTTGACCAAATTGACACCACAAATGTTGATACCCTTAGAGTTTCGCCTAGAATAAGAATCAAACTCCCAAATGAATTTTTTCAAGAAAAAATATTAAACAATCAAAATACGGTTAATTTGGTTAGCCAAAGTAGTTTTAAAAACTTTTTGAGAGGACTTTACATCAAAACTGAGCAACATACCAATGGCGGTGCAATGATCAATCTCAATTTAAACAATCAAGATGCAAAAATCACATTGTATTACAAATCTTTAAGACCAGCACCAAGTTTGGAAGTTGAAAACAACAACGAATTAATAGAAACCTTTAATAAATTTAACTTAAAATTTGCTGGTAATATTGTTAACTTTTACGAAAATGATAACACCATAGATTTAGCTTTACAAGACACTATCAACGGTGAAGAAAATCTATTTGTAAAAGGCGGTCAAGGTATAGTAACAATTGTAGATCCTTTTAATGGTCCTGATAACGACGGCAATGGTGTTGCAGATGAAATTGATCAGTTAAGACAAAACAATTGGTTGATTAACGAAGCTAATTTAATTTTTTATGTGAATGAAAATTTAGCAAATACTCAAGTTAATAAACCCAAAAGGATACTTGTTTTTGATGCTGACCATAACAGAGTTTTGGTTGACTATAGTTTAGACCCTAGTGCAAGTAACAATCCTCTTATTTCGCGGTTAAATCATTTAGGTCCACTGCAAGAAGACGAAAATGGCAATGCTTTTTATAAAATAAGACTTACAAATCATATCAATAATATTATCAACAACGATTCTACTAGTACCAAAATAGGAGTTGTTGTTACGCAAAATGTAAATCAAGCTAGAATATTAGACATACGCGACAGTCAACTCGACCAAGTTGAAACCTATATTGAAAGCTCAATATCTACGCCAAGAGGAACCGTATTTCACGGCAATCTATCTGCAGATGAAGAGAAAAGATTAAAACTTCAAATATATTATACTGAACCTAATTAATTAATAACTAACCTAAACTATTATTATGTGTGGAATTGTTGGATATATTGGACACCAAGATGCTTATGAGATTATACTAAAAGGTCTTCAACGACTTGAATATAGAGGCTATGATTCTGCTGGAATAGCTCTTTATGACGGTCAAAATTTAAACATTTGCAAAACCAAAGGAAAAGTTGCCGAACTAAATCTCAAATGCACAAAAGAACACTTCAGTAAAGGTAAAGTCGGTATTGGTCACACAAGGTGGGCAACTCATGGAAAACCAAACGACCTTAACTCTCATCCTCATCTTTCAAACTCAGGTCGATTAGCTATTATTCATAATGGAATAATAGAAAATTATGATGCTATAAAAAAAGTATTAGAGAATAGAGGGTACAATTTCAAATCAGAAACCGACACAGAAGTTTTAGTCAATCTTATTGAAGAAGTGATGACTAAAGAAGATGTCAAGTTAGGCAAAGCTGTTCAAATTGCTTTAAATCAGACTGTTGGTGCTTATGCAATAGCCGTTTTTGATAAAGAAAAACCAAACGAAATTGTTGTTGCTAGATTAGGAAGTCCTTTAGCTATTGGTGTAGGCGATGATGAATACTTTATTGCCTCTGATGCTTCGCCTTTTATAGAATACACAAAATCAGCCATTTATCTTGAAGACGGTGAAATGGGCGTGATAAGACTAGGCAGAGAACCCAAAATAAGAAAAATAAAAGATGACAAATTAGTTGACCCATATATTATTGAACTCAAAATGAGTTTAGACCAAATCGAAAAAAGTGGTTACGACCATTTTATGCTCAAAGAAATATACGAACAGCCCACAGCTATAAAAGACACCTTTAGAGGTCGAATGCAGGCAAAAAAAGGATTTGTAAAAATGTCTGGTGTTGATGATTATTTAGAAAAATTTTTGAACGCTAACCGAATTATAATTGCAGCTTGTGGTACATCTTGGCATGCAGGTTTAGTTGCTGAATATATTTTTGAAGATATTGCAAGAATTCCTGTAGAAGTTGAATACGCATCAGAATTTAGATACCGAAATCCTGTTATCGATAAAAACGACATTTTGATAGCGATTTCTCAAAGTGGAGAAACTGCTGATACTATGGCTGCCATCAAATTGGCTAAAGAAAATGGTGCATTTGTTTTTGGGGTATGCAACGTTGTTGGGTCTTCTATTTCAAGAGAAACTCACGCTGGTGCATACACACATGCTGGTCCAGAAATTGGTGTAGCATCAACCAAAGCCTTTACAACACAAATCACAGTTTTAAGTTTAATAGCCCTTAAATTAGGCAAAGCCAAAGGAACTATTTCTAACTCTGATTTTCATTCATATCTAAATGAAATGGAATCTATCCCTGGTAAAATAGAAATAGCACTTAAACAAAACGATCACATCATAAAAGTAGCTGACAATTACAAACTTGCTAAAAATTGCCTCTATCTCGGTCGAGGTTATAATTTTCCCGTGGCTCTTGAAGGTGCTTTAAAATTAAAAGAAATCTCATATATACACGCCGAAGGTTATCCTGCTGCCGAAATGAAACACGGGCCAATTGCTTTGATAGACGAAGAAATGCCCGTTGTTGTTATAGCAACTCGAAAAGGTCACTACGATAAAGTGGTCAGCAATATTCAAGAAATTAAATCAAGAAAAGGGAAAATTATTGCTATCGTTACCGAAGGAGACAGCATTGTTAAAAATATGGCAGACCACGTCATTGAAGTGCCAGAAACTTTTGAAGCTTTTACACCTTTATTGACTACAATTCCTTTGCAATTACTTTCATATCACATCGCCGTGATGTTAGGAAAAAATGTTGACCAACCTAGAAATTTAGCCAAATCGGTTACCGTTGAATAGTTGAATTTTTATGGATTTGAAGTCTAAATTTATTTAAAAATTTTTCGATTTATTTTGACATAAAACCCCTATATTTGCAAACCAAAAATTTAAAATAAAATCATAGCTAATGTCTCAAACAAAAGGTAAGATTGCACAAATCATAGGTCCTGTGATTGATGTGGCTTTCGAAAACAGCAAAGATTTACCACAAATTTACGATTCTTTAGAAATTAAACGTAAAGATGGTTCCACACTTGTGCTAGAAGCTCAATCTCATATTGGTGATAATATCGTTAGATCTATCGCTATGGATACCGCAGATGGTCTTTCAAGAGGAACAGAAGTTATCGCTACAGGCAACCCAATTCAAATGCCTGTCAGTAAAGATATTTTTGGAAGACTGTTCAACGTTACTGGCGATGCTATCGATGGCATGGACAATCTACCTAAAGACGGCAAAAACGGCTTACCAATTCACCGCGATGCTCCTGATTTTGAAGACTTATCTGTGTCAACTGAAGTCTTGTTTACAGGAATTAAAGTTATTGACTTAATTGAACCTTATGCCAAAGGTGGTAAAGTAGGATTGTTTGGTGGTGCTGGTGTTGGTAAAACAGTTTTGATTCAAGAATTAATCAACAATATTGCCAAAGGTCACGGTGGTTTATCTGTATTTGCAGGTGTGGGAGAAAGAACACGTGAAGGAAATGACTTGCTCAGAGAGATGCTTGAGTCTGGTATTATTAAATATGGTGATGATTTTAATGAATCTATGGAAAACGGCGGTTGGGATTTATCCAAAGTTGACAAAGAAGCTTTGAAAGATTCAAAAGCTACTTTTGTATTTGGACAAATGAACGAACCACCAGGAGCTCGTGCTCGAGTAGCCTTATCAGGTTTGACCATTGCAGAATATTTTAGAGACGGTGCTGGTGATGGACAAGGTAAAGACGTCTTGTTTTTTGTTGACAATATTTTCCGTTTTACACAAGCGGGTTCTGAGGTATCGGCTTTGTTAGGTCGTATGCCATCTGCAGTGGGTTATCAACCTACTTTAGCAACTGAAATGGGTGCGATGCAAGAACGAATCACTTCGACAAAAAATGGTTCTATCACATCGGTTCAAGCGGTTTATGTGCCAGCGGATGACTTGACTGACCCTGCTCCAGCTACGACCTTCTCTCACTTAGATGCTACAACTGTTCTTTCTAGAAAAATTGCTGAACTCGGTATTTATCCTGCAGTTGATCCTTTAGATTCTACCTCCAGAATTTTAACCGCTGAAATATTAGGTGAAGAACACTACAAATGTGCTCAACGTGTTAAAGAGTTGCTTCAACGTTACAAAGAATTGCAAGACATTATTGCCATTCTCGGTATGGAAGAATTATCTGAAGAAGATAAACTTGCCGTATCTCGTGCAAGACGTGTACAGCGTTTCTTATCTCAACCTTTTCACGTGGCTGAACAATTTACTGGTATGCCAGGTGTTTTAGTTGACATAAAAGATACTATCAAAGGTTTTAATATGATTATGGATGGCGAATTAGATAAATATCCTGAATCAGCTTTCAACCTTAAAGGAACCATTGAAGATGCGATTGAAGCTGGTGAAAAAATGTTGGCTGAAGAAGACTAAAATTAGTCTGCAGTTTACAGTGAGCGATCATTAAATCACTGGAAACTAAAAACTGAAAACTGAAAAACTATGCATTTAGAAATCGTTACACCAGAACAAATTTTGATCAGTCAAGATGTTGATTCGGTTACTTTACCAGGAAAAACAGGTGAATTTCAAATTTTAAATCAACACGCTCCAATCATCTCGACTTTAGACAAAGGTTTAATTAAATTAGACAAAACAGTTGACATTAATGACAAAGTCAAATCATTTTTTGAAGAAACTAACGATAAATTAACTTTTGAAATCAAAGGTGGCGTTGTGGAATGCAAAGACAATAAAGTCATTGTGTTAGTAGATTAGCTTTATTCTTTATAACTTTTTTAAAAATCTGGTTCTGTTTAGAATCGGATTTTTTGTTTAAACTTGTAACAATTTTTATAAGCTTAATACTAACCAATAAATCATTTATATGTTTAAACGATTTGTGTCTCTTCAATGGAAGCAATTTAGAAGGTCTTCTTATTTTGAAGCTGCCATTGCCATAAAGATTTTAATGATTCTGGGGATTTTATACTTTGCTGGTATGGCTATATTAGCTGGAGTTGGAGGCTATTTTATACTTCAAAAGGCCATTCCAGAAGTTGATCCGCTTTTAACTTTAAATCAATATTTAATTTACTGGTTCTTATTTGATCTTGGGATTAGGTATTTTATCCAACAAATGCCCGTCATCAATATCAAACCTTTATTGATTATACCTATCAAACGTAAAAAAGTGGTTCAGTTTTTACTGGGCAAAACAATCCTTTCTTTTTTTAATATTTTGCCTTTATTATTTTTTATCCCTTTTAGTATAACTCTGATAGTCAAAGGTTACCATCCATTATACGTTACCGCTTGGTTTTTTGGGGTTTTAGCATTGATATTTCTCAATAATTTTACCGTTTATCTCATCAATAAAACCAACATCTATTTCTTTATAATCGTCGGTTTAGTCTTAGCATTTATAGGACTTCAACGCTACGAAATATTTGATATTACAGCTTATGCACAAATCTTTTTTTATGGCATGTATAGTCAACCGATTTGGATTTTATTACCTATTCTATTAATGGCTTTAGCGTTTTATGCTAATTATCAATACTATTTAAATCACTTTTACATTGACGGTGCTATTTCTAAAAAAGCCGAAAAAGTCAAAGCTTTAGACTTGAAATTTGTAGATAAATTTGGCAAGATTGCTCCTTTCTTAAAAAACGATATCAAACTCATTCTCAGAAATGCCAGACCTAAGCAAGTTTTACTGACGTCTTTTTTCTTTTTATTTTATGGCTTATTCTTTTTCACTATGGATGTTTACAAAGATTCGCCGGCTATGTTGGCCTTTGCGTCAATGTTTATAACAGGTGGTTTTTTATTAACATTCGGGCAGTTAGTGCCGTCTTGGGATAGCGAATACTACAAGTTAATGATGAGTCAGAATATTCCGTATCGAGAATATTTGAAATCAAAATTGGTTTTGATGATATTTGCCGTTGTGGTATCTACCATATTAAGTTTACCATATCTTTATTTTGGTTGGGATATATACAAATTAATTTTAGCTGGCGCATCTTTTAATATTGGATTAAATTCATTTATCACCTTATATGGCGGTGCTTTAAATCGCGTGCCTGTTGAACTCAACGTCAAGGCTAAAGCTTTTCAAAACACTAATGGTTTTAATGTTACGCAACTCTTAATTAGCTTACCTAAAATTTTAGCCCCAATCATCATTTTTTATATCCCATATAAATTTATCAGTTTTGATGCGGGTATTATTGCCTTGGTTTTAAGTGGTTTACTGGGATTAATTTTTCAAAATCAATTTTTAGACCTTATCGAAAAGCTTTATCAAAAACAGAAATATAAAACCATAGCAGCTTTTGATGAAAAAAAATAAAACACTATGATTAACATTTCAAATATCAGTAAATCTTACAACGGCGTAGAAGTTTTAAAAGTTGAGGAATTGAATATTCCCAAAGGACAAAACTTTGGGCTGGTTGGCAATAACGGTGCGGGAAAAACCACAATGTTTAGTTTATTGCTTGATTTAATCAAACCTACAACTGGTCAAATTACCAATGGCGATATTGTAGTGAGCCAAAGTGAAGATTGGAAACCTTATACTTCAGCTTTTATAGATGAAAGTTTTTTGATTGGCTATCTCACACCAGAAGAATACTTCTATTTCATCGGCGATTTAAGAGGCGTAGAAAAATCTGAAGTTGATGATTTGCTCGCTGGTTTTGAAGATTTCTTTCACGATGAAATATTGAATCAAAAGAAATATTTAAGAGATTTATCTAAAGGGAACCAGAAGAAAGTCGGCATTGTTGCGGCTTTAATTGGCAATCCTGAAGTGATTATTTTAGATGAACCTTTTGCCAACCTTGACCCGACAACACAAATCCGCTTAAAGAAAATACTCAGTGAATTGACCCAACAACAACAAACCACAGTGCTCATTTCAAGTCACGACTTAATGCACGTGACCGATGTTTGCAAACGCATAGTGGTTTTAGAAAAAGGAGAAGTGGTAAAAGACATCAAAACTGATGAAGCTACTTTAAAAGAGCTCGAGCAGTATTTTAGTCAGTAGTTATTTTTTTAAAATATCAATCAACTTTTCGTCAAACTCATCTTTCAAAGCTTTGACCTCATCAACATTGTCATTAGGAATAGTGATAGACAAAACATAATGCTTAATTTTCCATTCTCCATCTACCTGAACCAAAACCCCTGAACCTCTGCAAATACCCATTTGTGTATCGAGCAGTTCGTCAAACCAAGCTGTTTGTTTTGATTTACCAATATAAATATGGCGTTCTAATTTGTGAAACGTCCAAGCTTTACCTCGGTCAAAATAGGGTTTAGCAAAATCAATAAATGCTTGACCTTGCCAATATTCAGTGGCGTCGGTGCCAATAAAAACAGCATCTTCGGTCATTAGATTTTGATAGGTTTTTAAATCGGCTTCTGCGGCAGCTTGATGCCATTTACTAATTTTATAGTCAACTTTTAGCTTAATTTCTTCATTTTGAGCAAATAGTGTCTGTGAAAAAAACAGCACAACAACAATGGCAAAAGATTTTAAAGATTTCATATAAGTATTTTTTTCAAAATAATCAATTTCTAATAATTGGAAAGTTTATTTTCTAAGTTTTTAATCCTTTGCAGAAAGGTTGATCAAAAAAAGAGTTAATAATACAAGTTTTTAAGTCAACTGTGAAAGTTATTTTAAATGTCTCTCGTACATACAGAATCTTTGAAAAACCTGCAAACAATTGTATCATCTACCGAATAAAAGCTCGTAAAAATCTTATTGAAATCATCAACTTTCGTGGCACGAAACAAACCTATTTAATAATCTATCCCTATTGCTCGGACTTGCAGTTCTTGATTATTATTAAAATCTATTTTCCAAATTTCAATACCCAAAACATCCATCAAAAACTGTATTTTAGCAATCTAAATAATTAAAATGTTAGATTGGGAACAGCTTTTATCGCTCAAACGTCAAGGCGATACCACAAAACGCTTACGCAAAGAACAAGACGATACCCGTTTAGGCTTTGAAGTAGATTATGACCGTGTGATTTTTTCTTCGGCTTTCCGCAGTTTGCAAGACAAAACACAGGTCATTCCATTATCTAAAACCGACTTTGTTCACACGCGATTGACACATAGTTTAGAAGTTTCTGTGGTTGGTCGCTCGCTGGGGCGTCAAGCAGGTAAAGCCATTATTAAAAAATACCCGCATTTACAAACAACTTTAGGTCATCATTTTAACGATTTTGGAGCTATTGTTGCTGTAGCTGCTTTAGCACACGATATTGGTAATCCACCTTTTGGGCATTCAGGCGAAAAAGCCATCGGTGCTTTTTTTGATCGTGGCAAAGGTCAACGCTTTAAATCTGAAATCTCTGATTGGGCTTACCAAGATTTGATAAAATTTGAAGGTAATGCCAACGGATTTAAGCTTTTGACCGATAGCAAACACGGTAGCTTTGGTGGCTTACGTTTGTCTTATGCTACTTTAGGAACGTTTACTAAATACCCAAGAGCCTCATTTCCTTTGGAGACTTCAAAACACGTCTCGCGTAAAAAATATGGCGTTTTTAAAGCTGAAAAGAAATTGTTTGATGAAGTTGCTGATGAATTAGGCTTGAAAGATGCTAAAAACGCTAACTTTATCAGACATCCTTTGGCTTATTTAGTAGAAGCAGCTGATGATATTTGTTACACGATTATCGATTTTGAAGACGGTATCAATCTCGGTTTAATTCCTGAAGAATTTGCTTTAGAATATCTTTCAAAATTAATCAATACACGTATCGATAAAGACAAATATTACAAATTGTCAACAACTAAAAATCGTGTGAGCTATTTGAGATCTTTAGCCATAGGTCGATTGATTGAAGATGCAGTTAAAGCTTTTATCCAAAACGAAGAACGCATTAGAGCTGGTCAATTAGACAAACCTTTAATTGAACTTTTGCCCTACAAAGCACAAATTGAAGATATTATTCAAATCAGTGTTAACAATATCTATCAAAGTCAGGAAGTGCTTGAAAAAGAAACTGTTGGCTACCGTGTAATTACTGAAATTTTAGAACATTTTAGCCAAGCAGTTGAAAACAGTAAAACCCACAGAGCTAATCATTTTGACAAAGTTATTATCAAAGCATTTTTAAAAGATTTTGAATTTGAAAATTTACAAACCGAAGAATGGTTGATAGAATTGTGTAGCCAAATTGCTTCTTTGAGCGATAGCAAAGCTTTAGAAATATATAAAAAATTGTCTGGGCAAAATCTATGATTTCAGCAGTTGACATACTAAAAGACTTAAAATCTAAGCAAATAGCTAATCTTAAATCATTTGCTATTTTAATCGATCCCGATAAAACTGAAGTCAATACTATTTTAAAATTACTTCAAACTATTCCTGAATGCACTGATTATATCTTTGTTGGAGGCAGTCAAGTTGAAAGTGGAAAAACAGAAGAAGTTGTAAAAGAAATCAAAAAATTGAGTCCTTTACCTGTTGTTCTTTTTCCAGGAAATATCAATCAAATCACAAGATATGCCGATGCTTTGTTGTTTTTGAGTTTAATGTCTGGTAGCAATCCCGAATATTTGATACATCAACAAGTCAAATCGGTAAAACATTTAAGGCATACAAATCTTGAAATTATACCGACGGGATATATTTTGATAGATGGCGGAAAAACCTGCACAACCGAACGTATCACTAATACCAAAGCTATTTCTCAAGCTGATATTGATTTAATCGTAGATACTTGTCTTGCTGCACAATATACGGGCAAACGATTGATTTATCTTGAAGCTGGTAGTGGTGCTAACTTTCCAGTCAAGCCAGAAATTATAAGAGCTGTAAAGACAAAAGTCGAACTTCCTATAATCGTTGGTGGTGGCATCAAAACTGAAAAACAACGAGAAATGGCTTACAAAGCTGGAGCTGATGTTGTTGTTATGGGAACCGTTTTTGAAGATATTTAAACATAATTTCATAAAATATTATAATATTATGTGATTTAATTCATATAATATTATGTTTTTATGTGATTTTTGTTACTTTTGAATACATCTTTATTTTTAATTAAAAATGATAAAACGCACCATAGCAGAAAACATCAAGACTAAATTAAACCGAGGCAAGGCAATCATTATAGTTGGACCAAGGCAAGTAGGTAAAACGACACTGATAAAAGAATTGATTAGTCATGAGGATTTTTTGTTTTTTGATGGTGACGACCCTGCTACGAGAACGCTGTTAGATACGCCAAATACCGATCAAATAAGAAGTTTGCTTAAAAATAAAAAGATTGTATTTATAGATGAAGCTCAAAGAATAAACAATATAGGACTTACTGCGAAAATTATTATAGATCAATTTCAAGATGTTCAACTTTGGATAAGTGGCTCCTCTTCATTTTATATTTATGATGAATTTAATGAGTCGCTTACAGGTAGAAAATGGGAATACAAATTACTGCCTATAAGTTGGGAAGAATTTGAAGATCAAGTCGGCTATTTATCCGCAGAAAAACAACTTGAAGACAGGCTTGTTTATGGTATGTATCCTGATGTTTTAAATAACCAAGGAGAAGAAATTCAAATTCT
This sequence comes from Psychroflexus sp. MBR-150, assembly GCF_053628795.1. Lineage (NCBI taxonomy): Bacteria > Pseudomonadati > Bacteroidota > Flavobacteriia > Flavobacteriales > Flavobacteriaceae > Psychroflexus > Psychroflexus sp. MBR-150. The sequence goes on from NZ_JBRJHB010000003.1 coordinate 162,524, forward strand.
TAAGGATTTAGTAAATAGTTATTTATATAAAGATATTCTGGCTTATGGAGGTGTTAAAAAACCTGAAGTCTTAGACAAACTGATCAATGCTCTGGCACTTCAGGTTGGTAGTGAAGTCAATTACAACGAACTTAGTCAGCTGGTTGGTATAGACCGAAATACGGTTGAAAAATACATCTCTATTTTAGAAAAAGGATACGTGATATTTAAATTACCTAGCTTTAGCAGAAACCTTAGAAATGAAATTAAAAAAGGAAAGAAAATTTACTTTTATGATAATGGTGTTAGAAATGCTATAATTGGGAGTATGAACAAGGTTCAACTTAGAACTGATGTAGGTGCTTTGTGGGAAAATTTTCTTGTCGCTGAAAGAATAAAACAAATTGAATACAAAAATAGTTTAGCAAACTCTTATTTTTGGAGGACTACTCAACAACAGGAAATCGATTATATAGAGGAAATCAGTCAAGAGCTTCAAGCTTTCGAATTCAAATGGAACCCAGCTAAAAAAGCTAAAATTTCAAAAACTTTTATAAACAATTATAATACTAATACGTTTTTTGTAAACAGAAATAACTTTAGAGACTTTGTTGTTATGAAAAGTTAATAGGTAAAATTTCATAAAATATTATGTTTTATAAGGCTTATTACTTTCTTCTCTCAAAAAAGAATTTTTTCATCAAATGTGAAGCTTTTTGCTCTAAAATTCCTTTTTTAACTTCAGTTTTAGGGTGAAGCTGGGTTTGCATAATCACAAAACCACGCTTGTGGTCACTAGCGGCGTAAACCAATTTCTTCAACTGACTCCAATACAACGCACCAGCACACATTTGGCAGGGTTCTAAGCTGACATATAAAGTGCATTGATTCAAATATTTACCGCCGAGATAATTGGCTGCTGAAGTGATGGCTTGCATTTCGGCATGAGCCGTAACATCGTTTAAAGTTTCGGTGAGGTTATGTGCTCTCGCTATGATGGTTTTGTCAATTGCAATTACTGCTCCAACTGGGACTTCTCCTTTTTCATAAGCTATTTCGGCTTCATCTAAAGCCTTTTGCATAAAATAAGTGTCATCAAATTCTGTTTTCATTGTCTAAAAATACAAAATCAAGCTATATCTTTGTTTAAATGAAAGAAGAGTATTTAAAAAATATCAATTCACCACAAGATCTTCGTCAACTTTCCCAAGACAATTTGAGTGATGTTGCAAAAGAATTAAGACAATTTATTATAGATATAGTCTCTAAGTATGGTGGTCATTTGGGAGCAAGTTTAGGAACCGTTGAATTGACCATTGCACTTCATTATGTGTTTAACACACCAGACGACCAATTGATTTGGGATGTCGGCCATCAAGCTTACGGTCATAAAATATTAACGGGTCGTCGGGATAAATTTCACACCAATAGACAGCTTGGTGGCATTTCAGGTTTTCCTTCTCGAGAAGAAAGTCCTTATGATGCATTTGGGGTTGGTCACAGTTCAACGTCAATTTCTGCAGCTCTGGGAATGGCGATAGCATCTAAGCTCGAAGGTAACTTAAAAAGAGAGCACATTGCTGTGATTGGCGATGCATCTATTGCTTCTGGAATGGCTTTTGAAGGTCTAAATCATGCAGGCGTAACTTCTGCCAATTTTCTCGTTATTCTTAACGATAATGCCATTGGAATTGATCCAAGTGTTGGGGCATTAAAAAATTATCTAACCAAAGCTAAAATAGGCTATAAACCTAAGCAATCTAATATTATTGAAGCTTTAAATTTTACCTATGTTGGACCGATTGATGGTCATGATATATCTGCTTTGATCAAAGCTTTTAATGACCTAAAACAAATCAAAGGTCCGCGATTTCTACATGTCATGACCAAAAAAGGAAAAGGTTTAAAATCAGCAGAAATTGAGCAAGTTAAATATCATGCCCCTGGTAGATTTGATAAAATCACAGGAAAAACGTTCAACATAGCTTCTGAAGACAATCGAATAAAATATCAAGATGTCTTTGGCAAAACGCTTCTGTATTTGGCTGAACAAGATGAAAAAATTATTGGAGTTACACCAGCCATGCCCACTGGGAGTTCGTTGAAATATATGATGGAGGTTTTTCCAGAGCGCGCTTTTGATGTGGGTATAGCCGAACAGCATGCCATCACGTTTTCAGCAGGGTTAGCCACACGAGGCTTTAAAGTGTTTTGCACGATTTATTCTACGTTTCTACAACGAGCCTATGACCAATTAATTCACGATGTGGCTCTACAAAACCTGCCAGTTGTTTTTTGTGTAGATAGAGCAGGTATAGTTGGAAATGATGGAGCTACACACCACGGTGTGTTTGATATAGGTTTTTTAAAAGGCATTCCCAACTTAATTATTGCTTCGCCTTCTTGTGCTGAAGACTTAAAAAATTTGCTATATACTGCTAGTTTAGGATTAAAAAACCCCATAATTATAAGATATCCAAGAGGCAAAAGTGATGTAGAGCAATTAGATATGAAGTTTCAAACTGTCTCAATAGGCAAAGCCAAAAGCATCAAAGTAGGAGAAAATATCGCTATTTTAAGTTTAGGGAAAATGCGTTGGTTGGCTGAAAAAGCTATAAAAAAATCAAATAAAAATATCGGTTTATACGATATGAGATTTGTAAAACCTTTAGATACTGATACTTTGGACGAAATAGCAAAAGATTATAAAAAAATCATCACACTTGAAGATGGCGTTGTAATAGGCGGTTTTGGTGAATCTATTCAAGCATATTTAGCAATACATCATCCTGATATTGAAGTCAAAACTATGGGTTTGCCAGACAAATTTATTTCACACGGCAACACCGATGAATTGTTTGAAAAATACGGTTTAGGCCTTGATGATATATTGAAAGTTATAGAAGCTTAAACTTTGCGACTTGGCATCTTTGCAAGAGATTTAACGGCTTTAAATTTATAGATATCAATCCTAAACCTTAAACCTAAAATTTTGTAGCTCTTAACATCTCACGTTTACCAGGTGGTCCAGCGATTTTTTCAACTTGAAAACCAATGTTTTGTAAATCTCGTTTCACACTTCCTTTACAAGAATACGTTACCCAAACTCCATTTTCAGACATCATATTATAACAATTTTGTAAAATGGGTTTTGTCCAAAGTTTTGGTTGAATTCTCGGACCAAAAGCATCAAAAAATATAACATCATATTTACCATCAGTTTTAAAATTTTCAAAATCGGTTTTAATTTTTTTAAGTTGAAAATAATCATGAATTTTAACTGATTTTTCCCACTCAATAGAATGTAAATAATTGAATTCTGATGGGTTTAATTTTAAAATTTCAGCGTAATTAACACTATTGATTTCGGATTGATTTAGTGGAAATTTCTCAATGCTATGGTAGGTTAAATTTACTTGATTTGCGTTGGCATAAATCAAACATAGAAAAGCATTGAGTCCTGTGCCAAAGCCAAATTCCAATAAGGTTAAATTTGTAGCTTTATCTCTTTTGCATCTAAAATCTAAACCAGATTTGATGTAAACGTGTTGAGCTTCTTGTATAGCACCGTGTTTGGAATGATAACTCTCATTCCATTCAGGAAAGTAAATGGTTTTAGAACCATCAGCGGTGGTGATGATTTGTTTTTTCAATTTAGAAATATCAAGTTAAAATATAACTTCAATGACAAACGCATAATGACTTTGAACCAGAAACAAACAAGTCAAAGATCCCGAGAGCTTAAGCGATTCCAGAAAACCAGAAACCAGAAACTATTGCAAATAAACTCCATCAGCTTCAAAACTGTAGCTTAGTTCAGGCTCAGTGATGGCTACAATGTCTTCTTTAGACTTGCCTGCATCTTTGGCGTAGTGTTTTAAATCTTCTACAGAAGTCTCTTGCACAAAGGCTTTGCCATGAACAATAGCCGTTTGATTTTCTATATCTTTTGGAACAAAAAAACCATAATCTTTAAACCGGACAAAGGTTTCTTGCCCATCAGGTAATTCTAATCTCATCCAGCAACCTTTCTTTTTACAAACAGAATTGACTTTAGAAGCAAAAGTGATTTCTATAGTATCACCAACTTTCATTTGGTTATAGGTACTCAATATTTTTTGAGATTCAATCTGATTTGAAATGTCAAATTTCTCTCCAAAAAACTTTTGATCAGCAGTTTTTGTAAGCTCTTTTTTTTGCTTCTCAACTAACTGATCAGTTTGTTTTTGAGCATCTTTACAAGAAACAAATATTAAAAAAAATAGGCTTATTATTGAATATTTCATAATTTTAATGTATTTTGAGGGCTTAATTATAAGATAAATTTAATATATGAGCAAATAAAAAACTGATTGAAAACAATTATATTTGCGAATACAAAAATAAACAAATGGAAACAAAAGCTGCACTTTTAGACATCAAAAAAAATTCACAATCAAAAATTAACGAAGTCAATTTTAACAATTTACCTTTTGGTAAAGTTTATTCAGATCATATGATGTATTGCGACTTTGTTGACGGTAAGTGGCAACGTCCTCAAATTGTGCCTTACGGTCCGATGGAATTTGAACCATCATCTAAAGCTTTTCACTATGGTCAAGCAGTGTTTGAAGGGATGAAAGCTTTTAAAGATGACAATGATCAAGTGTGGTTGTTTAGACCAGAGCGAAATTTTGAACGCATCAATAAATCGTCTAAACGGTTGGCTATTCCTGAGTTTCCAAAAGAATATTTTTTTGAAAGTTTAAAAACTCTTCTCAAACTTGATTCTGATTGGATAAAAAAAGGTCAAGGTAATTCGCTTTATATTCGTCCATTTGTGATTGCTACAGAAAATGGTGTAGCTGCAGCACCGTCAGACAGTTATAGATTTATGATTATTACTTGTCCAGCTCAAGCTTACTACAATAAGCCTGTAAAAGTTTTGTTTTCTGAAAAATACAGTCGTGCAGCCAGCGGTGGTGTTGGTTTTGCAAAAGCAGCAGGAAACTACGGCGCTCAATTTTACCCAACCAATTTAGCCAAAGAAAAAGGCTATGAACAAGTTATTTGGACAGACGCTGATAAACACGAGTATTTAGAAGAAGCCGGAACGATGAATATTTTCTTTAGAATAAATGATAAATTGGTTACTGCTCCTACCAATGAGAGAATCTTGAAAGGAGTGACGCGAGCAAGTGTCATTCAATTGGCTAAAGATAATGGAATTGATGTTGAAGTCGGACCAGTAGAGGTAAAACGTATTGTTGAGGCCGCTGAAAAAGGTGAATTAAAAGAAATATTTGGCGCTGGTACTGCTGCAACCATTGCCCAAGTAACCGGTTTTGAATACCAAAACAAATATCACGAGCTACCTGAGGTTGAAAGTCCTTATAATGTTTTCTTTAAATCTAAATTACAGGATATTCAATATAATAGAACTGAAGACCCTCATGGGTGGCGATTTGCTATTGATTAATAACTCCCATTTAAATCTTCAATATAAAAAACCCAACTTGTTTATGAATCAAGTTGGGTTAATTTTTTTTAAAAAGCTTGATTAGTCAATAAGCTCAGCAAACTGAACTATTGCATTTTTAATCTGATTAGCAAGCATATTATTGCCGTCAGGGTCAACTGGGCTAATTTCTATACTGCCATCGCCATTGCCATCTACTGCCGCATCAAAATTGACGGTGTTTACTACAGCATTAAGATCAAAATTGAAAGTAACTTCGTTGTTATTACTATTATTAATAATTAGATTTTGACCAGCATCTTCATAATCTACTTCAAAGTCTTCATCAAAGGTGTGATAAAACGTCATTGGCATGCCGTTTAAAGTTCCCGTAATCATAATAGATTTTTGAAATAAAATTGAGCCAGGGTCAAGACTTCTATCCATTTTAAATTGTACTTCTTCATATTCACCTTGGGGTATTTCAACATTGACAATAGTGTTTGTATCATTGTCTAATAAATTGATTTCAAAAGGTCCTGCAAGCTGAAACTCATCGTCATCACCAAAACTATTAGAATTATTGTTGTTGCTACCGCTACTACTATTACAAGGACTATCATCTTGCTCTTGAGCATAAAGCGAGAAGTCTGGTTTAAAATAAAGTTCTAATCCACTTGCTAACTCAACCTTGTAGCGATAAGGGTCATCGCTTAATGCATTTTCTTCTTCAGCTTTGCAAAATGGATCATTAGGATGATTGGTAGAAATGTAGTTTTGAATTTCTAAAGGTAATTGGTCAAAAGTTAATTGAATATCGTCTTCATCGCTATCGCCATTGCCGTTATCGTCGTTATCATTGTCATCATCACTATCGTTATCATCATCGTCATCATTTCCACTGCTATCATCATTTGAATTGCCGTTAAAATTGGCGTATTCAAATTCAATTTTTTTGATATTAATCAGAAACTGATCGATTTCTAAATTTGCATTAGCAAATGTTGCTGAGCGCCCCGAGGTTGGATTAAAGGTTGAAGTTGCTTTGATGGTTAAACTGCTTTTTTGGGCGTTTGTAGGATCATTTACGTTGTTAGCATCTGCTAAACTATCATCGTCAGAACATGCAATTAGACTTACAAAAAAGACGAACATTAATAATTTACTGATTGTTTTCATAATTAATTTTTTTTTTGAGTTCATTATTAAAACAATTTAAAATGGAATCACCCTACTAAAATTAAAAATAAATATTGTTTATGCTAAAAGTTAATTTTAACGAAAGCATTAGGTGTAAATTCCAAACTTTGATTTTCAATTCGTTCTACTTCTAAAGTATTGTTACTTAATCGGAAAAACTGGTTGGTCGTATTATTTTTGTTAAACAGATTTAAAACTGCCAAGCCTATTTCTGTTTTAAATTTTGGCCATAAAACCGTGTAGCTTCCTGTAAAATTAATCTGCGTATATTCCGTGATATTGTCTGAGTTGGGATCTAAAAAATTAATGTCTGGATTTGTGTCAGGGTTTGAAATCGGTGTATTTTCATTTATTGGCGTAGTTGGTCTTCCTGTATAAAATCGTCCACTAAGACTCAATTTTACTCTTGGTGTAGTGTAGCTCAAACCTGTTTCTGTTTGATGCGAAGTTTCAAAATTATTAGGAAAAACAGAAGGTAAAAAATTGTCAAATTGATATTCGCTATCATTATAGGTGTAGTTGAGCCATAGCCTAAAATTTTGAAATTGCTTTTGCACTAAAAACTCAGCACCATAGGTTTGATAGTCGCCAGAAAGCTGTAAAAATTCAAGCTGATTTTGAAAATTTTGACTGGCTGAAGTAATGCTTTCTATTTTTTTATAAAACACATTTCCTGTGAGCAACCAAGATTTTTTCTTAAATACTTGACCAATTTCTACTTGTCTTAAACGTTGGATAGGAATTTCGTTTTCATCAGCGAGAACCCAACGCCGCTTTTCAATCCCAAAAAAATCGTTTTGTAAATCAATCACTTGAGCAGTCACTTGGTGTTTTTGCTCTGCCAATAATATCACATCAAAACTCGGACTGATAGCATAAGACATGTTGAGATGAGGCTCAAACTTGAACTCAGAAAACTTATCGTAGTAATTAGCACGTAAGCCTAAAGTTGTTTTGAGTTTATGATCAAAATTTGACGCTTTAAATTCAGCTATACCAGCGTGGGTTTGCAAAACTGATTTTTGCCGAATTTCAACTTCTGGTATATTGACGATATTATCATTTCTAATCCCGATTTCATTAAACTGATAACCCAAGCTGAATTTGTATTGTTTAGAATGTTCAAAATCACTTCTCAATTTTACGCCAAAATCTAAAACCTCATTGGTTTGATTGAGCAATTGATTGTTTAAGGCTGAAGCATTTTGACCTTCAAGTGTATAATATGAAAAAAAGGCTAAACCAGATAGTGCAATTTTTTTAGATAGATTTTTATCAAGCTTTGTAGAAACAACATAAGATTCTTGGGTTAGGTTGTTCTCTTTTTGGTCTTGGGTGTTGATATTTTCTTCGGTAAACAAGAGTTCATTTGAAATGGCCATGGCATTAATTTGCCATGTTGTGTTGTCGTTAAAAGCTGTTTGAAACTGTAGATTGGCATCGTAATACTGTAAATCTACATCAGATGACAACCTTAAATTTTCATTTGTGTTTATGCTTGAAACTTCGGTGTTTTGAAAAATTTTATTGTAATAATTTTCAAAAGTTGGGGTGTCAAAAATGTCTGAAAAAGCATATCGACCAGCCACTCTCAGCTGTGATTGATTTGATAAAGCAATGTCAGCTTTTCCGGCAGTTTCCAAAAAATTGGCAAAAATTTCAAATTCAGATTGGTCAAGGGGTTTTGCCGTTGACGAGATATCTACCACGGAAGATAATCCCTCGGTATAAAAGGCGGAGCTACCATTTTTATAAATGTCGACTTGATGAGCAATTGATGGATTTAAAGCGGATATCATCCCAAAAAAATGTCCAGTTTGATAGAGTCGAGCACCGTTCCAAAGAAATAAATTTTGATCGTGTGTGCCGCCTCGCACATTGATGTTGGAAATCCGCTCGTCTAAACTCACTATGCCTGGCAAAAACTGCATAGTTTGTAAAACATCAGGTTGAGTTAAGCCTGCAAGAATTCCAAATTCTTTAGGATTTAGACTTATAGATAAATCTGAGTTGAGGTTGAGACCTTTGGTTAAATAGCCAACAAGCTGAATTTCATCTAAATTGATTTGGCGCGTTAATTTTACAATTTTACAGTCGTTGGGTTCTAGACTTTCAACATCAATTTCTTTGACGGCATAACCTTTTTTGAAAAGTTTTAGTGTTTTGGTGTTTGGTTTGTTGGAAAAAAAGACGGTTCCATTTTGATAGGTTTTAAAGATGTTGTCTTGAGATTCTACATAAACATTATTCAAGGTTTGATTAAGGTCTTCAGATAAAATTTTTATGCAATAAAATTGGTTTAAGCGTTTAACAACAATATTGGTATCATCAACCCATTCAAAGGCAACAGGGAGTTGTATAGAAACTTGATTGAGTATTTTTTTTAAGGTTTGACTGGTGTCAAATGAAGTTATTTCTAAAGTCCTGAGCTCTTGCTGTATATAGTTAAACCGCACAGATTTTTCATTTTCTATGCGGTTGAGGTAATCTACCAGCGGTATTTGATTTTGTGCAATTGATAGAATCGGTACCAATAACACCAAAACATAGAAGCAAAGTTTAATGTCCTTCATCATCAACAAAAATAAAATTATTTTCGTTGATAGACTTGTATTGCAATTGATAAGTTTTGGAAATGATATCTAAAGTTTTGTGTATATTATTTTTTGGTAATTGTCCAGTAAAGTTTTTATCCGTTTTAATTTGTTTAGAATTAATTTCTACACCATAGTAGCGTTCAACATCCTTAATCAAAGTATCAAAATTTGAATTTATGATTTGGTAATATGCAGATGTTGAGGGTAATTCTTTTAATTGAATGCTGTCTTTAATTGTAATTTCACCATCACTTAAAACTATAAACTCATTAGGAGTAATCACTTCAGAAACATTGTTCTGTGAAACTTCAACGCGACCTTCGTAACAAACAACGTGGAGTTCATCATTAAAAGATTTAACGTTAAATTTAGTACCAAGTACTTTTACTTTTCCGTGATGCGTGTTTACAGTAAAGGTTTTGCCTTTTGCCACTTCAAAAAAAGCTTCACCTTGAAGGGTGACTTCACGGTCTATAAACCAAAAATATTGATTATAACTCAGGCTTGAGCCGGGTTGCAAAAGCACTTCCGATTGGTCTGGCAATTGAATGCTTTGGGTTTGTGCTGTTAAGGTTTTATAGGAATTGACAGTAAATTCTTTTAAAAGCACGAGCAGACCTATGGCTAAAACCAAGATGGCCGCTATTTTAAAAACAAACGGTTTAATGGTTGATTTTTTAGAGCTTTGAGCTTTTTTAATGTTCTCAAAAACTTTAGTTTTATCAAGTGTTGGGGCTTCAAGCTGAGCGGAATAATGCTTAATGTTTTCATAAACTTCACGATCAGCAACATCATCTGGAAAATCAGATTGTCCATCTATCCATTGGGCTAAAGTATTTGTAGTTTTCATCGTCATAATCTTTTATATTTGTTCAATATGTTGTCTGAGTTGGGTTAGTGCTTGGCTCATTCGTTTTTCTATGGCTTTTACACTGACATTTTCAATTTCTGCAATTTCCTTATACGTTTTACCATCTATTCTGTGTAATAAAAAAGTGCTGCGTTGTTTAGGTTTTAATTCGCTTATAGCTTGTTGCAATTTTTGTTTAAATTCTTCTTCTTCTAACTTATAGACGGGGTCTTGTCGGTCTTCCTTTTTTTGGGGTTGTTCTTTGGCATATTTTAAAACCACTTTTTGGTGTTTTATCGCATTAAGCGAAATATTATTAGCAACCGTAAACAAATAGGATTTGGCTTTTTCTACAGGCACCGTTTTACAATTTTCCCAAAGTTTAATAAAAGCTTCCTGCACAGCTTCTTCAGCTGCAACTTGATTGCCGTATTTGTAAAAGAAAAACCGATTGATGTCATCAGCATATTTTTCAAATACCGAAGCGTAAATTTTGTCCTGACAGACGTTATCCAAAGATTTTACAGCCATACAATTTTTAATATTTACCTATTTTAAAAACAACTCAAAATAAGTTTACCCTACTTTTTAGGGTAAATCTATTTTGAAATGTTTTATATGTGAGAAATATAATTAAATTTGAATTTTATATGACGAAAAACCACCTTTTATTTTTTTTTCTACTCATGCTCATCGCTTGCCAAAACGAAGATAATACTGAAATCGTTAATAACGAAAATGGCTTGAGTGTCAATTCAGCACTGACTAATAATCTAAAACGGCTGACACAAAACCCGACTGCATTTGATAATTTTATCGACAACTCCAGTAAAATCAGAGTTGATTTTCCGTTTGAAGTCACCGTAAATTCTACGACTAATGTCAGCATGAATAACACCGCAGATTATCAAAACTTGATTGACGTGCTTGAAGCCACATCTATTGAAGATGATATAGTATTAAATTTTCCAGCAACGGTTTCAACAGTCAATTACAATTCTCAAACTATCAATTCACAAAGTGAACTTTCTCAATTTTTACAAAGCTTAAATGCTTCAGAAGAAGTCAATTGTGTAGAACTTGTTTTTCCGATCTCACTGCAATTTTTTGATCTTTCTAATACATTTATAGATACACAAACGATAAACAATCGTGCCCAATTATTTAATTTTTTAAAAGACTTAAGTCAAAATGGGTTTTTCTATCAGTTTGAATACCCCATTGAAGCCGATATTGAAGGGACAACTCAGTTTATCAATTCCAATGCTGAGTTTAATATAACATTCAATGGTCTTTCTTCTAGTTGTTTTGAGCCTTTACTATTTAATAATGTTGCCGATGATGATCCGGGCAATGGAAACCCTCAAGACTTGGATGCGTTTACTGACTTTATTACCAGTGGAGATTTTATAGTTTCCTCACTACTTGATGATGGGGTTACCAATACCAGTTTTGATGGTGATGTTTTTAGATTTAACTTAGATAATACAATCTTTGTAGAGAATGACGGCAGTGGAACTTTTCAACAAGTAGGGCAATGGACGGCTACAATAGATGAAGGTGTTATTAAATTTGACTTGGTTTTTGACAATTCAGATTTTGACGAATTAGATGAAGGCTGGGACGTAGTAAGCTTTGATACACTGACACTTGCCTTGATTAATGTTGAATCTGATGGTGAAACTGACCAATTAGTTTTAGTTAAGCTTTAAAATGTTAAAACCAGAAAAACTACAAACAAACTTTTAATCAGAAGCATTTTGATCTTGAATAGCTTAATAACGCTAACACAAAAGATTGGTTAATCCAGTTAAAATTTGGTAATCAATGCTTAAGAATTGAAATAAAAAAAGCTCGTCAATGAAGGCGAGCTTTTTTTTGGGCTAATTCGGTTAAACATTATTTTGCTGTTGTTTTAAACTTTTTACATTTTTAGTCTATGGTCAACCACCATCAATTTTAATTTTTCCTGTTATGCTCAAGACTTTATATTTTCCTTTGGCATTTAACAGGAAACAAATAATTAAATGTTTCATATTAAAGTGTTTACAGGTTTAAATCTACTTAATTCTATAAAATAGAGTGCAAAATCCCTTTATAGTTGCGTGAATATAAAATTTATTTTGAAATATAATAGTGCTCAAAACCTTTAAAATATTATATTTTTGAATAAAAAAACTATGGATATTTCAGTCGAGTTGACCTTTTCGCCACTTCAAGATGATTTTGAACAACCTATAATAAATTTAATCACAGCCTTGAGAAACAGCGGTTTACACATTAAAGAAAATCCGTTAAGCACTCAAGTTTATGGAAATTACCATGCCGTGATGAAAGTTTTAAATACAGAAATTGAAACCGCTTTAGAAGCCGTTAAACACGGTGTTTTATACATCAAAATTGTAAAATCCAACCGAAAAGACTATGAGCCCGATTTTTGAATGGTTTTTTCAACAATACGAAAACACACCGCAACACTTAGTTATTCTCGAAATTATTGGTAGTCTGTTTGGTTTGATGAGTGTTTGGTTTTCTAAACAAGACAACATCTTAGTTTTTCCTACTGGTATTATCAGCACAGCTATTTTTGTTTATATTCTATTGGTATATGGTCTGCTTGGCGATATGATGATTAATGCCTATTACTTTATGATGAGTATTTATGGTTGGTATATTTGGACTCAAAAAGTTGATGAAAACCATTTTATTCCCATCACTAAAATAGAAACTAAACAAGAGTATAAAATCTCGACTATTATATTTGTTGCAACGCTAATTTTTGTCGCCATAATTTATAGCATATTTGATAAATGGAATTCTTGGACAGCTTATGTTGATACCATAACAACAGCTATTTTCTTCTTAGGAATGTGGCTTATGGCAAAGAAAAAACTTGAAAACTGGCAACTGTGGATTTTAGGTGATATCATTTCAATACCTTTGTATTTGTATAAAGGCTTAGTGTTTTCAGCATTTCAATATGTCATTTTTACGATAATAGCAATTTACGGTTACAACGCATGGAAAAAACAACTCAACAAACCCAAAACCAACTTATTAAAGTAGTGTTTTACGGCCCAGAATCTACCGGAAAAACAACCATAGCTAAAACTTTAGCTGAGCAATACAACACCCAATGGGTACCAGAATTTGCAAGAGATTATCTTCAAAATAAATACGACAAAACCGGTAAAGCCTGTGAAGCTTCGGATATTATGCCAATTGCTGAAGGACAAATTGCTTTAGAAAATCAATTGGCCGAAATATCAAATCAATATTTATTTTGCGATACTAATCTTTTAGAAACCTATGTTTATGCACGAGTGTATTTTCCAAATGAAGATTTTTCTAAATTAAAATCTATTGCTTTGAGTCACGACTACGATTATTACTTTTTGACAGATATTGACACACCTTGGGAAGCCGATGATTTAAGGGATAAACCTAACGAAAGGCAAGAGATGTTTGAGATTTTTAAAAACTATCTTGTCAAATATGATAAAAATTTTTATATTTTGAGTGGCGATTTAAGTAAACGACTTTCAGAAGTGAAAAAAATACTACAAACCAATAATTATGCAACTATCTCCAAGTGACAAAAAGCAACTTGAAAGCAAAGGAATTTCAGAAGCGGAGTTGTCTAACCAGCTTAAAACCTTTGAAATAGGTATCCCATTTGTAAAAATTCTAGATTATGCCCAACTTGGTAAAGGCATCAAAAAATTGAGTGATGAAGACAAGAAACATTACAAAAATACCTATGAAACTTCACAAGTTGAGGTGGTCAAATTTATACCAGCCAGTGGAGCAGCATCAAGAATGTTTCGCCTTTTGCATCAATTTCTTAATGAAGTTGAAATTAAAGACAAAGAAATAAAAAGTCTTTTAAAAACTGAAGATTTTATTTCGCTTAAACCATTGGTAGAAAAAATAGAACAACTCGCGTTTTACCAAGAAGCTCTAAGCTCAGCCAAACAGACTTACCAAAACTTTGAAGATTTCACTCAAATTGAACAAGCCGTATTAATTCTGAAAACTTCTTTATCAGAAAAAGGATTGAACTTAAATACCTTACCTAAAGGCTTAATTCCTTTTCACAACTATGGGGATAAAATTTTCACGCCTTTTGAAGAACATCTCGAAGAAGCCAAATCTTATGCAACTAAAAATGATATAGCTCAGTTGCACTTTACCATTTCTCAAGAGCATGAAAATGATTTTAAAGCAACCTTAAAACAATATTTAAAATCTCATAATCAAGAAGATATTGATTTTAAAGTCAGTTTTTCATACCAAAAACCTTCAACCGATACTGTAGCGGTTAATTTAGATAATTCGCCTTATAGAGACAGAAACAATCAACTTTTTTTCAGACCTGGCGGACACGGTGCATTAATTCACAACCTAAATGCAATAGATGTGGATTTAATTTTTATAAAAAACATTGATAACATATCCAAAAGACAAGTAGATAAAAAGATTACGGCAGAAACCAAAAAAATTTTAGCAGGGGTTTTATTGAATTTGCAAAACAAAATATTTGGTTTTCAAAAGACTTTAGAGCAAAACCCAACCGCTGAATCAATTGAAGAAGTTCAAAAATTTGCTAAAGAAAATCTAAATATAAAAACACCTTCTAATAAGATTAGCGAACTTTTAAAACAATTACACAAACCTATAAGAGTTTGTGGCATGGTAAAAAATGACGGTGATCCAGGCGGTGGACCATTTTGGGTCAAAGATGATAAAGGCGGGCAATCTCTCCAAATTGTAGAAACTTCTCAAGTTGATTCAACCGATAAAGAACAGCAACAAATTTTAAAAGAAGCTACACATTTCAATCCTGTTGATATTGTTTGTGGCGTAAAAGATTATAAAGGTCAAAAATTTGATTTAATGGAATTTGTGAATGCCAAGCGCGGTTTTATTTGTCAAAAATCTGTTGAAGGTCAAGATATTAAAGCACTTGAGCTACCTGGACTTTGGAATGGCGGTATGGCATATTGGCACAGTATTTTTGTAGAAGTGCCATTGTCCACTTTTAACCCAGTAAAAACGGTAATTGATTTACTAAAACCAGCACATCAAGAAGATTGATTATGGATTTTAAACAAATTCTTACTGAAGTAGAATTTACAACAGCTTTGAGCAGTGGAGCTGGTGGTCAGCATGTCAATAAAACTGAAACTAAAGTTAATCTTTCTTGGCCTGTAGAAAAAAGTCAAGGTCTTGATGAAGCTCAAAAACATCGAATTTTAAGGCGTTTGCAACATAAAGTCAACAAAAAAGGAGACTTGCAGTTAAGTTGCTCTGACACAAGAAGCCAACATCAGAATAAAAAAATACTGATTCAACGATTTGAAAAGATGCTTCACACTGCTTTACAAAAACCCAAAAAAAGAAAAGCCACCCAACCAACAAAACAATCTCAGCAAAAAAGACTTGAAAACAAAGCTATGCTGTCTAAAAAAAAGGCATTAAGGCAAAAACCTGATTGTTAATTAATTTTTTACAAAAAAAAAATATTAGCTTTAAAGTAAATTTATATATTTGTAAGATAATAATCTAACCCAAATGAAAACTTTAAATAAATTAGTGTTTATTTTGCCAATGATATTTGTCTTTGAATCTCAGGCTCAATTTTATGAGCATGAATTTAGTGCTAATCTTGGTTTTTACCAATTGAGAAGTGATTATGGCATTAGTGATGATAGCGAAACAAACTTTGGAAATCAAGGTTTAGCTTTGTCATTAAGTTATTATTACAATCCTGCATTTAGAAATAGAAAATCTTATTTTCAAGACCATTTTAAGTATAGATTTAATCTCCAGTTTTCGTCAACCGATTTAGAACATTATGGTCCAGAATCAGACGATCCTCGTTTAGCTTCTATGACTGGTAGCTACACTAATTTTGGTATAAATAACGGATTGGAATATTACCCTTTAAAAATAAAGACAATCAAGAGTTATAGAAACAAAAGTTTTCTTTATGATATATCACCTTATGTAGGTGTCGGTTTAGGGGTTAATTTTGTTAAGCCTGATGCAGAGTCTAGTTTAAGTGGCGGTTTGAGCAATATCGATAATATCTGGCCTACGTTTATTTCTAATGAACCTGATAATGGTATAAATTTAGATAGTGATACGGTATTAAGTTTTAATTTTCGTGCTGGTCTAAGATATAAATTAGATATTCAAAGTGAAATTGTATTAGAAAGCAGTTGGATGTTTTTTGATTCTGATTTTGTTGATGGTCTAAGTCCTGTTGGTCCTCAAAACAAAAATAAAGATTGGTCTTGGGGTATAAATATTGGCTATTCCTATTTATTATTTTAAACAGGAACTGCTTCTATAAGTTTGCGAGTATAAGTTTTTTTAGGATTGAGATAAACCTCATCGGCTTCACCACGTTCAATCACTTTGCCATTTTTCATAACCAATATTCTATCCGAAAACTGCTTAACTACTGATAAGTCGTGAGAAATAAATAAATAAGTGAGATTAAATTGCTCTTTTAAATCTCCAAGTAAATTTAAAACTTGAGCTTGAACCGATATATCTAAAGCAGAAACAGACTCATCACAAATAATAATTTTTGGTTTTAAAGCAAGACAGCGAGCTATTCCTATTCGTTGGCGTTGACCTCCACTAAACTCGTGTGGATATCGAGTGTAGTGATTTTCTGATAGACCTACAGCTTTTAATAAAGATTTTACTTCTTCTTTTTGCTTTTTACGAGTCTTTATAATTCGATGAACTCTCAAAGGCTCAGCAATAGCTTCACCAATTGTCATTCTAGGATTTAAAGAAGAATACGGATCTTGAAAAATAATTTGAATATCCTTTTTGATTGGCTTTAAACTCTTTGCAGAAAGTTGAGTTAAATCTAAATTGTCATACCATATTTCACCACTATCAGCTTTTAAAAGCCCTGTAATCAAATGACCTAAGGTGGTTTTGCCACATCCAGATTCGCCAACTATACCAAGTTTTTCGCCTTGATAAACATCAAAACTCACGTTATTTATAGCTTTAAAGTAAACATCTTTTTCAAAAAAAGAGGATTGAATTTTAAAGCTTTTATTTAAGGCATTAACTTTTATAATAGGTTTTGAACGATATAAAATTTCATGACGTCTTCGGCGTTCGGTTTTAGTTTCAATATTCTCAGAAAATTGTTGTTCAGAGAAATCTTTTATGGTAGGTAATTTTTTAAGCCGTTTTCCAACTTGTGGTCTCGCTGCTATTAGTGCTTTAGTATAATCCTTTTGTGGATTATTAAATATCTGTTCGGCAGTTGCTTGCTCAACAATTTTACCTTGATACATCACCATAATGTCATCAGCAATATTTTTAACTAACGCCAAGTCATGAGAGATAAAAATAATGCTCATTTTGGTTTCCCGTTGCAGATGTTTTAATAGATCGATGATATCTTTTTGAACGCTAACATCTAGAGCTGTTGTGGGTTCATCGGCGATGAGCAATTTAGGATTGCACGCAATGGCCATAGCAATCATCACCCTTTGTTTTTGTCCGCCACTAATCTGATGAGGATATTTATTAAAAGTGGTTTGTGGCTCTGGAAGTTTCACTTTTTTAAATAACCCAATTACTTTTGTTTTGGCGACTTTTGGTCTGCAAATTTTATGATTAATCAAAACCTCAGCAACTTGTTTACCACATGTCATAGAAGGATTTAACGAACTCATAGGTTCTTGAAAAATCATAGAAATTTCTCGACCTCTTATAGCTCTTAGACGCTTTTTATCTTTAAAATTCAAATCTTTACCATCAAAATTTAATTTTTTAAAATTTAAAATGGCGTTTTTAGGCAAAATGCCAAGAATAGATAAAACCGACAAAGACTTACCCGATCCAGACTCACCTACGATGCCCAAAATTTTTGAAGGTTTGAGTTGCAATGAAAAGTTGCTGACAACTGTATTGTTGCTAAAGCTGATTTTTAAATTCTGAATATCTAACAGCATGTTACTTTTAAATATGAATAATTTGTTTGGGTTTTAAAAGCGGTTTTCTAGCTAATTTCAACACCACTTGAGCAACTGCAATTACGTCTTTTTCACAGTATTTTACAATGCGTTTTAAATTCTTTTCTTTGTAATAAACATTTCTAACTTGACTGCCATCAATGTCATCTTTTGGAGAATCTACTCCTAAGATTTCGGTGAGTAACTTTAATGAAGTAAAGTGTTTGTAATCGCCAAATTTCCACAATTCTAAGGTATCTAAATGTGGAACTTCCCAAGGTTTTTTACCCATAAGATTTAATATTTTAGGCAGATCTAAATCCTGAATTAATATGCGTCTCGCGATGTAAGGAATATCAAACTCTTTGATGTTATGACCGCTAAGTAAACGATTTGAAGTATTGTAATGGGTGTGAAGCAATTTTGAAAAGTCTTTTAAAATTTCTTTTTCATCATCGCCATAGTAACTTTTAATCCTAAATTCAGGTTCCTTTTTTTCCGTATTGAAGATGCCAACAGAAATGCAAATAATTTTCCCAAATTCTGCCCAAATTCCAGCCTTTTCATAGTATTCAGCAGCGGAAATTTCTTCATTTTCTTTAGCATCATATCGTCTTTTGTAGGCTGACTTTTCGTCCCAAAGTTTTTGCTTTACAGCACTTAAACTTTTAAAACTTTCAAATTCGGGTACGGTCTCAATGTCAAGAAATAAAACTTGATTAAGTTTGAGATTATCAAGCATAGCATAGAATTTAGATAATAAAAGTAGAGATAAATTATTGAATAATAAGCTATGAAAGATTTTTTTTAATCAAAAAATAAATTATTTTTGCAAACTAAATTTAATAATCGGGTCGAGAACCCAAAATTTAAACATTATGCCTTTAAAAATCAGATTACAAAGACACGGTAGAAAAGCAAAACCATATTTTTGGATAGTAGCTGCAGATTCTCGTGCAAAAAGAGATGGTAAATTTATTGAAAAACTCGGAATTTACAATCCAACAACCAATCCAGCAACCATTGAATTGGATTTTGATAATTCATTGAAGCATTTGCTTAACGGTGCTCAGCCAACTGACACGGCAAGGCGTATCCTTTCTTATAAAGGCGTTTTGTACAAAAAGCATTTATTAGGCGGAGTTGCTAAAGGTGCCTTAACTGAAGAAGAAGCTGAAAAGAAATTTGAAGCTTGGATGAAAGACAAAGAAGGTAAAATCATGGACAAAACTTCTAAAATTGAAAAAGCTAAAGCAGATGCCAGAGCAGAAGCCTTAGCTAAAGAAAAAGAAGTTAGCGACAAAAGGGTTGCTGAAGTTGCACCTGAAGAAGAAGTTGCTGAAGAACCAAAAGCTGATGAAGCAGTAGCAGAAACTGAAACTAAAGAAGAAGCTAAAACAGAAGAAGCTAAGGAGGAAACTAAAGAAGATCCAAAGTCGTCTGATAAAGAAGACGAAAAAAAAGAAGCTTAAGCTAAAGTCTGATGGATAAAAATGAACATTTTTATCTGGGGACAATTTCTCGAAAATTTAGCTTTAAAGGTGAAGTTGTTTTACAGATTAATCCTGAATTAGACAATTTTCCTGAACATATCAAATCCGTTTTTGTTGAATTTCAGCAGAAACGGATTCCTTATTTTATAGAGTTTACCAAACCCCATAAAAAAAACAGCATTCGACTCAAGTTTGAAGATATTTCAACAGAACAAGACGCTGACCAATTGGTTAAACACGATGTTTATATCTTAAAATCTGAAATTGAACTTGATGATGAATTTTCATTAAAACATTTAATTGGTTTTACTGTTTATGATGAGAATGATGAACGCATTGGTAAAATCATAAACCTGAACACGTCAACACCTCAAGCTTTTTTTGAAATAGAATCTAATCAAAGACAAATTCTTATTCCTGTTAATGAAGATTGGATCGTAGAAATTGACGAAGGTCAAAAGGAGATCTTTTTTGAACTGCCTGATGGGCTTTTGGATTTGAATGCTTAAAAACGGCTGAGTTGAATTTATTTTTTTGATATATTCATTCATACCGAAAGTTATTTTAACATGAGTTCTATTTATTGAAATCTGTAAATCAGATGATTACATCTTTTTGTTAGCAAATTTTGTCATTTCGAACGAAGAATGAGGAGAAATCTCATCCTATTGAGATGTCTCGTCGCTCATGCTTCGCTCTGTTGACATGACAAATGATTAAATATCTGTATTTTATATGAATATATTTTATTGGAATTTATATCGAACTCACGTTATTTTAAATCTTGCATAAATACTCCTTAAAATACTTGTCTGCCATAGGCTGGTGCGTCGGTATTTTTACCTTTATCTTTTTATTAACGACGACATTATTAATCCAAATCTTATAAAAGTTGCTTAATTATATATTCAATAGAATAACCTTCAGCTTCTGCTTTATAGTTTTTAATTACCCTATGTTTTAGGACGCTGTAAGCTACGGCTTTTACATTTTCAATATCAGGAGAAAATTTTCCTTGAGTGGCCGCGTGTGTTTTGGCGGCGAGTATTAAATTTTGTGAAGCTCTTGGTCCAGCACCCCAATCTACAAATTCTTTTACAAAATCATTTGTCCTACTGTTGTCGGGACGAGTTTTAGATACTAAATCTACAGCGTACTCTATAACGTTGTCTGCTACAGGTATTCGCCTTATTAACTGTTGAATATCTAAAATTTCTTGGGCTTCAAACAAAGCTTGAATATCATGTGAAATAGTTTGTGTTGTGCTTTTAACAACTTCAACTTCTTCTTCAAAACTAGGGTATTCTAAATTAATAGCAAACATAAATCGGTCTAATTGTGCTTCAGGCAAAGGATAAGTGCCTTCTTGCTCAATAGGGTTTTGGGTAGCTAACACAAAATAAGGCTCGCTGAGTTTATAATGATGTCCCGAAATGGTAACTGCCTTTTCTTGCATAGCTTCGAGTAATGCAGATTGGGTTTTTGGTGGGGTACGATTGATTTCGTCTGCCAACAAAATATTGGTAAAAACAGGTCCTTTTATAAATTTGAAATTCTTTTGAGCATCTAAAATTTCGGAGCCTAAAATATCACTTGGCATTAAATCTGGAGTAAATTGAACGCGTTTAAAACTTAAACCCAAGGCTTGTGATATGGTGTTTATCATTAAGGTTTTGGCAAGACCAGGAACGCCAATTAGCAAGGCATGACCACCTGAAAAAATAGCTATCAGTATTTGATTGACAACGTTTTCTTGACCTACAATTACCTTAGATATTTCTTTTTTTAATTGCGTGTGTTTTTCAACAAATCGCTCAATTCCTTTAACGTCTGACATATATTTTATTTTAACCAATCTTTTGCAAAATCGCAAGTTTTATAGTCATCACTTATTTTGATATAAGTGTCTTTCATTTTACTTTTTTGCCATTTTTGAATTTCTTTAATCTTTTTTTGTTTGAGTGCTAAATCGCTAATGCGAGCATAATCTTTATTAAAATCTGCTTCGTGTTCTTCTATGCGTTTTGTGATTGTAAGAATTTTAAAGAATGGTTGTTGTTGTTGGTTGGTTTCGGTATAAATAGGCGAGACCTCACCTTCATCTAAGTTTATAATTTTGTTGTATAAGTCTGGATCCATTTTACTGAGCTCAAAACGTGTGTTGAGGGTTAAGTCATTGATAAGCTTACCACCGCTTTCTTTGGTTTCTTCTTCGTCAGAAAATTCTTTGGCAGCTTCTTCAAAACTGATTTCACCATCAACTATTCTTTTGCGAATAGTTTCAATTTCTTTTCGTGCTTTTTCAATATCTTCATCAGTGATTTCTGGAAATTTAAGTATGTGTCTGACATCAATGAATTGGCCACGAATTTTTTCTACCATAAGTATATGCCAACCAAAATCTGTTTTAAATGGTTTACTGATTTCGCCTTCTTCAAGGCTGAAGGCTTTGTCTTTAAATTCTTTAACCAAAGGAGAATCTCTACTCACGCTTGGTATTTTTCCACCTTTACTTCTAGAGCCACGGTCATCTGAATATAAAACGGCACGAGACGAAAATCTTGCACCATCTAACACTTCTTGTCTTATTTTATTTAAAAAATCTATAGTTTTTTGGGTTTGCTTTTCTGTAACTTCAGGTTTAGTAACAATTTGCGATACTTCAACTTGAGTGCCAAAAAAGGGTTTTTCATCTTCAGGAATATCATCAAAAAACTTTCTGACTTCGGCTGGTGTAACTTCAACATTTTCTACAACAGTCCCTTGCATTTCTTGGGCTAATACGTTTTCAAAATTGATGTCAAATAATTCTTTTCTTAACTCTTCTTCGGTGTCTTTTCCATAGAAGTCTAATATTTTTTGAAGATTTCCTGCCTGATTGATCATATATTTGAGTTGCTGCTCAGTACGGCTATTGACCATTTCTTCTTGAATTTCAATACTGTCTTGAATGGCGTGATGTGCAAAGAGTTTGTTTTCCATAATTTGCTTTAAAATAAAACACTTGCTGGTTTCTTTGCCTGAGAAACCTTGTGCTTTTTGGTCTTCTTGAGCTTTGATTATATCACTTTCTAAGATTAAATAATCACCTACAACAGCTGCTATGCCATCTACTTTTACACGCTGATTATCATCAAGATTATCCAAGGTTAATTTTGCTTCTTTTTGGTCGTCTTTGATGAGATTGTCTTTCTCATCAACAGTAATTTGAGACCAAGACCAATTAAAGACAATAAGTGCAAATAGTAAGGTTAAATTATTTAAATATTTCATAGTCATTATTTTTAATAGCATCATTTAAAATCTGTTGTTTTAGATTTTTTTTCAATTCCAACTTTTGTTTGTTCTTTAAAATTTGTTCAATAGTAGGTTTTATATAGCTTTTTGGTGCTATAGAATTGGGTTTTAATACATCTTTAACATAGATAAAATAAGTATTTTCGCTATCTACAATTTCTATATATCTGTTTTTGTGCAAAAGATTTTGATGTTGTTGAGTGCTTAAATCATCTAAGTTTCTGAAAATATCAATTGATTTTATCCAAACAGAGTCATTTAACTTGACTTTATCAAATTTGAGTTGCTCTTGGTTGAGATAATTTTTATCATCTTGATTGAAACGCTTAAAGCTTTCCTTTATTTTAGAGTAGTTTTTTAAATTGTTTTTGATAAAAATATATCTCAATTTTAATAAATGTTCATTGATTCTAAAGACGTCTTTGTTGGATTCATAATACTTTTGAATTGCAACACTGTCTATAACGCTATCTGTTTGCTTTTGTATCAATGCATCCATATAGGCTTTCTTGTAAAGTTCAGATTTGTATTGCTCAACCATTGCTTGAAAGCGTTCTTGTTCTTTGACTGGCAAGTTGAATTTGGCTTTGTCTAATAGAATTTTATCCATAGCCCATTGGTCGATATAATTTTTTACAAATGCTATACTATCTTCGGTTGAAATATTTTTTGGTAATACTTTTTTAAGATCTGATTGATATAAAATATGAGAATTGACTTGAGCAATGACATCTTCTTGCTGTTGTTTTTTAAACAGTTCGCAACTACTTAGTAGAATGAAACCAAATGATATAAATAGAATTTTAATTTTCAAAGGTTTAGAGTTGTATAGATTTAATTAACTTCTGGTTAATTTTAATATCGTGTTTTTCTCTTAATTCAGCAATCCATTCATCTTCTCTTTCTTTTTGAAGATCACTGATAATTAGACCTCTTACTTCTTTAAATTTTAGAGGTTTTGAGGAGTGAATTTTTGAAATATACAACACCACATATTGATTGTTGTGTTGATATAGTTTTGGTTTGTTAACTTTTAAATCAATACTTTTAGGCAAACTTGAGTCATTAATTTCAGTTTCATTCAAGGTTTTGAAAATAGCATTGGGAAATTGCTGTCTTAAAACATTTATAGGATCATTGTTCATATTACGTTTTATCTGTTTGGCTTCTTTTTTACTTGAACTTGAAGCTAATACGGCATTAATTTTTATGGGACTTACAAAATT
The DNA here is from genome assembly GCF_053628795.1 of Psychroflexus sp. MBR-150. Lineage (NCBI taxonomy): Bacteria > Pseudomonadati > Bacteroidota > Flavobacteriia > Flavobacteriales > Flavobacteriaceae > Psychroflexus > Psychroflexus sp. MBR-150. The sequence goes on from NZ_JBRJHB010000003.1 coordinate 186,597, forward strand.
ACTTCTATGTTTTTTGAAATATTCTTTCTGGGCTAAAGTGTCTTCTTTTGTAGGATTCCAAATGTTTTGCTCCATAACTTCAAACAACAAAAGTCCTTCGTAATAAGTTTTAATTTCTGCAGCAAACTCTGGAGAAACTTCCTCTAAATTTTGATTGTGAAACTCGATTAACTTAGCGTATGAAAATTTATCTATTGCCGTATTAATTTTCTGATTAATAGTGTTTTCAGTTAAGCTTCGTTGATGTTTTTCAATATATTCTAAAAATTTATTTAAACGATATTCCGTAGTATCAATTTTTAAAATCCATTCATTTTTGTCGGTTTCTTTTTCCTTATATTTCCACTTGAATTTTAAAATGCTCTCATCTATTCTGTCTTCTATGGTTGAAAGTAATTCATAATTAATGCTAACCTCATATTGATTCATCAAGTCTTTTTTGATGTTTTCAATCAATTTTTTAGAACGATCTGAAGTTTTAATTTTTTTGACAATATCTGTTTTTATTTCTTCTAATGGTTTAACAGGAATTTCGTCGATATACTTAACTATATGCCAGCCAAACTGAGTTTTAAAAGGTTTAGACATAGGATTGTTTTGATTCAAAGAAAATGCTACGTCTTCAAATTTAGCCGAATTGAGTTGACCAACGCTAAATGGCAATAGTTTTCCGCCATTAGAAGCGGTGGGTTTATGATCTGAAAATTGTTTGGCTAAATCTTCAAACTTTTCTCCATTTTGAAGTTTTTGATAGAGTTTTTGAATTTCTGCTTTGGCATTGTAAGAACTATCTTGTGATTGCAAATTCTTCATTATATGTGCCACTTCAAGTTTTCCTCTTGATGGGCGTTCGTCATTTTTCTTGATAAGATGATATCCAAACTGTGTTCTTACGGGATATGAAACTTCATTTATTTTTAAATTGTAAACTGCATTTTCAAACGGATATACCATTTTGAAAGCTTTGAACCAACCTAAGTTGCCCTTATTGACTCTCGCTGATGGGTCGTTAGAATATTTGAGAGCTAAGTCTTCAAAAGATTGACCATTTTCTATTTTTTTCAGTATATCGATGGCAGTGTTGTAAGCCTTTAGCGTGTCTTCGGGAGTTGCATTTGGTTTTATAGCAATTAGAATATGGCTGGCATTAACTTCATTTGTCATCCTATGATAGGTTTCTTGAACTAATTGCTCTGTCACTTTACCATTAGAAATATATTTATCAGCAAGTTGTTTGCGATAACGTTCAAACTCGTTCAAAAATTTAGGCAAAGTGTCTAAACCTTTTTCTTTGGCAGCAACAACTTTTAATTTGAAACGCAAATACATTTCTGCATATTCTTCAAGACTCAATCTGTCATTTTCAAAATTGTTCTGTGAATTTTTTTGATATTGATTTAAAAATTCAGTTTTATAAACCTTGGTGCCATTGATGCTAAATACAAGACTATCGCTTAGATTGTTTTGAGCATTAGATCCTGTAAAACTTCCCCAAATCAATATTGTGATTAGAAACATCGATTTTAAACTGAAAGCCATTTTAAGTTTCATAGTTTGAAATTTTCAACCGACAAATTTAGTAAATTCAGATTTCTAAATACTTAAATTTTTCAAAACTGTTGAAGTCTAAAAAGCTTCTGCATTTTTAAGCTTTAAATTTTGCTAATTTTTGATTACATAATTTAAAGTCTATTTAAGAGTTATGAATAATAATTAGATATTTGGTGCTTCATATTTCATAGCCACAAAAGCCTTTAAATTCATAAACTCTGATTGTGAAATATACCACTGAAATCATTATAAATTAACCTATAGATGAAGTGATGGAGCTCTTTAAAAATCCAGACCATCTCAAAGCTTGGTAAAGCCTAATAAAATAAGACCAATTGTGCCTATAATATTGATATTTAAAGATTGAGCTATTTTTCTACCTTTTTTCTCGTCAATTATTAAGGTCGCCCTTTTATATTCAAGAGCTAAAGCAATTGAACTGGCTTCACCCTTATCAAGCTGATTCTCAATTTGTAATTACTTTTGTTTATTTTTAACCTCAGTAATCACTATCCATTTAGGTAATGGAGCACCAAATTCTTGGTAAACATCAATAGTCACAAGAACATCATCATATAAATTATTTAATAAATCAAGCTTATTAATTTTTGATAAGGCAATTAGGCAACTGGTGTCAGAAATAATAATATTATGCATTAATTATTTTTTCTAAATCATCAACACTCTCGCCAAATATGGAGACACCATAGTGACCTACAGTTTCAATAATCTCTTTTTTTGATATGCCAACTAAATTTGCAGCTTGTCCAGATATAATTATACCTTTATCATAAAGTTGTGCTACAAGTTGCATTTTTATGGCTTTTTCATCAACATTATCTGGTAACTCTATTGTTAAACTCTTCATCTTTCAACATTTTGTTTCATAACAAATATACTTAAAAACATCATATCAGTATATAAAAAAATGCATAGAATAGAAAAAATGTAAATCAGTTTGATTAATCGTAATGAAATCATAACCGCACCTTTTTCTGTGGCTCTTTTTATAATGAGCGTTTCGTTATCATCTCAACACTGTCTAAATAAGACTTTAATTTTGCTCTTAATTCTGAAAATTTTGCAGCAATCATAATGACGTGTATAAATTCTTTTATGAAGAGAAATAATTTAAACAAAAATGTATTAAGTTAAGATTTCTAATTCTAAAAGGATTTCAAAGTTTTAAAACTACTTTGAAGTTAAAGCGTGCTTCTTTGCTGCTTCAATAAACGACACAAACAGCGGATGCGGATTAGCCACTGTGCTTTTGTATTCAGGGTGAAACTGCACACCTATAAACCAAGGATGCTCAGGCAATTCCATAATTTCAACCAGATTGGTCTTTGGGTTTTTGCCCGTAGCCACAAGTCCTTTTTGCTCAAGTTGTTCTAAATATTTGTTGTTCAGCTCATAGCGATGTCTGTGACGTTCCGAAATAAGTGTTTTGTTGTAGATTTTATAGCTTAAACTATCTGGCTTTAATTCACAATCCCAAGCACCAAGACGCATTGTACCACCTTTGTTGACAACATCAATTTGGTCTTGCATCAAATCAATCACAGGATATGGCGTATTTTCATCCATTTCTGTTGAATTGGCATTGTCGAGTTTTAGAATATTTCTAGCGTATTCAATTACCGCCATTTGCAAACCAAGGCAAATTCCAAAAAACGGAATGTTGTTTTCACGGGCGTGTTTCACTGAAGCAATTTTACCTTCAATTCCGCGTTCGCCAAAACCAGGCGCCACCAAAATACCATCAAGCGAAATACCTTTTGAATCTTCTTCAATAAACTCTGAATGAATATTGACGACATTAACCACCACATCATTCATCGCACCAGCGTGAATAAAAGCTTCTAATATAGATTTATAAGAATCTTGTAATTCTATGTATTTGCCAACCAATCCAATATTGACAACCTGTTCAGCATTTTTGTATTTTCTTAAAAAAGCTTTCCATTGACTGAGATCGGGTTTGGTATCATTAGGTAATTTGAGTTTTTCTAAAGCAATAGTATCTAAACCTTGTTCCTGCATTAATAGCGGAACATCGTAAATTGTTTCGGCATCGATAGATTGTATGACGGCATTTTCTTTAACATTACAAAACAAGGCTAATTTCTTTTTGATGTCTTGCGAAATTTCGTGCTCCGTTCTACACACCAAAATATCAGCAGAAACGCCGCTTTCCATCAAGGTTTTTACCGAGTGTTGCGTTGGTTTGGTTTTAAGCTCGCCAGCAGCAGACAAATAGGGGATAAGCGTTAAGTGAATCACGAGCGAATTGTAATCGCCCAATTCCCATTTCAACTGTCTAACGGCTTCTATGTAAGGCAAAGATTCAATATCGCCAACCGTTCCGCCAATTTCTGTAATCACAATATCATAATCGCCCGTGTTACCCAAAATTTGGATGCGTTCTTTAATTTCATTGGTAATATGTGGTACCACTTGAACCGTTTTGCCCAAAAACTCTCCACGTCTTTCTTTGTTAATAACGCTTTGGTAAATTCTACCTGTAGTCACATTATTGGCCTGAGAAGTGTTGACATTCAAAAAGCGTTCATAATGGCCCAAATCCAAATCCGTTTCCGCACCGTCTTCCGTTACATAACATTCGCCGTGTTCATAGGGATTCAGCGTTCCAGGGTCAACGTTGATGTAAGGATCAAGTTTTTGAATGGTGGTTCTAAAACCTCTTGATTGCAGAAGTTTAGCAAGCGATGCAGCGATAATGCCTTTTCCGAGAGAAGATGAAACACCGCCAGTAACAAAAATATATTTTGTGTTGTCCATAATGATATCTTATTGATGTCTTTATGGAATGCAAAAATAGAGATTAATCCCAATATAACTCGCCTACACGTCTATATATTTTAAGATTTTTTTAAGGGTCTTATCAAATCCTCTAAACCATTGGCTTTCAGTTCTAAAATTTCTTGCATTTGCAAGCCCAATTTATTTTTAGGAAATCCCTTGTTTTTATACCACACCAAATAATATTCAGGAATATCAATCAAAAAATAGCCTTTGTATTTTCCAAAAGGCATTTTGGTGTTAGCGAGCGTTTTTAAATAAGCTTTAGAATTCAATTTTTTATAATTCAAGATTAATTATCAGGCTAAAAAATAACCAGTTTAAAAATTCATTTCAAAGATAAACCAAACAAGACATCAGTAAAAATATAATTTGGGCGTTACCCTGACAAAGCTAGCTTTCGTCAGGGGTCGGGCTTTCCGTTTCAAGTCCTCTACTGACGCTGTCGGTCAGTATGCGGGCTTTCCACTGCAATCCCTAACGCGGGCTTAATCGAAAGGTCTTTGCTAAAATCAATCTAAATCTAACTATTTTTGATTTATAAAATTTAAAGTGTTCTTCTTCAAAAGCTTATATTGAGCGAAGACGAAGTAACGGAATAGGCTGGGAGTTGGGTTTCTTTATAATTCTAAATTCTCAAAAGTTTCCTAAACCCCACAGGTTTCGAAGACCTGTGGGGTTTTTTAAAGAATTAATAGCTTAGCGTCCCTTGCGGTTAAGAACATTTAAGACTTAAAAATCATCAAAAACTTCAACCACAATTGCTTAAAACTATACCGCCAGTAAATTACTTTTGATGAACTCTTGTTATATTTGATGTCAAATTCAGCCAAAGCTAAATCCAAATCACCTTCAGCATCAACAGCTTTCCAAAAGCTTTCAAAATCAGTTTTAATATCGCTTAACTCAATTTCCATTTGATGTGGCTTGTCTTTTAGGAAATGCTCAATATTAGAGTTGACCGTTTCAACATAATCTAAACAAACATCAAAGCGTTCTTTAGAATTTAATTGCTCTGGTGGCAACCGTTTTATGCCATTAGCATAGGCATAAATCATACTTTTAGGCAACAAAAATCGACGCATAAAACTTTGTGCTGTAGCTTTTTTTTCTCTTTTTAGATGAACGTAAAACGCTTTTTTACCATAAAATTTGTCCAATTGCCCCAACTGCCAACTCATCCTATTGTCTGCTTCAATATGGTTTTTCGGAAATTCAAAACGTGCTTTACCACATTTATCACTCAAAGACTCGTGTGCAACGGTATAATTTGAAATATGTTGGCAAGCTTTTATAAAACCTTTAGAGCCACTCCGACCTGTGCACAACACAAATACGTTCATCGCTTTAAGATTTAGTGGCGAGTTTACGCAGTTTGATAGCCGTCAAAACTTTTTTGGTATATAGTGGAAAATCAGCATTTTGTATCCAGTTGTAATAGCCTGGCTCTTGGTCTAATACATCTTCTACTTTTTTGCCTTTGTGTTTTCCAAAGCCAAAGATTTCTTGACCATTTTTGTCGTAATGCACCATTCCAGCAAAGTCTGCAAACCTTTTGTGTGCACTAAATTCGGAAAGCCATTTGGTGTTGTTTTCTAAATCTTCGTAGTGGTCAAGCTGAGATTTTAAGACTTCATAAGTGGCATTGGTGTCAGCTTCTGCACTGTGAGCATCGGCTAAATCTTTATCACAATAAAATTTATATGCCGCCTCTAAGGTGCGTTTTTCTTTTTTATGAAAAATGGTTTGCACATCAATTTTAACCGCATTTTTCATATCAAAATCAACTTCAGCCCGTAGCATTTCTTCAGCAAGTAGTGGAATATCAAAACGATTAGAGTTATATCCAGCCAAATCAGAATCTTTGATAAAATTATAGACTTTTGGTGCTAATTCTTTAAAGGTAGGTTCGTTTTCAACATCTTTATCATAGATGCCGTGTATTTCACTAACTTCCTTTGGAATAGGTCGTTCTGGATTTACTCTCAGGGTAATACTTTCTTTGTTTTGATTAGGAAAAACCTTTAATATTGAAATTTCAACAATACGATCTTTGGCAATATTGGTGCCAGTGGTTTCTAAATCAAAAAAGCATAATGGTTTTGATAAATTTAAATCCATACTAAATTTTTAAGCAAAGTTAAACTTTTAGTGAGATTTTAAGATGTTATATAGAATTTCTTTGGTGTCTTTGCGTGAGATTTTAAGCGACATAAGACTAACCTTTATACTTCTGCGGTAGATACACAATTTTTTTAGTCTCAAAAAAGTCTTCTTCAAAATAGTTTGAAATCGGAATGACCTGTGCATTTTTATAAGGCTTTAATTCTTCAGACAAATCACCACCTTTTAAATATATGATACCGTTTTTGATCTTGTGTTGAGAATGTTTTGCAATTTTTCCTTTAGTCCAATTCACAAAAGTTGGCATAGCGGCCACAGCACGGCTGATGATAAAGTCATATTGACCTGTGGTATTTTCTACACGGTCATTGATGGTTTTGACATTTTGAAGTTCTAAACCTTCAACAACTTCATTGACAACTTTTATTTTTTTGCCAATACTATCGACTAAGGTAAATTGCGTTTCAGGAAATAAAATAGCTAGCGGAATGCCTGGAAAACCACCACCAGTGCCAACATCAATAATTTTTGAATTGGGTTTAAACTCAATAAATTTAGCTATAGAAAGACTGTGTAAAACATGTCTCAAATAGATTTCGTCAATATCTTTTCTTGAAACGACATTGATTTTTTGGTTCCAGTCTTTGTATAAATCAGATAAAGCCTTAAACTTTATGATTTGATTGTCTTCAAGATCTTTAAAGTATTTTGTGAGTAATTTCAATTCCTACAATTTTTTCAACTGCAAAGTTAAAACATATAGTGCATACTGGTTAATGTTCAGCTATTATTACAATCGATATTATATTTATTAAAATAGGGGTCATGTTTTATATTTGATTAAAATTAAAAAAACACCCCATATAAAAATAAGGTTATAATATAAAAAAATATTTTTTATGTTTGTAACCTATAATAAACACATGGTATGAAAAAAATTGAAGCTATTATTAGAAAATCAAAATTTGACGAAGTGAAAGAAGCATTACATCAAGTTGAGGTTAACTTTTTTAGTTACTGGGATGTAACGGGTCTTGGCAATGAAAAACAAGGTCATGTATATCGTGGCATTTCTTATAGTACCGCAGATATCCAAAGGCGGTATTTATCAATAGTTGTTTCAGATGATTTTGCTGAACGAACAATCAATGCGATTTTAGAAACAGCATACACAGGTAAGGTTGGTGATGGAAAAGTATTTGTTTCTGAAGTAATAGATGCCTACAGAATCAGGACAAAAGAAAACGGTAAATCAGGCATTAGCTAAAAAAATTAATTTCTAAAACTTTTAAAATGGATTCAGGTTTATTTACGGCAAACAATGTATGGATGATGGTTGCAACAGTATTAGTGTTTTTTATGCATACTGGCTTTGCACTTTTAGAAATAGGTTTAACAAGACAAAAAAACACCATTAATATTTTATTTAAAAATATATTTATCATTACAGGTGGTTTACTGCTGTATTATGCATTTGGATTTAATTTGATGTATCCCAATTTTTTAGATGGAGATTTAGGGATATTCAAATTTGGTGGTTTTGGTATCGATCCTCCAGAAAATGGGATGAGTGTAAGTTATGCAAATGGGGGTTATACTTGGTGGACAGATTTTTTATTTCAAGGCATGTTTGCAGCGACTTCAGCTACCATAGTATCAGGAGCAGTAGCAGAACGAATTAAAATCAGTTCTTTTATGATTTTTACTGTCATATATGTAGGATTAGTGTATCCAATAGTTGGCTCTTGGAAGTGGGGTGGCGGTTTCTTAGATTCTTGGGGGTTTTATGACTTTGCAGGTTCTACTTTAGTCCATTCTGTAGGAGGTTGGGCAGCACTTGTTGCTATAACTATATTGGGAAGCAGAATTGGAAAGTTTGATAAAAATGGAAAATCTAAAGCAATTCCAGGGCATAATATTCCTATTGCAACAGCTGGTGTGCTTATTCTTTGGTTAGGATGGTTTGGTTTTAATGGAGGTTCAGTATTGTCTGCGGATCCTGAATTAACCTCTCTAGTATTAACAACAACATGTTTGGCCGCTGCCTCTGGTGGCTTTGGAGCAATTGTTCTGTCAGGTATATTCTATAAAAATCTTGACTTAACTATGTTTCTTAATGGTATATTAGGTGGTTTAGTAGGAATAACCGCTGGTGCTGATTTAATGTCGCCCAATGAAGCTGTCCTTATTGGTTTTATAGCTGGTCTTATCATAGTATTAGGGGTTTCTTTGATTGATAAATTAAAATTAGATGATCCAGTTGGTGCTGTTTCTGTGCACCTGATTTGTGGAATTTGGGGAACTTTGGCTGTAGGTATATTTGGAGCTAAAGCAGGAACTGAACAATTTTTAACACAACTCTTTGGGGTTTTAATTATTGGGGGTTTCTGTGTAATCTCTGCAACAATCGTTTTAGCTATTCTTAAAAAAATTATTGGTGTTCGTGTAAGTAGAGATGAAGAACTTGAAGGATTAGACATTTATGAACATGGCATGGATGCTTATGCGGATTTTAGAACTAATGAACATTAGGCTTTAGGTTTTATAAATATTGAGACCCTTTATTTTTGGGGATGTAATTTGGTAAACCTATTTTTTGTTAATCACATCTACTAAACAATAAAGGGTAATCGTAATATTTTTGTATTTTTACCACTTCAAAATAAATATAAATTTAATAAACCTATGGCTACTTTAAGATTTAATGCTTTAAAAGAAACATTCAACAGAACACCAATTTGCGTTGAGGAAACACAACGCCGTTCTGAGTATTTTGCTAAAAATGTGTTTAACCACAATGCGATGCGTCAACACTTAACCAAAAAAGCGTTTGAGCAAGTTCAAAGTGCAATAAAAAAAGGCACAAAAATCAATAGAGATTTAGCTGACAATATTTCTACCGCTTTGAAAGAATGGGCTATTTCTAAAGGGGCAACACATTATACACATTGGTTTCAACCTTTAACTGGTTCAACTGCTGAAAAACACGATGCTTTTTTTGAAACCTTAGGCGATGAAGGTTATGCTATTGAAAAATTTAATGGTAGCCAATTAGTACAGCAAGAACCCGATGCGTCAAGTTTACCCAACGGTGGAATAAGAAATACGTTTGAAGCCAGGGGTTATACCGCTTGGGATCCCACTTCACCAGCTTTTGTTTTAGGGACTACGCTTTGTATTCCGACTATCTTTGTAGCCTACACAGGTGAAGCTTTAGATTATAAAACACCTTTATTGAGATCGTTACAAGTTTTAGATAAAGCTGCAACTAGCGTTGCTCAATATTTTGATAAAAAAGTATCAAAAGTCAATGCCACTTTGGGTTGGGAACAGGAATATTTTTTGGTTGACAAAGCCTTAGCTACTTCAAGACCAGACATTATACTTTCTGGAAGAACACTTTTAGGTCACGCACCTGCAAAAGGTCAACAAATGGACGATCACTATTTCGGATCTATTCCTGATCGTGTTTTAAACTATATGAAAGACCTTGAAAAGGAATGTATGCTTCTTGGAATTCCTGTAAAAACACGTCATAATGAAGTTGCTCCAAACCAATTTGAATTAGCACCTATTTTTGAAGAAGCTAATCTTGCCGTTGACCATAATTCATTGCTTATGGATGTGATGGATAAAGTAGCTAATAGACATAATTTTAAAGTGCTTTTCCACGAAAAACCTTTTAAAGATGTCAATGGTAGTGGTAAACACAACAATTGGTCAATGATTACAGATACTGGTGTAAACTTATTGAGCCCTACTAAAAAACCGATGAAAAATCTTCAATTCTTAACCTTTTTTATCAATACCATTAAAGCGGTTTATGAATATGAAGAGTTGATCAGAGCCACAGTTGCTTCGGCTTCAAATGACCACAGACTTGGGGCAAATGAAGCACCGCCAGCAATTATCTCTGTGTTTATTGGTTCTCAATTGACAAAAGTTTTAGACGAACTTGAAAAAGTAACCAATGGAAAACTTTCACCTGAAGAAAAAACCGACCTCAAACTGAATGTTGTCGGAAAAATCCCTGAAATACTTCTTGATAATACAGATCGTAATAGGACGTCTCCTTTTGCCTTTACTGGTAATAAGTTTGAGTTGAGAGCAGTTGGTTCATTAGCCAATTGTGCTGACCCAATGACAACTTTAAATGCCATTGTCGCTAAACAGTTAAAAGAATTTAAAAAAGAAGTTGACGTCTTAATTAAAGATAAAAAGATGAAAAAAGATGATGCCATCTTTAACGTCTTAAGAGAATACATCAAGCAGTCTAAAAAAATACGTTTTGAAGGTGATGGTTACGGCCAAGCTTGGGAAAAAGAAGCTGAAAAACGTGGCTTAAGTAATAACAAAACTACACCCGTAGCCCTAAAAGCTAAAATTTCTAAAAAAGCCATTGATTTATTCAAAGAACTTGGCGTGATGAATGAAATTGAAATTAAAGCACGATACGAAATTGAAATTGAAGATTATTCAAAACACATTCAAATAGAAGGTCGTGTTTTAGGCGACATTGCACGTAATCACGTTATTCCAACGGCGATTAGATATCAAAACGTTCTCATTGAAAATGTAAAAGGTCTTAAAGAAATTTACGGAAACGATTTTGAAGATAAAGCAAAAGAACAATTAAAAATCATTGAGATTATTTCTAATCATATTGAACACATCAATAGAGGTATAGATGAAATGATCGATGCTCGTAAAAAAGCAAATTCCATAGAAGATCAAACCCAAAAAGCTCACGCCTATTGCGATCAAGTGAAACCTTTTTTTGATGAAATAAGATATCATTGCGACAAGCTGGAACTATTAATAGATGATGAAATGTGGACCTTAACCAAGTATAGGGAGTTGTTGTTTACCAAGTAATTTTATTAAGAAATAGTTTTAAAACAGAAGCTGTTTCAAAACACCATATCAATCTGTTCCAAAGCATCGGAATCAGATTCTTCACTAGGTGTTTTGAGGCAGCTTTTTTAGTGAATACTTCATCATTAAAGCTTATTTCTTGTGATATTCAGCATAAAGTTGTAAAATTACGGGATAAAATTTTTATATGTCAAAACCACATCAAGAAGACACTCCAGATTCATTTATAAATTTAAATATTTGGCAAGCACTTATCCCTATTATTGCTTTGGTTATAATGTTAGCATTTAATGTTTTAGGGGTTTATAAGGACGATGCTCTAGGTGGTTCAAACCAATTTATACTTTTAATGTCAGCGGCCATTGCAGTCATTTTAGGTGTTTTTAAAGGTGTTTCCTATACATCAATGATGGAAGAGGTGGCTAAAAACATCAAATCTACGGCTGGTGCTATTCTTATTCTTTTAATGGTTGGTGCTTTAGCGGGAACTTGGTTACTCAGTGGGGTCATTCCTGTTATGGTATATTATGGCTTGCAAATTTTACATCCATCTATTTTTTTGGCTGCTTGTGTGATTATTTGCTCTTTAATTTCAATTTCTACAGGGAGTAGCTGGACTACTTCTGCCACAGTGGGTATTGCCTTAATTGGTATAGCACAAGTTTTAAATATCCCTTTAGGAATGACTGCTGGAGCTATACTATCTGGGGCTTATTTTGGCGACAAACTCTCACCGATGAGTGATACTACTAATTTGGCTCCAGCTATGGCAGGAACAGATTTATTTACCCATATTAGATACATGACACTCACCACTATTCCGACAATTGCTATTACTATTTTGGTGTTTTTAATTATTGGATTTAATTTAGATACGCCATCACTAACAGAAAATCCTGGTATTTTAAAAGACCTTAAAACTTCATTTTATATCACGCCATGGTTGTTTATTGTCCCAATTTTGGTCATAGTAATGATTGTAAAAAAAACGCCACCTTTAGTCGCTTTATTTGTTGGGACTTTGCTTGGTGCTGTGGCTGCATTGATTTTTCAACCTGATTTGGTGCTTTTGGTGGCTGATTCAACTCAAAGCGGGTTCAAGGCTTTTTATAAAGGCTTGATTGACACAATTACTACCGATATTGCAATACCTACAGATAATGCATTACTTAAAGATTTGTTTCAAAGTTCTGGAATGAAAGGAATGCTTAATACCATTTGGCTCATTATCTGTGCTATGGTTTTTGGAGGAGTAATGGAAGCTATTGGTGCTTTGCAAACTTTAAGTAAAGCTCTACTAAATTTATTTCACACTACCTTTGGGTTGTTTGCTTCAACAGTAGCAAGTTGTTTAGCCTTAAATGCAACAGCTTCAGATCAATATTTGGCTATTGTTATACCTGGTAAAATGTTTGCAAAGGCCTATAAAGACAAAGGACTCGCACCAGAAAACTTAAGTCGTACGTTAGAAGACTCTGGCACAGTGACTTCGGTTTTAATCCCATACAACACTTGTGGTGCTTATCACAGTAATGTGCTTGGTGTTTCTGTAGCCGATTATTTTGTTTATGCTATTTTTAACTATCTCAGTCCATTTATGACGCTTATCTTTGCAGCTTTTAACATTAAAATCAGACAACTAAAAAACAACTTATAATGAAACTTGATATTTTAGCTTTTGGAGCTCATCCCGATGACGTAGAACTCAGTTGTTCGGGAACTTTGTCTGTTGAAATCAAAAATGGCAAACGTGTTGGTATTATAGATTTGACTCAAGGCGAAATGGGTACGCGAGGCAGCAAAGAAATCAGAGCTGAAGAGGCTCAAAATGCGGCTAAGGTTTTAGGGGTTGAAATCAGAAAAAACTTAAAATTTAAAGATGCTCTTTTTATAAATGATGAAGCACATAAACGCGAAGTGGTTAAGGTTTTAAGAGAATATCAGCCAGAAGTGATATTTTGCAATGCCATAAGAGACCGACATATTGATCACGGACGTGCAAGCCAATTGGTAAGTGAAGCTTGTTTTTTGAGTGGACTTAAGAAATATAAAACGACGCTGAATGATAAAGTTCAAGACCCTTGGCGACCTAAAAAAGTTTATCATTATATTCAATGGTTTGATATTGAGCCTGACTTTGTCGTTGATATTTCAGAAACTATAAATGACAAAATTGAGGTCGTAAAGGCTTATCAATCTCAATTTTATAATCCAGATAGCAAAGAACCTGAAACGCCAATTTCAAGTTCTAATTTTATGGAAAGTATCAGTTATAGAGCGAGAAACTTTGGTCGAATTATTGGTGTTGATTATGCAGAAGGTTTTACCGTTGAACGCTATATTGGTGTAAAATCTGTTTTTGATTTGATATAAAATCACGCTTATTTCTACTTGATATTTATTCTAAAAAGTTTTGTTGAATGCTAAAATTGCGTAAATTTGCACTCTCATTTTGATGAATACAAACAACATTTACGGTGGCTGTAGCTCAGTTGGTTAGAGTATCGGTTTGTGGATCCGAGGGTCGTGGGTTCGAACCCCACCAGCCACCCAAAAGCTTTCAAGTTTGACTTGGAAGCTTTTTTGATGAATCTAATAATATAGACCTCACAGGTTTTTAAAACCTGTGAGGTCTTTTTAATTTAAAATTAATTTTTGTTGACTTGATATTAAAAAACCCTTTCCGATATGAAAAGGGCTTTAAGCGATAATAAGGTTGATAGTTTATTTGACTTTATCGACTACAGCTTTGAAAGCATCTGGGTTGTGAACAGCAAGGTCGGCTAAGACTTTTCGGTTAAGCTCGATGTTGCTTTTCTTGAGTTTTCCCATAAATTGAGAATATGACATACCGTGTTGTCTTGTGGCAGCGTTGATTCTGACAATCCATAGTTTTCTAAAGTTTCTCTTTTTTGCTCTTCTATCTCTGTAGGCATAGACTAAGCCTTTTTCTACAGCATTTTTAGCAACTGTCCAAACGTTTTTACGTCTTCCGTAATAGCCTTTGGCAAGCTTCATAATTTTTTTACGTCTCGCTCTTGAAGCGACTGAATTTGTTGATCTTGGCATAATTTTTTTGTTTTTTGTAGTAGGCAGTTTAAGTTTTAAACATTTTTATGAGCCATACTCCAGGGTTAATAATTGGGTTAACCGCGAAAATTTACTTTAAACCGAGTTGTTGTTTAATGTTTTTTTCGTCTGATTTATCTACGATTGTATCGTGAGTTAACTTAAGTTTTCTTTTCTTAGATTTTTTAGTCAAAATGTGACTTTTAAATGCATGTTTGCGTTTGAGTTTTCCTGTTCCAGTCAGCTTGAAACGCTTTTTAGCACTTGATTTGGTTTTAAATTTTACTTTTTTTGACATGTTTATATATTAAATTATTATCGCTTTTATTTTTTTTGTGAAGTTGGCGAAACCATCATAATCATTCGCTTACCTTCAAGTTTTGGTAATTGTTCAACCTTACCATAGTCTTCTAAATCTTGAGCTAATCTTAATAATAAGATTTCACCTTGTTCTTTAAACACAATTGACCTGCCTTTAAAAAATACAAAGGCTTTGAGCTTAGCACCGTCTTTTAAAAACTTAATGGCGTTTTTCTTTTTAAACTCGTAGTCATGATCGTCGGTGTTTGGGCCGAAACGAATTTCTTTGACTACAACTTTAGACGCTTTGGCTTTAAGTTTTTTCTCTCTCTTTTTTTGCTCGTAGAGAAACTTTTTATAATCCATCACTTTTGTTACAGGCGGTTCTGCATTTGGTGATATTTCAACCAAATCTAAACCTTGCTCATCAGCTATTGATAGAGCTTCTTTAAGAGGATAAACACCCATCTTAACATTATCGCCTACAAGTCGAACTTCTTTCGCTCTGATCTTGTCGTTGATGCGATGTTTGTCTTCTGGTTTTTCTCTACGACGGTAATTTGTTTTTTTTCTTCTAATTGTTTATATGTTTTTAAGTTAAACTTTATCCGTTAAAAGTGCGTTTTTGCGCATTAACTTCTTTATTAATTAATTCAGAAAAATCATTGACACTCATTTCTCCTAAATCTTCTCCACCGTGTTTTCTAATTGAAACGCTCTGGTTATCAACTTCATTTTCTCCTACAATGATCATAAAAGGGATTTTTTGGGTTTCCGCATCTCGGATTTTTTTACCCATTGTTTCACTTCTATTATCAATGCGGGCGCGAATTTCGTGTTTTTTGAGCAAATTTAAAACTTTTTTAGAATAATTTTCATATTTCTCACTGATTGATAATATGATAGCTTGCTCATTGGTTAACCAAAGCGGGAAGTTGCCTGCAGTGTGCTCTAATAAAATAGCTATAAAGCGCTCCATACTACCGAACGGTGCTCGGTGAATCATCACAGGTCTATGCAATTCATTATCTGCTCCTTTGTAAGTCAAATCAAAGCGTTCAGGGAGATTGTAATCAACTTGTATTGTGCCGAGTTGCCATTCGCGATGCAAGGCATCTTTAACCATAAAGTCTAATTTTGGACCGTAAAATGCCGCTTCTCCTGTTTCTATGTGGTAATTTAGATGTTTTTCTTTGGCGGCTTTCAGGATGGCATCTTCTGCTTTTTTCCAGTTTTCCTCAGAGCCTATATATTTTTCTTTATTATCAGGATCTCTTAGGGATACTTGTGCTGTGAAGTTTTCAAAACCAAGTGAGCCAAAGACATAGAGTACAAGATCAATTACTTTTTTAAATTCTTCATCAAGTTGGTCTGGTGTGCAGAAAATATGGGCATCATCTTGTGTAAAACCTCTAACTCTTGTTAGACCATGAAGTTCGCCACTTTGTTCATAGCGGTAAACTGTGCCAAATTCGGCATAGCGTTTAGGTAAATCTTTATAACTCCAGGCTGCTGAATTGTATATTTCGCAGTGATGTGGACAATTCATTGGTTTCAGCAGAAACTCTTCGTTGTCTTTTGGTGTGGTAATGGGTTGGAAACTATCTTCGCCATACTTTTCATAGTGTCCAGAAGTGACATATAAATCTTTGTGGCCAATATGTGGCGAAATTACTTGCTCGTAACCTGCTATTTGTTGGGCATCTTTCAGAAAATTTTCAAGACGTTCACGTAGTGCTGCTCCTTTTGGTAGCCAAAGTGGTAAACCTTGACCTACTTTTTGCGAAAATGTGAATAACTCAAGAGCTTTACCCAGTTTTCTGTGGTCTCTTTTTTTGGCCTCTTCCAACATATCAAGATACTCTTTAAGCATCTTTTGCTTAGGAAAAGCAATGCCATAGACTCTTGTAAGTTGAGGGTTGGTTTCATCACCTCGCCAATATGCACCAGCAGCAGTCAGAAGTTTAACCGCTTTAATAAATCCTGTATGAGGAATATGACCGCCACGGCATAAATCGGTGAAATCGTCGTGATCACAAAAGGTGATTTCGCCGTCTTCTAAGTTTTCAATCAATTCAGTTTTGAAAGGATTATTTTTGTAATACTCTAAAGCCTGTTGTTTAGAAACTTCTCTGAGTTTAAACTCGTGTTTTTGCCGTGCAATTTCCAGCATGGTTTTTTCAATTTTGGGAAAATCTTTTTCAGAAATACTGTCTTCTCCAAAATCAATATCGTAATAAAAGCCTTGATCAATGGCTGGACCAATAGTAAGCTTGGCTTTAGGATAAAACTTTAAAATGGCTTGTGCCATCAAGTGTGCTGCCGAGTGCCAAAGGGCTTTTTTACCTTCTTTATTATCAAAGGTATAAAGCACTAATTTTCCGTCTTCATTTAAAGGTGTTGAGGTTTCAACGGTTTTACCATTATACGAGGCTGAAATGACATTTCTTGCCAGTCCGTGGCTTATACTTTGTGCGACATCAAAGGGTGTTGAGCCACTTTCCATTGGTTTGACACTACCATCAGGTAAAGTTATATTGATCATTTATTTTAAAATTTTAGGCAAAGATAATCAAGTGTTGAGTTTTGGTTGGATTTGGTGTAGGAAATTTTGAATTATAAATTTTAAATGATTCTAAGTTTTTTTAAAGCTTTAAAAATAATTATGCTATAATGATAATGATTTATTGCTACATCTTTACATTTTCAAATTACCAAATTACCAAATTACCCAATTACCACATTAGCACATTACCAAATTAGCACATTAATCTTCTTCAAGCTTCTTAATCCTCGCCTCCAGCAATTCTATATACTTTTGCTGTGAATCGAGTAATGCTTTAGGAACTGTGTAAACCTTTTGAGTGCCGTGGTTTATACCAATAGATTGATCTTTACAATCTATATGGTAACGCGTATCATGCTCATAAATCTCATCTAATTGCACCTCAAGGATATCCGCCAATTTCATCCATTCATCTGGTCTGATATGATATGAGATATGCCTTTTTCTCGACGATTATAACTCGACACGTTCATACAGAGGTAATCTGCCAACTGTTGCTGAGAAAAACCTTTTTGTTTTCGGGTGGTGATGAGTTTTGTTTTTTGCATAGCAAGTAATTATTGCGTAAATATGCAAATATAATTGCAAAATAAAAAATTTGATATTTTAAAGACAACTCATAATTTAGCAACATGTCTTTTTCGTCTCATACATTATATAAATTTGTAGAGCTCAACAAATACGATGTTAGTTTTGCTGAAATAAATCGTTTACTGAAAAGCGATATTAGCGATGGTATGTAGCCTATAACGAATACTTTAGACTTATTAGATATCCCTAATTTAGCTATTGAGTTGCCTAAAAGTTCTTTCAACCAATTGCCAAATTGCTTTATCGCTCAGGTCAGTCAAGATGAAAAATACAATTTTGTTTTAGTAAGCAAAAAGGATGATAAAAATGTTGTCATTACATATGGAGACAATAAAAAGGGTATTTTACCAAATGACGAATTTTTAAAACATTGGACTGGCACGGCCATCGTTGCTGAGGAAAATAAAAATCATAAAAAATCATTTTTCCAAAATATAGACACCTCAAAAGTTGGAATAATTATTGGAATAGTTTTGATGCTTTCTTATTTGTTTTCAGTATATAATGACTATACAATTTTAATTTTTGCCATTTTTTCATTTACTGGTTTTGGCTTGAGTATGCTTATTTTAAAAGAAAAATATGGCAACATTGGCCAACCCTCAAAATACTGCTCTATAAACAATAATACCAGTTGTAATGCTGTGTTAAACTCTAAATATGCTAAGCTTTTTAACACTGTTGATTTAAGTGATGTAACTGTAGTTTACTTTGCTTTTATAACACTGGGGCTTTTTTCAGGAGCTTTAAATCTATTACACTTATCATTTGCTGTTCTTTCAATACCAATTATAATTTACTCTGTTTACTTTCAATATTTTAAAATACAAAAGTGGTGTCCCTTGTGTTTAGGAATTGCATTTGTATTATTAGCTCAATCTGTTTTATTGGGTATAAATTACACTAAATTTTTGAGCATAAACATCTCTCAGTTTTTATACCATTTCAGTCTTCTTGCAGTGATTTTGGTAGTATGGTATCATATCAAAATATTATTAAAAACATATTCAAAGCACGAAGGCTTGATGATTGAAAATTTGAAGTTTAGAAGAAGCCTTAAGTTATTTTTGCCATTTTACGATAGTCTAAAGCCAATTGAGAGTGAAATTGACCAGCAATTTACTATTAGCCTAGGCAATAAAAATGCTGCAAATACCATTACAATAATTACGAATCCCTTTTGTCAATTTTGTAAGAAAGCTCATAACACTTATATTGAATTATTAAACGAGCATCAAAATGACATACAATTTAAAGTTGTGTTTTTACAAATGGAAGGCAATCTTAATAATATTAAAAAAGATATTTTTAAAAATCTCATAGGTGTTTATAAAGAACAAGGCAAATTAGCTTTTGTAAAAGCATTAAACGATTGGTATGAAAGTGAAAACCCAAAACAATGGCTTGAGAGCTGGACAACGAATACAAAAGATACTGAACTGATTTTGAATGAACATTTAAAATGGTGTGTAATAAACAATATTTATAAAACGCCATGTATTTTGCTCAATGCTAAGCTATTTCCAGAGTCTTATCATATCGCCGATATTAAATATTTTATAGAACCTATTTTTTATAAACAAACAGAATATAACAATACACTTGCAAGTAAGACGTAAGCCTTAAGCGTCTATAATTGATTAAGGTTTTTTTCAAACAATTAAATTTTTATGTTATGTTAAAAAATATTTTAAATTTAGATGGAGTTGCTGTTTTAGATAAGAAGCAGCAAGAAATTATAGAAGGTGGTCTACGTGATCTACAACTCTTTTCAGGAAGTGGTTGTGTAAAATGTACAGATAATTCAGACTGTGGTAGCGGGGGTGTATGCGCTATTTATGAAGATAGTACAGGTAATTGCCCCTATACATGCGGTTGTGGTAGATATTGCCTCTAATTTTTAATACCTTTAAGCAAAAAGTCCACCAATATTAGGTAGGCTTTTTGCTTATCATTTTAGTAAAATTTAATTTAAAAAAAACATTTAGATTTCAAATTATTAGATATATGCTATCAAAAAATGCAATTATATTCTTAAAAATTCTTTTAATATTTATTATTTTAAGTTGTAACACAAAAAAAACAGAACTTTATTTTAAATTAAATGGTGCCATAGCTAAAGATCACTTTCCTGAATTTATTATAATTGAATACAATGGAATAAAAGATACTGCTGAAATTAGAAATAATCAATTTCTTTTTAAAGGAAAAATAGATTCACCCTCTAAAGCATTTCTTTCAGTTCCTCCAGCATCTACAGTTAATAGACCATTTTATATAGAAAATGTCAATATGAATCTTTTTATCTCAATAGAAAAGAAGAAATATAAAGGTATAGATTTAAACTTTATTAATATAGATTCAGTGTTAGGCACAAAAACAGCATTGATAAAAAATGATTTTGATAAGTTTAAAGAATTGAACAAAAATTCTAAAAATTGGAGTGAAAAGCTATATGATAAGCTTTATAATTTAATAATAGATAATTCTGATAATCAATATATGGGAGATTTATTAGCTTATTATTCTAATGATACCATCTTAGACAATAACAAACTACTTACTTTGTATAATAAATTAGATCATAATGAACAATCGCTTTGGAGTCTTGAAAAAATTAAGAAAACCATTTTCCCCGATTCGATTGCTAAAATAGGGAATAAATTTACTGATTTTAGCCTAGTAGATACAGAAGGAAATACAAGAAACACTAATGAATTTAATGGATCTATATTTTTAATTGATTTTTGGGCTTCTTGGTGTGCACCATGTAGAAAACAAAATCCTGAATTTATAAATATCTATAATGAATTTCATGATAAAGGATTTGAAATTTTAGGTGTTTCTATTGATACAGATAAGAGAAAATGGATAAAAGCTGTTAAGACTGATAAATTACCATGGTTAAATTTAATTGACAAAAGAGGCATTAAAAGTCCAATTCTTATTAAATATGATGCCGCATTAGGAATTCCTAAAAATTGGTTGATTGACCAAAATAGTAAAATATTAGAATCTGATTTGTCACCAAATGAATTAAGATCATATTTAAAGCAAAACTTATAATCATAATTATATTAACTAATTTTAATTATTGATTGAAAATATTTCCTAACTACAAACAACCCGATTACAAAGACTGTGGTCCGACATGTGTAAAAATCATTTCAAAGCACTTTGGTAAAAACATCCCATTACAACAGCTCCGCAACCTTACCCAAACCACAAGAAGTGGAAGCAGCCTCTTAAACCTCAGTGAAGCTTTTGAGGATATCGGTTTTAAAACCTTAGGAGTCAAATTAAGTCTTTCTAGATTAACTGAAGCCCCTTTGCCTTGTATTGTGCATTGGAACAAAAATCATTATGTCGTTTTATATAAATGCCCCTCTTCCGTCTCCCCTAAGGGGAGAAACTTATTAAAATCCCCCTTTGGGGGAATTAAAGGGGGCTTTTATGTAAGTGACCCAGCACACGGCCTGTTAAAATATACAAAAGACGAATTCTTAAAACATTGGATAGGCAACAACGCCACAGCAGAAACCGAAGAAGGTATTGCGCTTTTACTAGAACCCACAGCTAAATTTTATAGTTCAGATTTTGATATAGATAAGGAAAACCAAGAATTTGGTTTTAAATTCTTAACCAGATATCTTTTTAAATACAAATCCTTTTTATGGCAATTGGTCATCGGCCTAATCGCCTCGAGCTTACTCCAACTTATTTTTCCATTTTTAACCCAAAGTGTTGTCGATGTTGGGATTAAAAATCAGGATATTCATTTTATTTATTTAATCCTATTTGCACAATTGGCGTTGTTTATAGGCAGAACATCTATTGAAGTTATCCGCAGTTGGATTTTGTTGCATTTGAGCACACGTATCAATATTTCCTTAGTCTCAGACTTTTTTATCAAACTCATGAAGTTGCCCATCGCCTTTTTTGATACGCGTATGACTGGAGATATTTTACAACGTATCAATGACCACAGACGTATAGAACGTATTTTAACTACCTCGTCTTTAAATGTGTTGTTTTCTATGGTCAACTTAGTGGTGTTTAGCATTGTTTTGGCCTATTATAGTTTGTTGCTGTTTGGCATTTTTATGTTAGGCAGTGTGTTGTATTTTTTATGGATTGTCATTTTTCTAAAAAAACGTCGTGATTTAGACTATAAGCGTTTTTCGGAAGTCAGCCAAGAGCAGAGCAAAGTGATTGAGCTCATTAACGGCATGCAGGAAATCAAACTCCACAACGCCGAAAAACAAAAACGCTGGTCGTGGGAATTTGTGCAGGCACGGTTGTTTAAAGTGTCTATTGAGGGTTTAGCGCTTGAGCAATACCAAAGTGTAGGTTCTGGGTTTATCAACGAAGTTAAGAACATTTTAATCACCGTTTTGTCTGCAAAGTTGGTGATAGACGGCGAAATCACCTTAGGAATGATGTTAGCCGTGAGTTATATCGTTGGTCAACTCAACTCGCCAATTGCACAACTTATCAATTTTATACGAGAAGTTCAAGATGCTAAAATTTCGTTGGACAGGCTTTCTGAAATTCATAATAAAGAAGACGAAGAGACACCTGGGCAACAAAAAATCAGTGATATTCCGCCGTCCAGTGCAATGAGTTTAAACCAAGTGTCTTTTAGATACATCGGCTCTGATCAATTGGTTTTAAAAGATTTAGATTTGGTGATACCTGCCAATAAAGTAACGGCTATTGTTGGGGTAAGTGGTAGTGGTAAAACCACCTTGATGAAACTTTTACTTAAATTCTACGACCCGATTGAAGGCACAATTGAACTTGGAAAACTCAATATGAAAAATGTCTCTCAAACCACCTGGCGTAACGAATGTGGTGTAGTGATGCAAGAAGGCTATATTTTTAATGATAGCATAGCGAGCAATATTGCCGTTGGCGAAGATTATATTGATAAGCAGAAACTTGCCCATGCTGTAGATGTTGCCAACATCAAAGATTTTATTGGGAGCTTACCGCTGTCTTACAACACCAAAATTGGTATGGAAGGCGTGGGTATTAGCACAGGTCAAAAACAAAGGTTGTTGATTGCCCGAGCCGTTTATAAAAACCCTAACTTTCTATTTTTTGATGAAGCCACCAGTGCTTTAGATGCCAATAACGAAAAAATAATCATGGAAAAGTTAGACGAATTTTTTGAAAACAAAACCGTGGTCGTTATAGCCCATCGTTTAAGCACTGTAAAAAACGCCCATCAAATTGTGGTTTTAGATCAAGGAAAAATCGCTGAGATTGGAAACCATGCAGCATTGGTAAAGCAAAAAGGAAATTATTATAATTTGGTAAAAAATCAACTTGAACTAGGGAATTAAGGAGCCCATCCCAAACCCTTCCCAAAGGGAAGAGCTCTAATATATGGAAAAAAATAAACTTGAAAATATCGACTTAAGAAGTGAGGAGGTCCAAGATATCCTGACAAAAGTCCCACATTGGATGATACGATGGGGCAATGTTTTGTTTTTATCGCTAATCCTCCTGATTTTATTGCTGTCATGGTTTGTAAAATATCCAGACATCATTGCTTCTGAAGCCATAGTGACGACTAAACTTCCACCACAAAAAATCATAGCGAGAACAACAGCTAAACTTGATACTATTTTAGTCAGTGATAATCAAAAGGTAAAAGATAATCAGCTTTTAGCAGTTTTGGAAAATCCCGCAAATTATAAGGATGTTTTAGATTTGAAAAAGATCTTAGATGAGATACATTTAGATAATGACAGTATTTATTTTCCAATAGATAGAATCCCAGCAATCTTCAATCTCGGTGAAGTGGAGAATGCTTATGTGCAATTTGAAAACGCTTATATTGAATATGAGGTTAATCAGCAATTAAAACCCTATTCTTATCAAGTTCAAGCTGGTAATTACACCATTCGGGAACTTGAAACCAGACTTACAAATCTCTACGCACAATTTGATTTAAAACGAAAAGAATTAAAACTCGCTAGAAATGATTTGAAGCGAAATGAGACGCTATTTAGCAAAGGGGTCATTTCTGCACAAGAATTTGAAAACAAACAATTGATGTTTGCCCAAGCCGAAAGGGATTTTAAAAATTTTCAAACCACATTATCGCAAACCAAACAGGCCATCAGTGGTGCTAAAAACAATTTAAAAGGCACCGAAATAGGTCAGATTAAAGACAACAAAATCTTGTTTAGACAAGTGGTTCAAGCTTATAATCAATTGAACTCTAGTATAAAAAATTGGGAATTTAGGTTTGTCTTTCGTTCAAATCTTGACGGGAATGTTAGTTTTTTAAACATTTGGCATAAATCTCAAAACATCAACCAAGGCGATATAGTGTTTACTGTTATTCCTAAAAACTATCAAAACTATGTGGCTCGATTAAAAACGCCAATTCAAAATTCAGGTAAAATAAAAAAGGGACAACCAGTAAATTTAAAACTCAACAACTATCCCGACCAGGAATACGGCGTTTTAAAAGGTAAAGTCAATAATATTTCACTTATACCTGACCAAGAAGGTTTTTACAATATAGAAGTAGATTTACCTAAAAAACTAACAACGACTTACGATAAAACTTTAGAGTTTAAACAAGAAATGACAGGCATAGCAGAAATCATCACCGAAGATTTACGATTGATAGAGCGGTTTTTCTATCAGTTTAGAGAATTAGTGAATAGGTGATTCCAGACTCTAATTTTTTTCTAACCCATTTTAATCCTTAAACCACCCTGAATATTTCACATAACTTTCAGCGATTCTGTCAATTTCACCTTGGGTTAATTCTGGGCTGATCTCTTTTATTTTTTTGGCAGGCACACCTGCGTAAATGCTGTTAGATTCTACAACTGTATTTTGAGTCACCACGGCACCAGCGGCAATGATACTATTTGAATTTACCACGCAGTTGTCCATCACAATACTGCCCATTCCTACCAATACGTTGTCGTGAATCTTACATCCGTGAACAATGGCATTATGACCAATAGATACACTGTTACCAATATTAGTAGGGTGTTTTTGGTAGGTGCAATGAATGACTGCTCCGTCTTGAACATTGACTCTATCGCCCATTTTGATATAATGTACATCACCTCGTATAACGGCGTTAAACCATACGCTACATTGTTTTCCCATCTTAACATCACCAACGATGGTCGCATTTTCAGCGATAAAACAATCTGATGGTATTTCAGGAGATTTGTTGTTTACGGGAAGGATTACTGGCATATTTTACAGTTTAAAGTTTATGAGTTTATAAGTTTTTTAACCGCAAAGGACGCAAAGGATAGCACAAGGTTCGCAAAGTTTTATCAGGCAAATTTTTATATTATTTCGTCTTAACTAAACATATAACTTGCTCTCTACTAACCTCTACGGACTAAAAGCTACCAACTCATAGCCGACTAATCATACCGATGAATCTTAGCGCCAATAGCTTTTAGTCTTTCATCAATGTTTTCATAGCCACGGTCTATTTGTTCTATGTTGTGAATGGTTGATGTGCCTTTAGCAGACAAAGCCGCAATCAGCAGAGAAATTCCAGCTCTAATATCTGGGCTAGTCATCGTGGTGGCTTTGAGTTGCGATTTAAAATCGTGACCAATAACCGTTGCTCTATGCGGATCGCATAAAATGATTTTTGCACCCATATCAATCAACTTATCGACAAAAAACAGACGGCTTTCAAACATTTTTTGATGGATAAGCACACTCCCGCGAGCCTGTGTAGCAACAACCAACATCACACTGAGTAAATCTGGTGTAAAACCTGGCCACGGAGCGTCTGAAATATTCATAATAGAACCGTCAATAAAACTGGTCACTTCATAACCATTATTGTGTCTGGGAATAAAAATGTCGTCTCCTTTTTTTTGAATATTAATTCCTAACTTTTTAAAGGTTGCTGGGATGATGCCTAAATTTTCCCAACTCACATCTTTGATAGTGATTTCGCTTTTGGTCATTGCTGCAAGACCAATCCAAGAGCCTATTTCAATCATATCAGGTAAAACTTTGTGGGTACAACCTTTGAGATTTTCTACACCTGTAATATGAAGAAGGTTTGAACCAATACCCGAAATTTCAGCCCCCATTTTATTCAACATTTTGCAGAGTTGTTGGATGTATGGTTCGCAAGCCGCATTATAGATTTGAGTTTTGCCTTTAGCAAAAACAGCTGCCATAATAATGTTGGCTGTTCCTGTGACAGAAGCTTCTTCAAGAAGCATATCAGTTCCTTTGAGACCTTTGTCGGTTTCAACTCCGTAAAAACGTTCTTCTTTGTTGTATCTAAATTTGGCACCGAGTTTTATAAAACCAGAGAAGTGAGTATCCAATCGTCTTCTGCCTATTTTATCACCGCCAGGTCTTGGAATATAACCTTTGCCAAATCGTCCGAGAAGTGGACCAATAATCATAATAGAACCTCTCAAGCCACTGCCTTCTTTTTTGAATTGTTCGCTTTGTAGATAGTCCAGATTAAGTTCATCACTCATAAAACTGAAATGGCCTTTGCCGAGTTTTTGAATTTTAACCCCAAGATTTTCTAAAATATCTATCAGTTTATTGACATCTCTAATGTCTGGAATGTTTTTAATTTCAACTTTTTCTGGTGTCATCAAAACTGCACAAAGAACTTGTAGAGCTTCGTTTTTTGCACCTTGTGGCGTGATGTTTCCTTTGAGTTGATGACCGCCTTCTATGACAAATGAACTCATTTTTTGTAGCGTTTACGTCCTTTGTTTTTATAATTTTTTTTATGCTTTCGCTTATTGTGGTTCTTAACTAAATCTGTTGCTTCGCTTAAAGTTTCATCGTCAGGTTTTAAAGTTAATTTGCCATCGCTTAGTTCTTCTAAATGTTTAAAAATCACACTGTCTTTAACCGAATCTCTGTTCCAGTTTAGAAAACACTTTTTCATATGATTGGCAATAGTGTAAACTAAAGCTTCTTTAAGTTTGCCATCTTCAACTTTTATAGCTTCGTTTATCATTCGGCTGATGTTGTTGCCGTAAAAGCGATATTTAGGATGATTTTGTGGATAGGGAAGTGGCTCGGGTTTTCTGTATAATTCTTCTTTATCTGGCATATCAAAAGGAGCATCAACATCAAGTTTAAAGTCGCTTATAATAAAAAGTTGATCCCATAACTTTTGCTGAAAGTCGTTAGCATCTCGATGGTTGGGATTGATGTTAGCCATAACTTCAACAATAGCATGAGCCATTTGGGTTCGTTTAGTTTTGTCTTTTTCTTCGAGGCAGTGTTCTACCATTTTTTGAACATGTCTGCCGTATTCTGGAATAACGAGTTGGTTGCGTTCTGAGTTGTATTCTAAGTAATTTGTCAAAATGAGAAATTTTTAATGATGCAATTTATAAAAATTAACTTATATCCTATTTAAAATCTAAATTATAATTTTAAGATTCTTAAATTTAGACAATATTGCAACAAAACAAAACCCCGACTCAAATGAATCGGGGTTTTGAATTAACTAACCAATCTATTATGAAAAACTTCATCCTAGCATTACATTAGACGCATGAAAGTCTAAAAAATTGCATCTGTTAACACATATTTAACTAAACTTAATTACAATGTTAAAAGGTTGCAACCTCTAACATCGCTATAATCAAAGCGTCCTATAATTTTTAGCTTATTTTTTTTAACATTTTGTCCTAAATCTTGTGTGGCAATA
Organism: Psychroflexus sp. MBR-150; assembly: GCF_053628795.1. Classification (NCBI taxonomy): domain Bacteria; kingdom Pseudomonadati; phylum Bacteroidota; class Flavobacteriia; order Flavobacteriales; family Flavobacteriaceae; genus Psychroflexus; species Psychroflexus sp. MBR-150. The sequence goes on from NZ_JBRJHB010000003.1 coordinate 214,199, forward strand.
AAGGCACAAGAATTGATATTTGCTAAATCAATCACATTTATACCACCTGTTTTTGTGAAATCTTCAAAAATATGTAGTGGGTCTTCAGGATCTCTGATAAAAACCTTCATTGTTGGCGGTAATTCAAAAATACCATCAGCTTTTGAGTAAGCTTGAGACAACAATTCAGTCATGCCGTATTCGCTATGAATGTGCTTAACACCAAATCCTTTTGTTAGTTTTTGATGAAGTTCATCTCGTGTGATTTCTTTTCGCCTGCCTTTCATTCCACCAGTTTCCATCACTATGGTATGATTTAATTTTAAATTATAACTTTCTACAAAATCCAATAACGCAAATGAAACTCCAATAAGTATGGTTTTTTGTTTCTTGGCTTCAAGTTTTAATAAAGTTTCTTTTAAACGATTTAAATCATCTAGAAAAAAGCCACTATCTGGTTGTCTTGTTTTTTCGATCAAGTGATTGACCATATAAATTAATGAAGAGCCGTTTCGTTCAAGATAGGAAGGTAAAAGTGCCAAAATGGTATAATCTTCTATCGAGCCATATTGAGCTTGAAATATTTGACAGAAGTTCTTCTGATATAATTCGATGTCTGTGATGTGGTGTTTGCTTGTTTGTTGACCTGTTGTGCCACTGCTTGTAAAAACTTTTTGAACCAATTGTTGAGAGGATAAAATTTTAAATTTTTTAAAAAATTCTATCGGTAAAAAAGGAATGCTTTTGAGTGAATTTACATTATCTGGATGTTTGTTAAAATGCTTACAAAACTTTTGATAGACTTCACAATTGTTATACTGATACTCAAAAACTTTAAAGCACAAAGTTTTGAAGTCTGTTTCAGTTTTGATATTTAACACCCGATTACTGTCCATCTTTTTCTTTATTAAGCCAAGTTACAATAATAAAAAAAGTGCTACTTAAAAATAAGTAGCACTTTTATAAAAATTATTTAAATAAAATTTATTTGATGATTAACTTCTTAGTTGTTGAAGCTTCATTTTGATTGATTTTAACCAAATAAACGCCACTTTGTAATTGACTAACGTTGATGTTTTGATTTTGTATTTGATTAAATTCTAACACGCGTTTTCCTAAAACATTATAAACTTCAATATCAAAAGCTTGATTATTTTGACTTTTAATATTAAAGCTACCTTTGTTAACTGGGTTAGGGTAAAGGCTAAAATTGTTAACAGCAACATCATTAAGACCTAAAGTAACATCAATATCGGCAAGGCTTCTTGGGTAAATTTGGGTAGAACCATTAAATTCTGCAGCCAAACCAACTATTCCATCGATTTGAGTATCGGGAATAACTGTGCCAATATAATCTGCACCGAAGAATTCAGTTCTTACATCAGATACATCTGTGCCATTACTAAATTCATAATTGGTGCCAGTGTTAAAAACTGCAGTGCCATCACCATCAGTAAAAGTTACATTTTCAAAACCAACGAGTAATGATTCATAGGTTTCAAAATTTGCGTTGTAGTCAGCTAAAGTTAAAACTAAAGGAGAAACAGAGGTAGAACCTGAAACTGTTCCAGCATCTTCTATCGGTTCAAATGTCAAGACCCCATTTTCTTCTCTAGTAAAACCTTTAAGACCTGAAACTTGATCACCTTCAGCATAAACACCATTTGGTATCACGCCATCGAAATCTTGAACAAATATTCCAGATGGAGTGGCATCTTGAAACCATTTTCTGTTTTGAAAACCATCTCCATGTGTAAAAGTACTTGGACCAGTAATCTCGTAAAAACGACCTAAACCATTGGCATCAACATCAGCTCTTAGAGCTGTAATATCAGCGACTTGAATATAACCTAAAGCCTCTAAAGTTATGGTATAAGAAGCTTCAGTATTTGGTAAATCTACATCTGAATTATCTTTTAAGACAGCGTTGAGTTGATAGGTTTTACCCGCTTCAAAAGGGGTTATACTGATAGGCTGATTAGCTAAATCAAAGAGATTCCCAGATTGGTGAGTGCCACCATCAGTAAGATTTAAAATCTCCCAAGAGACATATCCATCGGCTTCAGTTGCTGTGCCAGGTTCACCTATAGTAAAGTTAATGATTTCAAATTCTAATTGAGTTTGGTCTAATTCGTTAGGAGCAATAATTGCATTTGAGCCACTGGGTTCAGCATCGACAACGCTCAAAGATGGTATTGGTGTTCCGCCAAAAGTTTGGTTAGCATTTACCGAACCAAAACTTGATGGTGATGAATCTGCCCATGTAAAATTTTCGTAAACGGTTCCAGAGCCTGTTAGTTGAAGTGATTCTCCTACTGGAGAACTACTACTCTCTTCTACACCAATATCTTCAGAAGTCATTCCGCTTGCTGGTCCATCAACAGCTGTTATTGTGCCTTCATAGCTTAAAAATTGAATTACAGTTCCAGAATCATCAACCAAAGCTAAACCGTCTGGTGCACCATTTTGCAAACCACTAATTAAAAAACTTAATGTGCCATAACCATTATCTTGGTCTGGGATTACGCCACTTAAGCTTTCAGTACCGTAAGTCGAACTGTTATTACCATTGTATTTTTCTATAGTCCATCCAGATAAATCTGTTCCAGCAGGACCTGCAATTTCTATACCTTCGTCAGCATCACTACCACTATTATCATAATGAATTTCATTGACAAATACTGAAGTTTGCGAAAACGTAAGGCTTACAAAGAGTAAAGACATTAAAAGAGTAATTTTTTTCATAATTGTATGATTTTTAGTTTTTACAAATTTATTAAAAATAATGCAAACTTTGATTTTAAATTATGATTTAACCTTATCTTAAACTAATCTTGTGTTAATTTATTCATCATCTTCAGAAATAGCAGACCATCCACGGGCTTTGAGTGGTATTTTTTGATTGGCTCGAGTGATGATGTGTACACCTTCTTTAGCTGTAGTGATATGACCAATCACACTTAAATGTGGATTGGCTTTGATTTTTGGGAAATCGTCTTGTTTAATTGTAAACAAAAGTTCGTAATCTTCTCCACCATTTAAAACTACCGTTGTGCTATCAAGTTGAAATTCTTCACAAGTTGAAATGACAGTTGGGTCTAAAGGCATTTTTTCTTCATAAAGATTAGCACCAACTTGCGAAGCTTTGCAGATATGAAGTATTTCTGAAGACAAACCATCGCTAATATCAATCATACTTGTAGGTTGAACCTCTAATTTTTCTAATAACAAAGGAATGTCTTTTCTTGCTTCGGGTTTAAGTTGGCGTTCTATGATATAAGAATAAGGCGTTAAATCAGGTTGGTTTTGTGGGTTGACTTTAAAGACTTCGTTTTCTCGCTTTAAAACCTGCAAACCCATATAAGCCGCACCTAAATCGCCTGAAACTACTAATAAATCATTATCTTTTGCACCACTTCTTTTGGTGATTTTTTCATCCTTTGCTGTCCCGATAGCTGTAACCGAAATTTGAAGTCCTTTGACTGATGATGTAGTGTCGCCACCAATCAAATCTACATTGTAAATTTCACAAGCTTTTTGTATTCCTGCATAAAGCTCTTCAAGTGCTTCAACTGTAAACCGATTGGAACAAGCTATGGATACTGTAATTTGTGTAGCTTTTGCATTCATAGCGTAAATATCTGACAGATTGACAATTACAGCTTTATAACCCAAATGTTTTAATGGCATGTAGGCTAAATCAAAATGAACGCCTTCAACGAGTAAATCTGTACTGATTAAGGTTTGGTTTTTGTGATCTATAATAGCAGCATCATCGCCAATTCCAAGTTTTGTTGAAGTTTGACTTATGTTAAAATTTGTAGTTAAGTGGTCAATTAATTTGAATTCTCCTAATTCTGTGAGCTTCGTTTTACTATTTTTGTGATTATCAAGCATTAAGTTTTTTTTGCAAAACTACATGATTTAAATTATCTACATGAAAAAAACTCTGGTTTACATATTTTTTGTTTCTGTATTAGTCAATGCACAAACACCTTGTAATAACGGTCAAGTTGGGATATATTCTTGCAACGGCTATGATTTACAATCTCATATTGATTTAAGTGCTTTAAATGCCAATTCTGGCAATGATTCTTGGGGCTGGACTGACCCATTAGATGATAAAGAATATGCCATAGTTGGTTTAAATAACGGTACGGCTTTTATTGATATCAGCCAACCTACAAATCCTATTTATTTCGGTAAATTGCCGACGCACACTTCAAATAGTAGCTGGCGTGATATTAAAGTTTATCAAAATTATGCTTTTATTGTGAGTGAAGCCAGCGGACACGGTATGCAGGTTTTTGACTTAACCAATCTTAGAAATGTTACAAATCCGCCTATCACCTTTTCAGAAGATGCCCATTACGACGGTTTTGGTAACGCTCATAATGTTGTAATCAATCCAACTCAAGCTTTTGCTTATGCCGTTGGCACGCAAACTTTTAGTGGCGGACCACATGTGGTTGATATTTCTGATCCGCTTAATCCTACTTTTGCAGGCGGTTATGCTGACGATTTTTATACCCATGACGCTCAAGTTGTAACTTACACAGGTCCTGATTCAGATTACCAAGGCGACGAAATATACATCGGAAGCAACGAAGATGAAGTTGTGATTCTCAATGTTACAGATAAAGCAAATATCAGTAATATTTCTACAATTTCTTATGCCAATATCGGATATACTCATCAAGCTTGGCTAACGGAAAATCAACAATATCTATTGCTTGGCGATGAAACAGATGAACTCAGTTTTGGTTTTGATACACGAACCATCATTTTTGATTTAACCGATTTAGATGCACCGACAGTTTATATGGAATACACAGGAAACACAAGTGCTATTGACCACAATGGCTATGTGAAAAATGGATTGTTTTATCAAGCCAATTATAATGCCGGATTACGTGTGATTGATATTTCAGATATCAGTAATCAAAATATTAACGAAGTTGGCTTTTTTGATACTTTTCCCCAAAATGATAATGTTGGGTTCAGTGGATTGTGGAATGTTTATCCGTTTTTTGAAAGTGGAAATATTGTGTTGAGTGATATTGACTCGGGTTTTTATTTAGTTAAAAGTTCAACTTTATCAAATGATGAATTTGTTGAAGAAAATGAGATTAGTATTTATCCCAATCCTGTAGATGATTTTGTCAATATTAAAATGAAATCTCAATCCATAAATAATATTAAAATTTACGATCAATTAGGAAAGATAGTTTATAACAAAAACAAAATAAATAGATTAGATTTTAGTTTTAATATCAATAACTTGTCAAGTGGCATTTATATTTTAAATATTAATGATGCCATACACCAAAGATTGATTGTGAGATGAAATTAAAAATTATTCATATTTTTTTTATCGCCACTTTAGTTGCTCTTTCGTCATGTGAAAATTCTAACAATGACAACACTGTTGATGATGATAACAACGAAGAACCCAATTTTGCTTTTCAAAACACTTTAGAAACGCTTAAAACTTATGGCGGTGGTCAAGAAGACGATGCCTTATCAGTAGTTGAAACTCAAGATGGAAATATTGCCGTTTTAGGTTTTACACAAAGTAATGACGGCGATGTTACGGGAAAAACGACCACAGATAGCGACTATTGGTTATTAAAATTAGATAAAGACCTTAATTTGATATGGCAAAAGACCTTTGGCGGAAGTAGCGATGATCGCGGTCAAAAAATTATAACTACAGCAGATGGCGGATTTTTGATAACAGGATTTTCAAGAAGTACAGATGGTGATGTTTCAGAAAATTTTGGATTCCATGACTTTTGGACTTTAAAACTCAGTGCTTCTGGCGATATCATTTGGGATAAAAGTTTTGGTTTTTCTGGCAATGACAGATCTTATAGTGCTATTCAAACCTCAGATGGTGGCTATTTTGTAAGTGGATTTTTAGATGTCAGTGCCAGCGGTGGAGAAGGCAATGATGATGGCAATGCACAACGGTCTAAATCTTTGTTTGCCAAACACGGTGTTGGCGAGTTTTGGGGCATCAAACTCGATGCTAATGGTCAAACCCAATGGCGACGCTTTTTTGGTGGAACAAACAACGACCGTTCTTATGATGTTATAGAAGCATTTGACGGCAATATTATTATGATTGGTAACTCTGAAAGCGACGATTTTGATATCACTAATCCACGAGGAAGTTATGATATATGGGCAGTAAAAGTCAACCTTCTAGGTGATTTGGTTTGGCAGAAAAACTTTGGTGGAAGTAGTATAGAAATTGGATATAGCATTGCCAAAACCTTTGATGGAAATTATGTTTTGGCAGGCGATACCAGAAGTAGTGATGCAGATGTGACCAATCTTAAAGGCAATTCCGATTTTTGGGCAATTAAATTTGATGACAACGCTCAAATGATCTGGCAAAAAACCTACGGTGGTAGCGATTTTGAATCTGCAAGAGATGTGTTGGAATTACAATCGAATGAACTTTTAATTAGTGGAAGTTCAAAAAGTATTGATAATCAAGTATCTAATAACTTTGGACAAAATGATGTCTGGATAGCTTTAACCGATGACAATGGCAATTTAAAAAATGAAATAAACATTGGTGGCTCTAATTTAGATTTTGCTCAAGAAGCCATTCAGCTACAAAATGGAGAAGTGATAGTAGTTGGTAGCAGCGAAAGTCTAGATGAAATTATTACAGAAAATAAAGGAGGAAAAGATGTTTTAATAATAAAATTGAAATGATGAAAACGATAAAACAAACAAGTCTAATTTTGATGTTTTGCATAGTTTTAAATGCTTGCAGTTCAGATAATACAAGTCAAGAATATGGAGATTTAGAAATCAATTTCGCTAATGTTGTTGGGGATAATAATTTAGAATTGAACACAGAAACTTATGCTAAAAACGGCAATGAAACTTATTCAGTTTCTGAACTCAAATACATCATCAGTAATATTGTTTTAACCGATACTGATGGCAATCAATTTGTCTATCCACAAGCAGACAGCTATTTCTTGATTAATGAAGCTATTCCACAATCTCAAAACATCAAATTACAAAACATCAATGCCAATACTTACACCTCAATTAGCATTGGTTTTGGTGTTGATCAAAGCAATTATCCATTAAATGGCGTTGATAATTTTGTGCCAACGGCCGAAGAGCAAGATATGTTATGGTCTTGGTCTGCGGGTTATAGATTTCTAAAATTTGAAGGTATTTATAGCTCAGATAATGCCATAGATAAACCATTTTCTTATCATATTGGCAGTCACGGTCAAAATATGGATAATTACCGAGAAATCACGTTGAACTTTTTACAACCTATAGCTCTAAATTCTTCAGAAACCCCACAAGTCAATATCAATTTTGATGTACAAAAAATATTTAATGCTGACTACGCTTTGTTATTGTCAGATAAAGACGACATCCAAATTGACCCAGATAGAGCTCCAAAAATTGTTGACAATATCACAAAAGCTTTTGAAATTGTTTTAAACTAAAATAATGAGATTTTTAATATTTTTCTTAGGAATTTTAATTTTAAGTGCATGTCAAAATGAAGCTTTAGATGAATCTTATGAAAATATTTCAGATGAAAATGAAGTTCAAGAAAATGTGTTTTTAGATTTGAATATTCCTTCAAATTTTCCCGAACCAACCTACGAAATTGACAATAACAAACCCACAATAGCTGGTTTTGAACTAGGAAAAAAATTATTTTACGATGGACGATTGTCTTCTACTGGTGTGATTTCATGTGGATTTTGTCATATCCAAGATTTTGCTTTTACACATCACACACATATTGTGAGTCATGGCGTCAATGGTGCTTTAGGAACACGTAACGCACCGCCATTACAGAATATGATTTTTATGGAAGATTTTAATTGGGACGGCAGTGTTTCTCATCTTGACGCACAACCTGTGGTGCCAATTACAACAGAATTTGAAATGAATGAAAGCGTAACAAATGTGCTCAACAAGCTTCAAAATGATGAAGAATATGTGCAAATGTTCAATTCAGCTTTTGAAAATGATACTATTGATACCCAAAATATGTTTAAAGCCATTTCTCAATTTGTGATGATGATGGTGTCTGCAGATTCAAAATACGATAAAGTGATGCGTAATGAAGGCAGTAGTTTTACAGAAATAGAAACTCAAGGCAATGCCGTTTTTGAACAAAAATGTGCCTCTTGTCATGCAGGAACATTGTTTACAGATCAAAGCTATCGCAATAATGGTTTACCTGTTGATTCACAATATAATGATGAAGGTCGGAAACGAGTTACAGGAGAAGAAATGGATAAATACAAGTTTAAAGTGCCGAGCTTAAGAAACATTGCGATTACCTTTCCTTATATGCATGACGGCAGGTTTCAAACCTTAAGAGATGTTTTAGATCATTACGATTCTGGAATGGTGCAAACTCAAAATTTGGATAGTATTTTTATTCAAGATAATGGTCAATTGGGAATTCCGCTTACTGAAATTGAAAAAGATCAAATCATTGCTTACCTCAATACGTTGACGGATGATAATTTTTTATTGGATGAAAGGTTTGCAGAGTTTTAGAAATAGACTTTATACCAATTTGAACAAATAAAAGTTGTGAATAAAAAAAAGATAAAAGTATGATATTGAGTAAATTTTAAAGATCTCGTATTTTCGGGAGACTTTTAAAATAACATTAAGGATATGAAATTTGTTATTCAAAAATTAGCCTCTAAAGTTTGAGGATTGAACAAACTGCCAACAGCAAATACCAACACTCACAGAAATGTTAACAGAATGTTTAGTGCCGAATTGTGGAATTTCTAAAACCTCATCACTTTGGTCAATAACCGCTTGTTGAACGCCTTTGACTTCATTGCCAAAAATCATAGCATAAGTTTCATCAGGCTCAAACTTAAAATCTTGAAGCATACAGCTTTCGTCAGCTTGTTCGATGCTTAAAATTTTGATGCCGTTTTGCTTTAATTTTTCAACGACATTAAGGGTTTCTTTATCGTAAGCCCATTCTACACTGTCCGTTGCACCAAGAGCTGTTTTTTGAATATCGCGATGCGGTGGTTGAGCGGTGATGCCGCACAGATATATTTTTTGAATTCTAAATGCATCTGCTGTCCTAAATACAGAACCGATATTATTAAGACTTCTGATGTTGTCTAAAAGTAAAATCAGCTTCGATTTCCTAGAAGATTTGTAATCTTCCACACTCAGGCGGTTGAGCTCTTCGTTTTTTAATTTTCGCATAATAAGGCTTATAATACAAAAGTAAGAATTTTAAAGCCTTTGATTTTTACTATTAGTTTTGGATTTTGTTTAGAACTTTTGAGATTGAGTTTTCTCAGCACACTCTGCGAAAACTCTGTGTGCTTTGCGTGAAAAGCCAGAGTATCAACAACATCAACATGAACTAAATCTTATATTAACGTGAGTTTGATATAAATTCCAATAAAATACAGATATTTAATCATTTGTCATGTTGACAGAGCGAAGCATGAGCGACGAGACATCTCAGAAGGATGAGATTTCTCCTCATTCTTCATTCGAAATGACAAAATTTGCTTACAAAAAGATGTAACCATCTGATTTACAGCTTTCAATAAATCTAACTCACGTTCTATTACTTCAAGTATTTTAAATTATCCTTCTATCACATTTTCAAATTACCACTCCGACGAATACTCCCAAGTTTGTATTGTAAGGGCAAGCATTATTAAATTGCCAAAATAGATTTTCAAACATCAGTCTTAATAGTTAAATTCGCCAATTAGTGTAAATCATATATTTTGACCAAGAAAAAAGCATCGATTACGCCTTTGATGAAGCAATACAATGCGATTAAGCAAAAACACCCTGACGCATTGTTGTTGTTTAGAGTTGGTGACTTTTATGAAACTTTTGGTGAAGATGCTGTTAAAACCGCACGAATTCTTAATATCGTTTTAACCAATAGAAATAACGGCAGTGAGCGGACTGAATTGGCGGGATTTCCTCACCATTCGATCAATACGTATTTACCGAAACTTGTCAAAGCTGGTCAACGGGTAGCAATTTGCGACCAGTTGGAAGATCCTAAAATGACCAAGAAAATCGTCAAACGTGGCGTTACAGAATTGGTTACGCCTGGCGTGGCTTTAAACGATGAGGTGTTAACCAGTAAGTCTAATAATTTTCTTTGTGCCATTCACTTTTCAAAAACCAATATTGGTGTTGCTTTCCTCGATATTTCTACGGGTGAATTTTTAACTTCAGAAGGTTCAAAAGATTATATAGACAAGCTTTTACAGAACTTCTCACCCAGTGAAGTTTTGATATCAAAATTGCACAAAAATCAATTTAAATCGGATTTCGGCGAAGATTTTAATTGCTTTTTTCAAGACAATTGGTTGTTTAAAATTGATTATGCACAAGAAACTCTAAACGCGCATTTTCAAACCAATTCGCTCAAAGGTTTTGGTATTGAACACTTAGAGTCAGGCATCATTGCTGCTGGAGCAATTATGCATTATTTATCAGAAACCCGTCACGATAAATTGCAGCACATCAATAATATTTCACGTATTAGCGAAGAGGCTTATGTGTGGATGGACCGCTTTACTATTCGCAATCTCGAGTTGTATCACGGCAATTCACAGCAAGCCGTTACACTTCTCGATGTCATTGACAAAACCATATCGGCGATGGGTAGTCGAATGCTCAAACGTTGGTTGTCTTTGCCGCTTAAGCAACGCGAAAAAATTGAAGAACGCCTTAATGCTGTTGAGTTTTTAAATCAAAATCAAAATTTACTTCAAAACATACAAAACCAACTTAAACAAATCAGTGATTTAGAACGATTGATTTCTAAGGTTGCCACTCAAAAAGTCAATCCAAGAGAATTATTACAACTTAAAGATTCCCTAGAAGCTATCATTCCGATTAAAACAGAATTGGCTAAAAATGATAACGAAGCCTTAAAAGTTATTGCAGACAATTTACATACTTGCGAATTGTTAAGAGAAAAAATTAAAACGGCTATTCATCCTGAAACGCCTGTTTTGCTCAATAAAGGCAATGTTATTGCTAAAGGCTTTCACGAAGAATTAGATGAGCTGAGAAAATTAGCTTATTCAGGAAAAGATTATCTCGACGACATGCTCAAAAGAGAATCGGAAAACACTGGAATTTCAAAACTAAAAATAGGCAATAACAATGTGTTTGGGTATTATCTTGAAGTTCGCCACGCTCATAAAGACAAAGTGCCTGAACATTGGATTAGAAAGCAAACTCTTGTGAACGCCGAACGCTACATCACAGAAGAACTGAAAACTTATGAAGCCAAGATATTAAGTGCTGAAGAAAAAATCAGTGTGCTTGAAGCTGAACTTTACGACAATCTTGTGGTTTGGTGTCGAGATTACATCAAACCCGTTCAGCAAAACGCTATTTTGGTGGCAAAGTTAGATGTGCTTTGTGGGTTTGCACAGTTGGCTTTAGAAGACCAATACCACAAACCACAAATCAGCGATGATTTTAATTTAGATATCAAAGCAGGACGACATCCTGTGATTGAAAAACAACTGCCAGAAGGCGAAGCTTATATTGCCAATAATGTATTTCTTGACCGTGAGGAGCAGCAAATCATTATGATTACTGGCCCAAATATGAGTGGTAAATCGGCTTTGCTTCGTCAAACCGCTATCATTGTTTTGTTGGCTCAAATGGGAAGTTTTGTTCCTGCTGAATCCGCTGAAATCGGGTTGGTTGATAAAATTTTTACCCGTGTCGGTGCGAGTGACAATATCTCTATGGGCGAATCGACATTTATGGTGGAGATGAACGAAACGGCGAGCATTTTGAACAATATTTCAGAACGCAGTTTGGTTTTGCTCGACGAAATCGGTCGCGGCACAAGTACTTATGATGGTATTTCAATCGCTTGGGCGATTACGGAATATTTGCACGAACACCCATCAAGAGCTAAAACATTGTTTGCTACCCATTATCACGAACTCAACGAAATGACCCATAAGTTTAAGCGTATTAAAAATTATAATGTTGCGGTTAAAGAATACAAGGATAGAATTTTGTTTTTGAGAACCTTAAAACCTGGCGGTAGTGCACATAGTTTTGGGATTCACGTCGCTAAAATGGCAGGGATGCCACAACATGTCATTCATAAAGCTGAAAAGATTCTGAAAAAATTAGAAGAATCGCACGCCACTGAAGACTCTGCCGAAACGCTCAAGGCAGCTACACAAGACTCACAACTCAGTTTTTTTCAGTTAGACGATCCCTTGTTAGAAGATATCAAACAAGAAATTTTAAATTTAGAAATAGATACCTTAACGCCTGTAGAAGCTTTGATGAAATTGAATGAGATTAAGCGAATGTTGAGTGATAAAAAATAAATTTTCATTTTACTTTGACATTATAAGAAAAAGCTTAAATTTGCATCCGCAATTTTATTGCACGAATGCGAATGTAGCTTCCCGAAGTGTCGGGATTAGAGCATCATCCGCCCGAGGCTGATGAGGGTCGCGTCTCGATTAATGCGAAAGTAGCTCAGGGGTAGAGCATCATCCGCCCGAGGCTGATGAGGGTCGCGTCTCGATTAATGCGAAAGTAGCTCAGGGGTAGAGCATCATCCGCCCGAGGCTGATGAGG
>NZ_JBRJHB010000004.1:0-164744 GCF_053628795.1 Psychroflexus sp. MBR-150
TGTGAATTTTCTTCTTGATTTTTTCATATTTTTCATTGTTTAAAGTTAATAAATTTTCAACTTAAACAATGGTCCGAATTTGTCGAGGTATTATACACTGAGAGATTCTTCACTCCGCAAGCTCCGTTCAGAATGACAAAGGGAATGTCATTCCGACGGCAGGAGGAATCTTTTCTCACGTATTGGTTTTCGTTTCAACAAAAGATTCTTCACTTCGCAGGCTCCGTTCAGAATGACAAGGGGGGTTTGGTTCACTGAAAGATTCCTCTACCAAGGCTTCGGTATCGGAATGACAGGGGTTGTCTATGAGGGAATTATGGATTATTCAATATTTTGTTTGTTTTTTTGTTGAGGCTGTGTTGTTATTTTGTTATGGGTTTAATACACTATCCATACTTTAGCTATACCTTAGCTATACTTTAGCTATGGAGTAGCTATACTGGAATTGAAAATATAGAATTATCAATAAATGTCTTAAATTTTTGCGGAATTATAAATTGGTGTTTTTTTAATTTGTTTGGATTATGACTTATCATATAAAATGCTATGGTGAGAAAAATGGCAAAGTCAAGGGTGTTGAAGAGCATTTTTAATTGATTGTTAATTTGAATTTAGGTTGAGATAATGTGCACCTTTGTGTTGATTGACTTTGTAACTTTTAGTAATAGATTGCTTAAGACTCGGTAAAGATTTTAAAAATTTAGTATTAGCTTGAGCATAACTAAACTTTCCTTTGAGTTTAAATTTCAAAATCTGCCTCTTTAGCCTTTTGATTTCACTATCAAAAACGTTGATTTCATGGGTTAAAACATTAGCATACTTAATTTTAAAGCTTCTTGTTTTTTTATTAAAAAACGCATCAGAATATGGTTTGATATTATCTTTTTTTCGGTCTTCGCGATCGTGTATCATAAAGACTTGAGGTAAAACACCTATCTTAAAATCATGAAAACGCACCCGTTGACAAAAGTTGTCATCTTCACCATAATGAAAAAATAAAGGGTCAAAACCACCTACTCTCATTAAACATTCCTTTCTGATTAACCAACCTGCTGCATTTACAAAAGGTACTTCATATACAGGTTTTAATTCATTACCTAATACGTGGTCTGAATAGAAATCAGGATTCATGTCATAACGAACGTAGTTAGAAAAATTACGATCTAGCTTAGTTAGAGATGCATTGGTATGTATGGGACTTAAAATACCATATTCTGGATTGTTTTGTTGAAAAAGTAATAATTTGTCTATACAATCATCAACTAAATAAGCATCTTGATTGAGCAAAAATACTTGGTCTGCACCTTGGTTTAGTGCATAACTTATACCTTTATTATTGGCTTGACCAAAGCCCAAATTAGTGTCTTCTTTGAACAATTTGATTTGAGGATATTTTTCTTCAATTACTGAAGTTGTATCATCTTTAGAGTTATTATCAACAACAATAACTTTAAATTTATCAAAATCAATACTTCCAAGACATTTTTTAAGCCATGGTGATGCGTTGTAACTAACGATGATGATGTAGGTTAAATTCAATTTTATTTAATAATATTAGATTTAGATATATAATATAATTATTTCGATTATTTAAAACTTATTATAAATGTTTGCTATTATTTTGAAATTTTTATTACCTATAAGTTTTTTTATGGTTTTTATTTTAGTATTTCTTTTTGCTATTTTTTTATTTTTTATAACTAAATCAGCAAATTCAAAATATTTCAAAATATTTTTTTGCACATTAAGTTCCCTTTCTGCAAATTCTCTAAAATATAATGAGTCACCAGAATTATATTTTAAAACCTCTTTTATAAAGTCAGCTTTGTTATAGCTGTTTTTAAAATACCTACCTGAGCAATTGTTTTTTAAACTAAATCCCAAAAACCCCTTTATATAACCATCTCCATAAGATGGGAAATATCTTCTATTATCATATATAACAACGGGTCTGCCACAAGCCATTGCTTCATATGCACTTCTACCTAATCCTACTACTAAATCAACTTTATTAATTTCTTTTTCTATATCCCATATTGGATCTTTATATTTATATGCTTGATTAAATTTTATATTCATTTCTTTACAAGCAGATTCAACAAACGAATTTGCTTCATCACTGTGACACAAGCTTAAAACTGATTTTAACTCTTTATTTATATTAGATTTTATATTAAATCTTTTAAGGTTTATGGAATTATGTATTAATACACTAGGATACCCCAACATGGCTAAATGATCTTGAACTTCCTGAGATATTGATACATATGCATTTGCTTTAGGGTTAGGTTGTTCAAGTCTAGGAAATATACCGTGACATGTTTGTATTGTAAAACCCTTTTTATAAATCTTTTCTACTGTCGTATTGTGATTTGAAAAAATAATATCATATTTATTTTTATTCATAAAAGAAACCCCTAGCATATTCTCCATTTTGTTACTTACATAACCTTTTTTAAATGTAAAATAATCTACTTTGTGCCCCAACCTAACTAATTCATCTGTCAGTGTAAAAATAAATGTTTCAGAACCACCTATAGTATCTAATTGATTATTTGTGACAAGTATATTCATATTACATCCAGGTTTGATTTAAAAAAAATTTACTTGGAACTTTTTCTATTAATTTTCCAACATTAAAATAATCACCACTAAGTATTTCAAAAATTATAATGTTCTCATAAAATTCTATAGCTTCACTTTTATCGAGAATTGCTATATTTACTTTATATTTCCCTGGTGCTAACGAATTATTTTTGACAATACAATTTATCATATCGCTTTTATCTAAAGTATTTTTTGAATAATCAGTCGATAGATTTGTGATTTTTTCATCACTATCATCATATAATCCAAGATCAATTCTATATTGACCTAAAGGTTTTGATAGTTCTATTAAAAAATTTAGTTCTTCACCAATAACAAAACTTTTATTTTTTTCCCTATTATAAAGTTTAGCTTTTTTTAGTATTTTACTTTCTAAATTATTTACAAATACATGATTCAATTCATCATCATTCTTTGACAAATAATAATCCACACTTTCCTCAGCAGTTCCTTCAAACACAGATGTTCCGTTTTCTAATACAATCCCTCGCGTACACAAACTCTTAACTGCTGCCATATTATGGCTAACAAACAAGACGGTTCGGCCGCCGGTACCAGAGATGTCTTTCATTTTGCCCACGGCTTTTTTCTGAAATTCGGCATCGCCAACGGCCAGGACTTCGTCCACTACCAAAATATCGGGCTCGAGATGCGCGGCTACGGCAAAAGCGAGACGTACACGCATACCAGAAGAATAGCGTTTTACGGGCGTGTCCACATACATGGCACAACCTGAAAAATCTATGATTTCTTCTTCTTTGGCTTTTATTTCGGCTTTGGTCATGCCGAGTATAGCCCCGTTGAGGTAGATGTTTTCTCGTCCTGTGAGTTCGGGGTGAAAGCCTGTCCCTACTTCAAGCAAAGAGGCAATACGGCCTTTGGTTTTTATGCTGCCTGTTGTGGGCAATGTAACCCGAGATAATATTTTTAAGAGCGTAGATTTGCCAGCTCCATTTTTGCCAATAATGCCAAGTACTTCGCCTTCTTCAACTTCAAAATTGATATCGCGTAAAGCCCAAACATAGTCGGATTCGGCTTTTTTGCTGCGGTCGTTTTCGGCCCCAATTTTTAAATAGGGGTCGTCTTTACCTCGTACTTTATGCCACCAACGGTTCAGGTCATGGCTCAAAGTGCCCGTCCCTACCAATCCGAGACGGTATTGTTTTGAGATGTTTTTGGCGGTTAATATGGTGCTCATTGTTTTTTATTTAGTTTAATCCAAAAGCCTCTCCCTAAGCCTGAAGCCTGAAGCTTCTCCATAGCCCTAAAGCCTCTCCCTAGCCCTCTCCAAAGGAGAGGGGAAAGAGCCTCTCCCTAGCCCTCTCCAAAAGAGAGGGGACTGGATTTTGGTTTTGGTTTTGGTTTATTGTTTATTGTCATATCTTATTGTTCACTGCTCACTGCTGACTGTTCACTGTTTACTTGTTTTATATGTCTTATTTATTATTTACTATTTACTAAAAACTATTCTCTACAAACTACCTACTATCAACTACCAACTACACCGTATCGATAAAGCTTTTTTCTGTTCTATTAAATATCACTAATCCAATTAAAAATACTAAGATAGAAAATCCCAGAGCATATAAAAAACTGAACCAAGAAAATATTCCAGTGTCAAGTGTCATATATCTAAAGCCTTCAATGATTTGTGCTAAGGGGTTGTATTTAAACGCCCAGTAATATTCGGGCAAATCGTCTCGTACTTTGCTCATCGGAAACGGCACTGCTGAAAGATACATCAAGAGTTGCACGGCAAAGGTCAAGAGTTGAGTGAGGTCTCTGTATTTTGTGGTTAATGAAGAAACAATCATACCGAGACCGAGACCAGAAAAAGCCATCATCATGACATATATGGGAAACAAAATCAGGTTTTGATTAGGGCTAACGGAAATACCAGAACTGACATAATAGATGTAAAACCCAATAAAAATGGAAAGTTGAATACCAAATTTAACAAGGTTGGATATGGTGATAGACATCGGCATAATCACTCTAGGAAAATATACTTTGCCAAAGATGTTAGCGTTTTTGGTAAATGTAGAAGATGAGCCGGTTAAGCATTCTCTGAAATAGCCCCAAGCGGTAATACCAGCGAGGTTAAACAAAAAGTTAGGTACAGTGCCAGTGCTGACATTGGCCACATTGTTAAAAATCAAAGTAAAAATGACCGAGGTAAACAAAGGTTGAATCAAAAACCAAAGTGGACCGAGAATGGTTTGTTTATAAACGGTAACGATGTCCCGTTTTACAAAAAGAAAGAGCAAATCTTTGTAGCGCCAGATTTCTTTAAAATTAAAATCGAGGAGTTTTTTTTCGGCTTTAATTTCGTAAAGCCAATCGGCATTTTCTAAGGAAGCGTTTGGTTTGTTCATTTTGCTATGGTGATATTTCTATTGGTTTCTCGTTATGGCCTCTCCCTAACCCTCTCCAAAGGAGAGGGAACGGGTTTTTGTTGATTGATTATTGTTCATTTTTATATTTCGCGTTTATAATTTCTAATTACTGCTCACTACTCACTACTCACTGTTCATTGCTCACTGCTCACTGTTCACTGCCAACTGCTGACTGTTCACTCATTTTATATGTCTTATTTACTATTTACTATTTACTATTTACTAAAAACTATCCTCTACAAACTAACTACTATCAACTACCTACTACCTACTACCCACTAACTAAACCAATTTTTTAATTTATGTTTGATACGTCTTTTTAAGCTCTTGTTGCGTTTTTCTTTGTTTAGATAGCTTCTACCATAAGTGCCATATCCATATCCAAAGCCATATCCGTAGCCATAGTTGTAATAGCCGTATTTACTTTTTACCTTAAAGTAGTTGAGAACGACATTAACATTTTTGAGTTTACCTTTTTTGGTATTTTCTTTAAGTAAGCTGAGCATGCCTTTTTTGGTATAGTTTTGCCTGACCACATAGATGGTTGTGTCTGCATATTTAACCAGGTTGATAGCATCAGAAACCAGACCTATGGGTGGCGAATCAAGGATGATGAAGTCGTATTCGCTTTTGAGTCGGTTCATCAATTCATCCATGCGGTTATCAATGATCAGCTCAGAAGGGTTTGGAGGAATAGTTCCTGAGGTCAAAATATCTAAGTAGTCATAGTTAGATTTTTGGATAATGTCTTTGTATTCTAATTGATTTGAGATATAGTTTGAAACGCCTTTTTCTCTATCAACGTCAAAATCTTTATGAATTTTGGGTTTTCTTAAATCTAGTCCAACTAAAATGGTTTTCTTTTCACTAAGAGCCATGATAGAGGCGAGATTTAAGCCCGTAAAGGTTTTGCCTTCGCCACTAATACTAGAGGTGATTAAAATGGTTTTTGCTCCTTTGATGTCTTTGTTTTTAAATACAAACTGAAGGCTGGTTCTGATGTCTCTAAAGCTTTCAGAAATCACAGAATTGGGTTGGGCAAAAACTGCTTTATTGGTTTCGAGTTTAGATTTGCCTATCACACCAATAAAAGGGGTTTTAACAAGTTTGGTGATATCGGAAGGAGTGTTGATTTTGTTGTCGAGCAAGACCAAAACAAAAATAACTGCCAAAGGGACACCAGCTCCAAAAAAGATAGCCATGACATAGTTGAGTTGGTTGTTAGGACCGATTTTGTGACCACCAACGTCTTTGGCTTCGTCAATGATATGGATATCACTAACATTAGAAGCTTTGATCAACTTGGCTTCATTAAGTTTAGACAAAAACAGGTTGTAGCTTTGTTGAGTAAGGTCGTATCGTCTTTCTATTTTTAAGAGGCCTTGTTGTTCTTTAGGAAGTACACTTACTTCTTTTTCGGCTTGTTTTAGTTGTTGTTCTATGTCTTTAATTTGCTGAGACATATTGTCTTTAAACGAGTCTATAGTTTCAAACAGTATTTTTTTTGTGGCGTCAATTTGACGGTCAATATCTTTAAATTTGGGCAAATTGCTCTTGGCAGCATATTGAAATTTACTGCGTTGTAGCGACAATTCAACCATTTTTTGAACGCCTTCAACGATGCTTTCTTCATTGATACCAACGACGCTTGGAGCAGGTGGATTTTCGTAGGTAGAGCGATTTTGTAGATAAGATTTCAGCCTGTCAAGGTAGTTGATTTGTTCCTCCATGGCTTCTTTTTCCATGTCAAGGCTGATCAGTTTATCTTTAAGTCTTTCGGTTTTGGCGTCAAGGTCAATAATTTTGTTGTCTAACTTGTAGGCATTGAGTTCTTTTTCAAAGACATCAAGTTCAGAAGCTTTTTCGCTTAGTGTGCTGTCGATGAAGCTAATGGTTTTGGTGGCAAATAGGTTTTTTTGAGCTAATAAGTCATCGCTTAAAATTTTTGATGTGGTGTTGAGATATTTTACAAGTTTATCTTTGTTGTTTCCTGTCAGGCTGAGATTTATTATTGAGCCGCCGTTTTCACTGGATTCAACAACAATGTCTCTGTAGTTTTTTACAACTGAATTAAAGTCTAAAAATTGTATATAGTACACTTTTGACTCAGTATTATCACCATCAATACGGGTTAATTTTCCTGTAAAAAATTTGCTCGCAATAGGTTTGTCGATATCAAAGGTATCAATGTATTGTCCGGGTTGATATTTTTCTTGTTTAGAGCTTTCTTTTGCGTAATTATAGTAAGATAGATATTGGGGTTCTTCTTCAATGTCAAAAGAAATCACAAATTGCTTATCGTCAAGCAATTGGACTTTCATGAGTTTTCCCTTGAGTTGAAATGCGTCTTGCTGGACATCAATTTGAAATGGTGTTCGTCCGTAAGCATCTACTTTTTGGTATTTGCCTTGTTCGAGGTATTGCAAATAATATTGGAGGTGTCTAACTACCTTTTCATTGTGAGTTCGGGTTTGGAGGGTCATAACTGTTGAACTCATTTTGCCGGATTGTCCGCCCCAGTTAAAGGTTAAACTGGTATTAGAGTTGGCAAACAAAGAGTTCTGCTCGTCTTTTAGAGCTATGATTGAACTCATTTTATAGATAGGGAGTTTTCGTACACTGATATAATAGGCTATACCAAGACCAATAGCGATACTAAAGACAAACCAATACCACTTGGCAAGCATTTTAAACAAAAAAGCCTTGAAGTCAAAATATGAATTAGCGTTGGAGAAATCGAGTTCTTGCATTAGAGTCTTAGAGCTATAACGGTTAATGAAATGGCAAGAGAAATCAACGATGACAAGGTACCAAAAGCGTTTGTGCCTAAACCGAGAGATTTTTGTGGCAGAGGATTAACCACGATCAAATCGTTAGGTTTGACATAATAGTAAGGAGAATTAATGGCATCGATATTTGTAAGGTCGATGGTGTGGCGTTTGACCCCAGTTGGGTATTGCCTAAAGACAATAACATTTTGTCTGTCGCCAGTTAGGGTGATATCGCCAGAGTTGGCTATGGCTTCCATAATGGTTAATTTCTCTTTGTAAATCACTTTACTACCTGTACTGCCAAACTCACCAATGGTGGTATATGGAATGCCAGGAAGTTTTACGGTTACAAAAACGTTAGAGGTGTCTTTAAAGTATTCGTCAAGGAGTCTTTTCTCTAATTTTTTTTCAATTTCTTCTAAGGTAAGACCAATGACTTTTAGCTTACCTAGAACGGGGACTTCTATTTCGCCTTGTCTGTCAACGGTGAACCCGTCAAAATAAACGCGTTCTTCAGTGGTTGCATTAAGTTGAGATTGCCCAATGGGGTTAAAAGCATTGACCAACTCTGGATCAAGGGCTTTAACTCTAATACTCAACATATCACCGATTTGGATTCGGTAGGGCTTTTGTGTCATCCTAAGTTGAGCAATGCTGTCTATTTGATAGGCTTGTTCGTCTTGTTTTTTTTGCAAATAGGTCAACTTTTTTTTGCTCACACAAGATTGAAGCACTAAAAAACCTAATACAAAACACAAGAATCTAAAGATTGGCATAGATTTTTTTTTAAGCCAACAAATATAAACTTTAGGTTTGAATATGAAAAATAAATAAACTTTAAACTCAATAAGACCTGAGGTGTATTGATTATAAAAAGCCACAGTATGGCTCACATTATAGCTATGAGGAGAGAAAAAATTAATATTAGAGTAACAAAAGCCATAGAGTTGTTAACAATAATACTTCGTAAACGTAATATTAGCTTGACTTAGTTTAGAGCAATACATCGTTAATTTGTTGTAAACCTAAAAATTTGAAGCAAAAACGTCCTCTTGAGATAGCTGTTATATCAGATGTTCATCTCGGCACTTTTGGTTGTCATGCCAAGGAGCTGATGGAATATTTGAACAGTATTGAGCCTAAAACATTGATACTTAATGGCGACATTATAGATATATGGCAATTTAGAAAAAATTACTTTCCAAAGTCTCATCTAAAAGTGATACAAAAGATAATAAGTCTATCTGCAACAGGTACTGAAGTGATTTATTTGACTGGTAATCATGATGAAATGTTGAGAAAATTCAGCGATACAAAAATCGGTAATCTATCAATTGTTGATAAAAAAATCATGACTCTTGATGGCAAAAAAGCTTGGTTTTTTCACGGTGATGTATTTGACTCGTCTATCCAAAAAGCCAAATGGCTTGCCAAACTCGGTGGTTGGGGCTATGATTTGTTGATTTTATTGAATAGGTTTATAAACTTTTGGCTAATTAAATTTAAAAAAGAAAAATATTCATTGTCAAAAAAAATCAAAAATAGCGTCAAAAAAGCTGTTAAATATGTCTCTGATTTTGAAAATGTAGCTTCTGATTTAGCTATAGACAACAATTATAGATATGTGATTTGTGGACATATTCATCAGCCACAAATCATCAGAAAAGTCAACAAAAACGGTACTTGCTTGTATTTGAATTCTGGAGATTGGGTAGAAAATCTTACCGCACTTGAATATAATGACAAAAAGTGGAAACTTGTTAAATATGATGAACTCAAATTTGACACAGATAGCATTGATAAAGTTGATAAAGTTGATCAAGAGAAACCTAATGATTTGTTGACTGCCATGACAATAATTTCAAAACTCAAAAACAAATAGCGTTTATATCAAATCAATTTTAGAAAGATTTGTTTTTTTTGACTACATCTTTTTTCACGTATTGGGGTTCGGTTCACTGAGAGATTCTTCACTTCGCAGGCTCCGTTCAGAATGACAAGTGGGGTTGGCAGGCTTCGTTCAGAATGACAAGGGAATGTCATTCCGACGATCGGTTGTCATTCCGACGGTAGGAGGAATCTTTTTCACGTATTGGGGTTCGGTTCACTGAGAGATTCTTCACTCCGCGAGCTCCGTTCAGAATGACAAGATTGGTTTTCATTTCACTGAGAGATTCTTCACTTCGCGAGCTCCGTTCAGAATGACAAGATTGGTTTTCATTTCACTGAGAGATTCTTCACTCCGCAGGCTCCGTTCAGAATGACAGGGGGTCGGCAGGCTCCGCTCAGAATGACAAGGGAATGTCATTCCGATACCGAAGCTTCGGTAGAGGAATCTTTTGCTTTGATAATATTTAATTTTTTAATAATTTTAAGCCATGCTAAAGACCTTAGGAACTCATAATTATTATGTTTACATCTTAACTAATAAGAATAAGTCTGTATTATACACTGGAGTAACTAATAATCTTAATGAAAGACTACATTTTCACAAAAATCCTCCCGCAACATCAAAAGCTTTTACGACTAAATACCGTTGCTATTATTTGATATATTATGAGCATTTTACTTCTATAGATGATGCTATCATTAGGGAAAAACAGATAAAAGGATATAGAAGAGAGAAAAAAGAAAAATTGATTAATGATTTTAACCCCGAATGGAAGTTTTTAAATAATGAGATTTGAATGTAGTATTAGGGATTCTTCACTCCGCAGGCTCCGTTCAGAATGACAAGGGAATGTCATTCCGACGATCGGTTGTCATTCCGACGGTAGGAGGAATCTTTTTTCACGTATTGAGGTTCATTTCACGAAAAGATTCTTCACTCCGCAGGCTCCGTTCAGAATGACAAGATTGGTTTTCATTTCACTGAGAGATTCTTCACTCCGCAGGCTCCGTTCAGAATGACAAGGGAATGTCATTCCGACGATCGGTTGTCATTCCGACGGCAGGAGGAATCTTTCTCACGTATTGGGGTTCGGTTCACTGAAAGATTCTTCACTCCGCAAGCTCCGTTCAGAATGACAAGGGGTTTGTCATTCCGACGGCAGGTTGTCATTCCGACGGTAGGAGGAATCTTTTTTCACGTATTGGGGTTCGGTTCACTGAAAGATTCCTCTACCGAGGCTTCGGTATCAGAATGACAAGGGAATGTCATTCCGACGGTAGGTTGTCATTCCGACGGTAGGAGGAATCTTTTTCACGTATTGGGGTTCGGTTCGCGGAGAGATTCCTCTACCGAGACTTCGGTATCAGAATGACAAGGGAATGTCATTCCGACGATCGGTTGTCATTCCGACGGCAGGAGGAATCTTTTTCACGTATTGGGGTTCGGTTCACTGAGAGATTCTTCACTTCGCAGGCTCCGTTCAGAATGACAAGATTGGTTTTCATTTCACTGAGAGATTCTTCACTTCGCGGGCTCCGTTCAGAATGACAAGATTGGTTTTCATTTCACGAAAAGATTCTTCACTCCGCAGGCTCCGTTCAGAATGACAGGGGAATGTCATTCCGACGATCGGTTGTCATTCCGACGGTAGGAGGAATCTTTTTCACGTATTGGGGTTCGGTTCGCGGAAAGATTCCTCGTCACTGCGTTTGCCTCGGAATGACAAGGGAGGTTTGGTTCATTGGGAGATTCCTCGTCACTGCGTTTGCCTCGGAATGACAGGGAGAATGAGGAGAAATCTCATCTGAGATGTCTCGTCGCTCATGCTTCGCTCTTTCGACATGACAAGTGATTACATATCTGTATTTTATTGGAAATTGAATTGAACTCACGTTGTTATAAATAGAATGGCTCCAATCTAACTATTTAAAACCGTTGAAACGGTTAGGATTGTGCATTTTTCATAGCCCGCGGTTTAAACCGTGGGCTATGAAAAGCTTAACAAAACAAAACAAGCAAATATCTTAAAAAACATCAGTTTAAATTTGATATAAATTTAAGAAAAAAAATAACAAGTCAACACAACTTTACCTACTTCAATTAAGATTTGTAGTATTTTATCAATCTGTGAGTCGATGCATCATGGGTGTCAATTTCATTGCCTTTGAAATCTTTAAGCACTTTTTGGGCTAATTGTTTTCCGAGCTCAACGCCCCATTGGTCGTAGCTAAAAATATTCCAAATCACACCTTGCACAAATATTTTATGTTCGTACATAGCGATAAGCATACCGAGGCTTTTGGGCGTGAGTTGATCAAATACAATCGTATTGGTGGGTCTGTTGCCCTCAAAGATTTTAAAGGGTGTTAGTTTTTTAATTTGTTCAGCATTTAAGCCTTGAGATTGAAGTTCTTGTATCACAACATCTTCATTTTTGCCATTCATCAGAGCTTCGGTTTGAGCAAAAAAATTGGCCATCAAAATGTCGTGATGATTTTGATAGTGGTTTAAGGGCTTTTTAAAACCGATAAAATCAGCAGGAATCAATTTGGTTCCTTGGTGCATCAATTGAAAAAATGCGTGCTGAGAATTGGTGCCAGGTTCACCCCAAACAATGGTTCCTGTTTGATAATCAACTGGTTTTCCGTTTCTGTCAACGCCTTTGCCATTGCTTTCCATACTGGCTTGTTGCAGATAAGGTGCTAATTTTTGTAGATATTGTGTGTATGGAATAATGGCTTCGCTTTCAGCATCATAAAAATTATTGTACCAAATACCCAATAAAGCAGACACCACGGGAATATTTTTTTCAAAATGTTCGTTTTGAAAATGTTTGTCCATTTGTTGAGCCCCTTGCAATAGTTCTTCAAAAGCTTTGAACCCAACAGCACAAGCTATTGAAAGTCCTGCAGCACTCCACAGCGAAAATCGACCTCCAACCCAATCCCACATCGGGAAGATGTTTTTAGACGAAACGCCAAATCGGTTAGCTTTTTCTACATTGGCAGAAACTGCTACAAAATGGTGTTGAATTTGGTCTTGGCAGGTGTATTTTAGAAACCAGCTTCTCAGCGTATTGGCATTGGTCAAGGTTTCTTGTGTGGTGAAGGATTTTGAAACCACAATGCAAAGTGTGGTTTCTGGATTTAGATTTTTAATTGTTTCAGCAACATGGTCGCCGTCAACGTTTGAAATAAAATGTATATTTAGTTTTTTGTGATAATGTGTTAAAGCTTCAACAACCATTTGCGGACCAAGGTCTGAACCACCAATGCCAATATTAACCACATCGGTAATAGCTTTGCCTGAATAGCCTTTCCATTCTCCTGTTTCTACTTTTTGGACAAAATTAGATATTTGAGTTTTGGTGTTTTCAACTAATTCATTTATTGATACTTCATTAATTTTTACATCATCTTTAGATCTTAGAGCGGTATGCAAAACTGGTCTGTTTTCGGTTTGATTGATAACTTCGCCAGAAAACTGAGCTTTGATAGCCGTCTTTAAATCCGTTTCATGAGCAAGATCGATTAAAGCATCAAAGGCGTTTTTTGACAATCTATTTTTAGAAAAATCAAATAACAAGTCTTCAAATTGAATGCAAAAATCATCCGTTCTGTGTTTATCGTCCTCAAAGTGTTGAAGAATACTTTGATGCTTTTCTGCTTTAAAAATCTTTGAAAGTTTCTGCCAAGCTTTGGTTTGGGTAGGTTTTGTATGAGGTAAAGGCATTTTCAGGTTTTAAACTTTTTTATAATGTGGAATGACATTTTTTTGATAATGATTGATCAAACCATCTATTGGTCTTCTGATAATGTTGCCAATATTCAAGTGGTAACGCTTAGCGACATCTCTGATGATGTCTTCAGAAAAGAAAGCAATAGAGCCAATAAAATGAATAGGCACATTTTGTGCGTTCTTATAACACATCACACGACGTTCAATAAATTTTTCCATTCCTTCATAAATTAATTTATAGAAATAGCCATTGCGTTCTTCAGATGTAAAAATAAATTCAGCAAAAGAAGCTAAATAAGTATTGGGATTTTCTTTTTTATAAACATTTCGTTTTATGGTATCTGCATCTAAATCGTATCGACTTGCAAACTCACGGCTCATATCATCGCCCATAAATTTATAGTAATAATCTCTGATCAAGCGTTTGCCAAAATAGTTACCACTTGCTTCGTCCATCAAAACATAGCCGAGAGACTCAACTTCCATATATATTTTTTTGCCGTCAAAGAAACACGAATTTGAGCCTGTACCGAGAATACAAACTATACCTGGCTCATTGGTAGCTGCATAAGCGGCTGCCACCATATCTTCTTCCACGTTAATTTCGGCATGGGGTATAAATTCTTGTAAAATATCTTTTAGAGTTTGACGTGGCGTTGGCGTGCCACATCCAGCACCGTAAAAATCTATACGTGTAATATCATTTTTAATTTTGGCTAAATCTTCATTTTCTTCTAAGCGTTCTTTTAAAACATCGGGTTTAAAAACAGCTGGATTTAGACCTTTGGTTCTGGTTTTTAAAACCTGTTGACCTTCATCGTCAAGCAAAAGCCAATCACATTTGGTTGAACCACCATCAGCAATAATTATCATAATCGTAATTGTTATATCAAAAAGGCTTGTGAATGCTCACAAGCCTTTTTGATTAGTTTTATTTATTAAACTTTTGCAACATGAGTTGCTAGGTCAATCATTTTACTTGAAAAACCCCATTCGTTGTCATACCAAGAAATCAACTTAAAGAAGTTGTCATTCAAAGCGATTCCAGCGTTAGCATCAAAATTTGAAGTTGCTCCTTCAGAAACAAAATCTTGAGAGACGACTTCATCATCAGTGTAAGACAAAATACCTTTTAGTTCGCCTTCAGAAGCGGCTTTAACGACAGCTTTTACTTCTTCGTAAGTTGCTGATTTTTCAGTTCTTACGGTTAGATCTACCACAGAAACATCAGCGGTTGGAACTCTAAATGCCATACCTGTTAGTTTTCCTTTTAGTGAAGGAATAACTTTGGTTACAGCAACAGCAGCTCCAGTGCTTGTAGGAATAATATTGTTGATAGCACTACGACCTAAGCGATAATTTTTGCGTGAAGGCGAATCTACTGTAAATTGAGTAGAAGTAGCAGCGTGAACCGTAGTCATCAAGCCTTCTACAATTCCGAAATTATCATCGATAACCTTGGCAATTGGTGCTAAACAGTTGGTTGTGCAAGATGCATTAGAAACCACTTTGTCTTCGGGTTTCACATCTTTGTGATTGACACCCATCACAAACATAGGTGTGTCTTTGGTAGGTGCAGAAATGACTACTTTTTTGGCACCAGCTTGTAAGTGAGCTGAAGCTGAAGCGAGGTCTTTAAAAATACCTGTGCAATCACAAACCACATCAACCCCAACTTGATCCCATTTAAGGTCTGCTGGATTTTTTTCTGCGGTTACTCTAATGGTTTTTCCATCAACAACGAGATTGCCATCTTTGACTTCAACAGATTTGTTGTATTTTCCGTGAACAGAGTCGTATTTTAAAAGATATGCCAAATGATCAACATCAAGCAAATCATTGATGGCTACAACTTCTACGTCTTGTCTTTCTTGAGTGATTCTGAAAGCAATTCTTCCAATTCTTCCAAAACCATTAATTCCAATTTTTGTTTTCATTATTTTTTATTTTAAATTAAATTTCAATTAAATTAAGTCGATACGATATCAGCAACTCTGATAAGATCTAAGTCTAAAGTTTTTTTAACATTTATAGCGGTTTCAAAAGGTATAAACACGATGTTTTTATTTTGAATACCAACCATAATGTTGCTTTGTCCTTGCAATAAAGCATCAACTGCACCAACACCGAGACGGCTGGCAAGCACTCTATCATAGCAGCTTGGGGAACCGCCGCGTTGAATATGACCTAAAACAGTAACCTTTATCTCGTAATCTGGTAAGTTTTTTTCGATATCTGAAGCCAGTTTAGTTATGTTTTTACCAATTTGATCGCCTTCAGCTACAACTACTATGCTTGAGGTTTTTCCCGAAATTCTACTTTTATGTAGAGATTCAATCAATCTTTCAATGCCAAGGTCTTGTTCTGGTATCAAAATTTCTTCAGCACCAGCTCCTATTCCACTATTTAGAGCAATATCACCAGCATCTCTTCCCATCACTTCAACCAAAAACAAGCGGTCGTGAGAGCTTGCGGTATCTCTGATTTTATCAATAGCTTCTACCACGGTGTTAAGTGCAGTATCGTAACCAATGGTATAATCAGTGCCATTGATGTCGTTGTCAATGGTGCCAGGAATACCGATGACAGGCATATCAAATTCTTTGCTAAAGATATCTGCACCAGTAAAAGAGCCATCGCCACCAATGACCACCAAAGCGTCAATTTTTCTTGTTTTTAAATTATCAAAAGCTTTTTGGCGACCTTCTTTGGTTCTGAAGTCTTTTGATCGTGCAGATTTCAGAAACGTGCCACCTCGATTGATGGTGTTTTTTACACTACGTGGACCGAGTTTTACAAATTCGTTTTCTATGAGTCCTTGATAACCTCTATATATGCCGTAACAATTCAGCTTGTTATAAGCCGCATTTCTGACAACGGCTCTAATGGCAGCATTCATACCAGGCGAATCGCCACCTGAAGTCAAAACTGCAATTGTTTTTAAAGTATGTTTCATGATTTCAAAAATATCAGTTTTTTTAGTTATATGCTAATATTTCTACAGTCTAAAACGTTTTCGGTTGATAACTCTTATTACAAGGCTTAATTCTTTTAAGTTTACTCTGTTAAAATCCAAAATTGCCAAGGTTTAAAATCATAAGACTTGTCAGATTTGAGTTCAACTGTTTTACCGTTGATGAGAGATGAAAATTTTCCATTATAATCAATTGTAAAGCTTTGTTCTTCATCAGAAAAATTTGAAATATAAATCACTTTATCATCGCCTTTTGTTCTTTCAAAAGCTATGATGTTTTTATCCTTTGAAGTTGATAAGCGTTTATAAGACGCGGCTTTTTTTGCACCATTTAAGGCTTTATTAGTGTTTTTTAGCTCTCCTAATTTTGCTAATAAAGCCCAATTATGTCCTTTGGTTTTTGGAATTTCATCTTTTTCAAAAAATTTCAACCTGTGATTCAAATCATATTCTAAGCCACTATATATCAACGGCATACCTGGTATAGCATAG
Source organism: Psychroflexus sp. MBR-150 (assembly GCF_053628795.1). Taxonomy (NCBI): domain Bacteria; kingdom Pseudomonadati; phylum Bacteroidota; class Flavobacteriia; order Flavobacteriales; family Flavobacteriaceae; genus Psychroflexus; species Psychroflexus sp. MBR-150. The sequence goes on from NZ_JBRJHB010000004.1 coordinate 16,870, forward strand.
GTAAAAGCTATCATAGCATCAGCGGCATCCCCCATTCGTTCTTCAACGGTTCCACTCCACGAATTTTCGTCGTGATTGGTTACAAAGTTCATCAGATAATCGTCTTTTTGGTAGGTGGTATCAATCTTAGTCATATACGCATCCCAATCTTTGACGTTCATTTTGCCTTGAGCTATTTCATTCATAATATGATGACCTTCCCAGTTGTAGCCCATATCAAACGATTTGTAGAATAAATCTTTGTCTTCGCTTTCGGCCAACATAAAAATGGGTTTAATCTCTTTGAGTTTGGGCACAGCATAATCCCAAAAGGCTGTCGGCACATTGCCTGCGACATCACATCTAAAGCCATCGATATTGTAATTTTTAATCCAAAACGCCATTTCATCTTTCATAGCATCCCACAGGTCTTTGTTGTCGTAATTTAAATCTGCAACATCTGTCCAACCCCAAGGTTCGCCAGTTTCAGGGTTTAATGGATCGGTGATTTCACCTTTTTTGTTTTTTGTGTAATATTCTGGATGTTCGGTTATCCAATGGTGGTCAAAACCAGTATGATTAGCTACCCAATCTAAAATGACATACATATCATTGTCGTGAGCGGTTTTGACTAATTTTTCAAAATCATTTAGTGTTCCAAATTTAGGGTTTGTTGCGGTGTAATCGGCAATAGCATAATAGCTTCCAAGATATTTCTTTTTTTCTTCTGGGTCTTTAATATCTTCGATAGACAAATCAGGTGTGGCTTTTCTTCTCTTCATTGAAATGGGATAAACGGGCATCAACCAAATGACTTTAACCCCAAGTTCTTTGAGCTGCGGAATGTCTTTGGTGAAAGCCTCAAAACTTCCGTCTTTAGAATACTGACGTATATTGGCTTCATAAATCACCGAAGTTTCGAGAACATCATTTGAAATGGGTTTATGGCTTGTTGTTTTTGTTTGAGGATCATCATCGGCTTTCTGTTTTGTTTGTTTTTTGCAAGAAAAAACAATAAAACAAAGTAGTAAAGGATAAATCAAGTATTTCATATTTGTTGAGTTTTAAAAGTTTATATTGAGTTTGTTTATAATTATAGCAATTAGTTAAGCATAAATTTCAAAGGAATATGTAAACGTTCACGCCTAGAATTTTCGTCGTTGGCATCGCTTTCAAATTTTAAGTTTTTGAAGTTATTGTCGTCAAAATTGTGTTTGGCAAATAGTTGATTGAGCTTTTCTTCATATTGTGGATATAGCTCATCAAGGGTTTTGGTGCCAAAATAAAATTTATGTGTGTTGGGTTCATTAATTGGTTTGCGTTCAGATTGATTGTTTTTACAAGCCATAAAACCAATACTTATTAATAAGGCTGTAAAAGTTTTAATTAAATAATTATTATCTAAATTTTTCATATTTAATGTTTTACCGCAAGGAACGCAAGGTTTTCGCAAGGGTCGCAAGGTTTTTTTAATCAGTAGTCTGAGGTTTTGCTGTTTCGTAATACTTTCAAAAGTTTTTTTGGGGTCTTGTCTATTATCCCAAAAAGCAGTTATGATTATATCTTCATCTGTTACTTTATAATAAATACTGAAATTACCTAATGATGCAACTCTTACATTTTTAAAATCTGTAGCTTTATAAATCAGTGGATTCTCGGTAATTTGTTTAGTTCTATTCGAAACTATTTTTATTAATTTTTTTGAGTAAATAGAAGATTTATTCCTTTTTACCCAATATTCTAAAATTCCAACAAATTGAATATCCGCAGTTTTTGTCCAAATCACATAGCGTCTAACCACTCTAAATTTCTTTTATTCATAGATTCTTGGGAAATTAGTTTTCCGTTTTTGATATCTTGCTCACTCATTTCTAACATTATTCGTTGTTCATCTGTTAGCTCAACAATTTCGGATTCTGATGAACTTGATGTAATTAGCTTGTCAAGAGCTATCAAAAAATCTTTGTTTTTTATGGACAATATTTTATCTATCAATCCATTACGAACATTATCTACTGTAGCCATTTTATTTTAAATTTAATTTAAATATATGAAAAAAAAATTGTTTGTGTGGTTTTATACATTTTCATTTTTTATTAATCGCAAGGGGTTTTAACCGCAAGGGTCGCTAAGTTTTTTTTAATATCACATCTTATATTTAATTTTGATTAGAAAACAAATTCACACCAGGCTTGACGGTCAATTTATCTGACAGTTCAAGGTTGTTTTTGCCGAATATTTCAGTCCATTTTTGCTCTTTTAAATTCAACTCTTGAAAGCGTTTTAAATTGATTTCAATAGGTTCTTCATTTTTACTGATTATTAATAAAACTGATTCGTCTCCATATTGTCTATACAAAGTGTAAATGTTATCAAATGGTGCAAAGTGTTTGGTTTTGCCTTGGTGAATAGCTTTAGAAGTTTTTCTAAAATTCAATAAAGTTTTTAGGAATGACTTAAAATCTTGTTGTTCATCTGTCAAGCCTTTGTTTTGAAACGCATCAACTTCATCGTTAGCCCAACCGCCAGGAAAATCAGTTCTGATTAGACCGTGGTCACCAGGTTTGGCTGTGTTTTGCATCAAAATTTCTGTCCCATAATAGATCTGTGGCGTTCGTGGCATGGTTAAAATTAAAGCTAAAGCCATTTTAGTTTTTGTGATATCTTCATTCAGTTGAGTAAATATCCTGTCCATATCGTGATTGTCAGGAAAAATCAACATATCACTTGGCCGTGGATAATAGAAATCATTAGCCAGACCTTCATAGATTTGATCCAAACCACTACCCCAAGTTTCTTTTTGGTTAAGTGCTTTTACGATGGTTTGTTGCATCGGAAAATCCATCGAAGATTTTAAATGAGACTGATATCCATCAGGCGTGTTTTGACCAGATTGCCAATAACCTACAATCAAAGGGTTGGTACTCCACTCTTCTCCTACGATATTAAAATTGGGATATTCTGTCATAATCGCTTTAGCCCATTTGCTCATAAAATATTTATCTGGATACGGATAAGTATCTTGGCGAATACCACCGAGATGAAGCGTTTCAATCCACCAAATACTATTTTGAATTATATATTGTGCTAAAAACGGGTTTTCTTGATTTAGATCTGGCATTGATGGCACAAACCAACCTTCAGTCATTTTTTGGCTGTCATAATCGGTGGCATATAAATCTTGGTTTGTCGTGCGTCGGTGATTTGATGTCGGGATTTTTTTGCCGTTTTCATAGGCATCTTGTGCGTTTATCCAATCGTTAAAAGGCAAATCTTTCATCCACCAATGCAGGCTTCCGCAGTGATTAGCAACCATATCCATAATGATTTTGATACCGCGTTGATTTGCTTTTTGACTGAGTGTTTTGTAATCTTCTAAACTACCAAAACGCGGATCCACTTGATAAAAATCGGTAATGGCATAGCCGTGATAAGAAGCCCTTGGCATATCGTTGGTCAACAAAGGCGAAGACCAAATGGCCGTAAAACCCATAGTGTCGATATAATCTAAATGTTCAATAATACCTTGAATATCACCACCATGGCGAGCGTAATCATCATTACGATTAACCCCTGTTTCTTTTAAGTATTCAAAACTATCATTATCGGGATTGGCATTGGCAAAACGGTCGGGTGTGATCAAATAAATGACATCAGAGCTATCAAAACCTTTGTAATCTTCAGCTGAACGTTCTCTTGATTTTAATTCGTAATCATAAGTAAACTTGCCGTCTTTGGTTTTAAATTTCAGCTTAAGCTGTCCTGCTTTGGCATTTTTTTCGATTTTTAAATCCAAAAACAAATAATTAGGACTATCCGCTTGATGGATGTTTTCAATGCTAAGGCCTGGATATTTTAAGTCAACTTCAGCTTTACCAATATTATCACCTTGCACCAACAATTGAAGATTTTGATGTTCAAAACCAACCCACCAATGCGGTGGCTCTATTCTTTCAATTTGAGCAGACATCGTGTTGACAATTAAAAAGAATAATACATAAAACAAATTTATTTTTTTCATCAAGCATTTACAGTTTGACCATTTTTCAAAATAACAGGTTCTTCGTTCACTACAATTTCTAATTCATCTTGACCTTCAAGGGTGAAATCGGTAACATCTTTTGAGACTTTCACAGCAACGATATTGTCCCTAAAATTGACTTTAAAAGTGTAAGAATCCCATTCATTAGGAATTTTTGGAGCAAAATTGAGCATATCATTTTTAACACGCATACCGCCAAAACCCTCTACTATACTCATCCAAGTACCAGCCATACTTGTAATGTGGCAACCTTCTTTAACCTCTTTGTTATAGTCGTCTAAATCGAGACGTGAGGTCCTGAGATAAAATTGGTAAGCCTGTTGCATACGGTTGAGCAATGCCGCTTGAATACTATGCACACAAGGCGAAAGTGAAGACTCGTGAACTGTATAAGGTTCATAAAAATCAAAGTGGCGTTGTAGCTCTTCATTCGTAAAATGGTCTTCAAAGAAATAAAACCCTTGAAGTGTGTCGGCTTGCTTAATGTAAGGCGAACGCAAAATTCTGTCCCAAGACCAGTGTTGGTTAATTGGTCTTAGTTTTTGGTCTAAGTCTTTGACTGTGATGAGTTCTTTATCTAAAAACCCATCTTGTTGCAAATACACCTTATGTTCTTCAGAATATGGTAAATACATTTCATCGGCAAGTGTTTGAAACGCATTGATTTCATCTTCTTTAAAGTTTGTTTTCTCTACAATTCTATTGTAATCTTCAGTATAATCTTTTTTAAGAATATTGAGGTTTTCAACCGCATAATTTAAACACCACTTAGCGATATAATTGGTATAAAAATTATTGCTAACGTTGTTTTCATACTCATTTGGTCCTGTTACACCAAGGATGACGTATTTATCTTTTTGTTTAGAAAACGTGGCACGTTGTTTCCAAAATCTGGCAATGGCCAACAAAACTTCCATACCCATTTCAGGCACGTAAGAATAGTCGCCTGTGTATCGAACATAGTTAAAAATAGCAAAGGCAATTGCCCCATTTCTGTGGATTTCTTCAAAAGTAATTTCCCACTCGTTGTGGCATTCTTCGCCGTTCATCGTTACCATTGGGTAAAGTGCAGCTCCATTTGTAAATCCGAGTTTTTCTGCATTTTCAATGGCTTTTTGAAGGTGTTTGTAGCGATAGACCAAAAGATTTCGAGCCACTTTTTGATCTTTGGTAGCCATATAAAATGGTAAACAATAAGCTTCGGTATCCCAATAGGTGCTACCGCCATATTTCTCACCTGTAAAACCTTTTGGCCCAATATTCAGCCTAGCATCTCTACCGAGATAAGTTTGGTTGAGTTGAAAAATATTAAAACGAATCCCTTGCTGTGCTTTGGTATCGCCTTCAATAATGATATCACTCATATGCCAAATGGCTTCCCAAGCTTGTTTTTGTTCGTTGAGCAAAGCATCAAAACCTTTTTCTGTAACGACATCCAAAACGCCTGAAGCGGCTTCGACTAAGTCGTTTTTGTCGTGATTTAAAGACGTGACATAACCAGCAAATTTATGAATGGTATAAGTTTGTCCTTTTTGTACATCTTCTTCGTAAGCTATAAAAGCTTTATGGGCTTTTTGGTGAGGTTCTGGATTGTTTTTTAAAGCTTTTCCATCAATAAAAACCGAAGACTGCATAAAGGTACAAACGTGAAATTCTGTTTTCATCGTATGTGAATTTACAAAAGCCTTATGGTCATTAATTTTGACCTCTGTGATTTCCCAAAACTTATCATCCCAATTAGAATCTTGGTTTTTAATTCCCGCATCCACATAAGGCGAATAAGTGATATTTGCAGAAGAGTTTAAAGGTGTAATTTGAAATTGTATCGCTCCCACTTCGTCGTGACTTAAACTTAAAAACCGTAAAGCTTCAACTTTTATTTTGATGCCATTTTGCATTTCAGCTTCAAAAGTTCGCTTGTGCCAACCTTCTTTCATATTGAGTTCGCGTTTAAAATTGTCAACACTTTTGCAAGTATTCAAATCAAACACATCACCATTAATATGGATGTGAATACCAATCCAATTTGGAGCGTTAAGCACTTTAGCAAAATATTCAGGATAGCCATTTTTCCACCAACCTACGCGGGTTTTGTCTGGATAATAAATACCTGCAATATAACTGCCTTGAAAGGTTTGGCCAGAGTAATCTTCTTCAAAATTGGCCCGTTGCCCCATAGCACCGTTTCCTAAGCTAAATAAACTTTCAGAAGATTCAACGCGTTGTGGTTCAAAGCCTTCTTCAATAATAGACCACTCATTTGGTGTGATATAATCTTGATTCATATTGTCATGTCTTTAAAATGTGATTTAAAAAAAGGTTTTTAAATATATAAATTTTATCTCAAGTTTTTGATTTTATGTTTTTAAAAAATTGGTAATCAAATTCATTGAAATTTTTAAAGCAAAAATCAGCTTCTCTTAAGGTTTCTTTATCACCTATGCCAATGCTAATCATTCCGCCAACATTTGCAGCTTTAATCCCAGCAATTGAATCTTCAAACACAAAGCAATCTTGTGGTTCTGTATTCAAGAGTTTTGCAGCTTTCAGAAATACTTCAGGATTGGGTTTGGCTTTAGTCACTTCGTTGCCGTCAACTATAGCATCAAAAGTATCATTTAGGTCAACGCATTTAAGAATGGTTTTGGCGTTTTTGCTGGCTGAGCCCAAAGCAATAGGATGGTGTTTAGACTTTAGTTCATCTAAAAAAGATTTGACCCCAGGCAAAATATCATCTTTACTCATTTGTTGGACGTAATTGAGGTAATCTTGATTTTTTTCTTCCATCAAACGTTGAAATTCTTGATCAGAAAGGGTTTTGTTTCCCCAAGAAAGAATTTTTTCTAAAGATTTTACACGACTGACGCCTTTGAGCTGTTCGTTTTCCTTTTCAGAAAAATCAATACCAATTTTATTGGCGAGTTTTTGCCATGCCAGAAAGTGAAATTTTGCTGTATCGACAATAACACCGTCGAGGTCGAATATAAAAGCAGTTTGGTTTTGCATATTGTGGTTTTAAGTTGATTGAACATCATCGACATCTTTGACGCGAATGACCAGAAATGCCGCGATAATCATACTGATTCCTGACAAGACTAAAGCGAAAATAGCCTGGTTGTTGTAAAAATATTTAACCATAGGACCGCCGATGATGCCATTTAAAATTTGTGGTAGAACAATAAAAAAGTTAAAAATACCCATATAAACTCCCATTTTTTTAGGGTTGATGGCACCTGCTAAGATGGCATAAGGCATAGACAAAATACTCGCCCAAGCGATGCCAATACCAATCATTGGCAGAATGAGCCAATAGCGATCTGGCATGATGTAAATAGACAGAAAACTAATGCCCCCAATAAACAAGGCATACATATGGGTTTTCTTTCTGCCGAGATGTTTTGAAATTTTGCCAAGTGATAAAGCTACTGGAATTGAAACCAGATTGTAGATTCCAAATAAAATTCCTACCCAATCGCCAGCATTATTGAAAGCTTCACTTGAAGAATCGGTATATGGTAAGTTGTAAAAATGTTGAGCAATAGCAGGTGTAGAAAACACCCACATTCCAAACAAAGCAAACCAAGAAAAAAATTGCACCCAACTGAGTTGCTTCATCGTAGCTGGCATTTTGACAAAATCAGTAAATATATCGGTGAGTTTGGCTTTCTTTTTCGGTTTGACTTCTATAGATTCACCGAGTTTTTTGACTTTGGCTTTTTCAATTTTATCGAGTTCATCTGGCGAATATTCTTTGGTTGTAATTATGGTAACTAATATAGTGATCATTAAAACCGCTGCACCAATGACAAATGACAAAATAAGATTTAGTGGTACTGTGCCTTCTTCTGCTCTATTGGCAATGCCAAAATATTCAGTTAAAACGTAAGGCAACCAAGAGCCAACCACAGCACCAATACCGATTAAAACCGTTTGTGTGGTAAACCCAACGGTGCGTTGATCTTCGTTTAAAATATCAGCTACAAAAGCCCGAAAAGGCTCCATAGAAATATTAAAGGACGCATCCATAATCATCAACATTCCTGCACCAACCCACAAGGCTGGCAAAAAAGCAATGAACAAATCGGCTTGTGGCAATAATACTAAACCTATTGATGCCAATATAGCTCCAACAAGAAAATAAGGTTTACGCCGACCGAAACGATTCCAAGTGTTATCGCTGTAATGACCAACCAAAGGCTGAACAATTAAACCCATGATAGGTGCGATGAGCCAAAACCAAGACAGTTCGTGTACATCAGCTCCAAAAGTTTGTAGAATACGGCTTGCGTTGGCGTTTTGCAAAGCAAAACCCATTTGAATACCCAGAAAACCAAAACTCAGATTGATTATTTCTAAGGCAGATAACCTGCGTTTTTGCATATCGCTTGAATTAAATTAAACAACGATAAGCCTTGTAAACAAAACTTAACGGGAAGTAAAAAGCAGTTTTGTTTGCCACAAATATATAAATTATTTCAATTTTTGAGTGGTTTCTCTTTCAATTATATTGGTATTAACAATTACCGTTTCAAAATGTTCTATTTCTTCTCTGTCTTTTTCCAGACGATTTATCAACAACTTAGCGGCGGTTCTTCCCATTTCAAAACCATTTTGACTCACGGTTGTCAATGGCGGAAAAGCATGTTTTGATAAAACACCATCTGTAAAACCAATGAATTGAATATCGTTAGGAATGCTCAAACCAAGCTTTCTAGCCACTTTCATAGCAGTAACAGCATAAAGTTCATTGACTGCAAAAATAGCGTCAAGGTCTTTGTTTTTTGATAGATAATCAAAAATCTGTTGTTCTAAAGCTTCAAGGTTGTCGTCAGAACTAAACTCATCGTGAATTTTTAAAATATAAGATAGATTGACATTTTTTTGATTGACTTCTAAGGCTTTTAAATAGCCTTCTGTTCTTAATTTACCCACACTTACGTAGTCTTTTGTACTGATAATTCCGATTTTTTCACAGCCGTTGTCAATCAGTTTTTGAACGGCACGTTGTGAGGTTTTTATATCATCAACGATAACCTTATCGCAATCTATATCATCTATAACGCGGTCAAACATCACAATAGGAATACCTTGATCAATAGTTTCGTGTAGGTGGTGATAATCGCCTTTGGACAACGTTTCCTTAGCTACTGAAAGTATAAAACCATCAATACTGCCGTTGGCTAAAGTATCAAGGTTGATGACTTCTTTTTTAAAAGATTCATTAGACAGTCCTACTATCACATTATAGCCGTGTTCATTGGCATAAGATTCTATACCCGAAATGACTGTTGTGAAAAAATGATGAACAATTTCAGGAATGATGATGCCAAGAGTTTGAGTTTTTCTGTTTTTTAAACTTAATGCGATATTATTTGGTCTGTAATTGTAAAGTTTAGCAAAAGCTTTGACTCTTTCTTTGGTTTGCTTACCAATTTCTTTGCTATCTCTCAAAGCTTTAGACACTGTAGAGACAGACACATCAAGTTCTTTGGCAATTAGTTTTAAAGTTGGTTTTTGATTCATTAGATTGGAAAAATATGATTTTTTATCTGAATAAGTTTTTAAAAATACAATAAATTAAGATAACCTTCAAATTCAGATTTATTCAAAATTAATTGGGTTTAAAAGATTTTTTTTATCAAAATTATATTTTTGAGTGTTAAAATCAAAAAGTTGTCAACACGAAAACGTTTGCGGTTCATCGAAAATGTTTGCGTTAGATATACTTTAGTTAACTTTACGCTTGGAAGTAAAAAGTAACATATTCTTAACACAAATCACTCATTTATGAACACATTCAAATATTTATGTCTGTTCTTGTTTTTGCCACTAGGTATTTTAGCCCAAAACACCCTTAGTGGAACTGTGGTAGATGATCAAAATATGCCCGTTCCTGGGGTCAACATTTTGATAGAAAACACTCAACGTGGGACAACGACAGATTTTGACGGTAATTACACCATCGAAATTAACAATGGTGAAGTATTAGTATTTTCTTATTTAGGATTTAAAACCCAAAAAATAAGTTATACTGGGCAATCTGAAATTAATGTTGAACTCGAACCTGACCTATCTCAATTAGAAGAAGTCGTTTTAATTGGTTATGGTACCAGTACCAAAAAAGATTTAACAGGATCGGTAACAGCAATTTCTCAAAAGGATTTTACAAAAGGTAATATTATTACGCCAGAAAACTTAATCAGCGGTCGTGCTGCTGGTGTTACCGTAAAAACAAGTGGTGCACCAGGTTCGGGATCTGAAATCAGAATTCGTGGTGGTGGTTCTCTTAATGCCAACAATCAACCCTTGATTGTGGTTGACGGCTTACCTTTGAGCAATGACAACGTTGGTGGTGGTCGATCTATTTTATCATCTATTAATCCAAATGACATTGAATCTTTTTCAATCTTGAAAGACGCCGCTGCAACAGCTATTTATGGTAATCGTGCATCTGCGGGTGTTATTATCATTAAAACTAAAAAAGGCTCTAAAGATTTTCAGGTTGATTTTAATTATACTGCAGGTGTTTATAGCCTAAACGATCAAATTGATGTTTTTTCTGCTGAAGACTTTAGACAAATCATCGCTCAAGAAAGACCCGATGATGTCGGTAAACTTGGCAATGCCAACACCAATTGGCAAGATGAGATTTATCGTGTAGCCAACTCTTTTGACCACAACTTATCAGTCAGAGGTCAATTGTTTGATAAAATACCTGTACGTTTATCTCTCGGTCATTTAGATCAACAAGGGATAAGATTAACCAGTGAGTTTAAACGTTCTTCAGTTTCAACCTCTATCAACCCAACTTTTTTTGATGATCATTTAAGAGTTAACATTAATGCTAACTATACACGTGAAAGCAATAGATTTGCTAATGGTGTAGAAGGTGATGCCATCAGATTTGACCCGACACAACCTGTGAGAGATCCTAACTCCCCTTTTGGTGGTTTTTTTGAATATTACGATCCAAATAACAATAACGAACCTATCTTGGGATCAAGAAACCCAGTGGCAAGTTTATTACAACGCCGAGACGAATCTGATGTAGATCGTTTTTATGGTAACTTAAATTTAGATTATAGGCTTCACTTTTTACCACAAGTAAGAGCGGTTTTCAATTTAGGTTTAGACGACTCCAGCGGTAGTGGTTCTAATGAGTTGTCAAGAGAAAGCATAAACGGAGCTCGATATGGAGATGGTACATTTAATGGAAGTTATTCAGAATTTACCAGTGATATTAAAAACACTTTATTTGATGCGTATTTAAATTATGATGATGATATTACTGAAGATATCAGTTTAAGAGGTACGGTTGGATATTCATACCAAGAGTTTACTAATAAGAGCTTTTCTACAGGCGAAACCCGTGAAGAAGCACAAATTGACGACTCTGACGTTAACACATTACCAGATATTGTATTGATAGGTTACATAGGTCGTGCTTTTGTGAGCTTTAAAGATAAATATATCGCTTCTTACTCCATAAGACGCGACGGATCTTCAAGATTTGCTAAAGGCAACAAATGGGGAACATTCCAGTCGGTTGCTTTTTCTTGGAATATATCAGATGAAAAATTCTTAGAAGATTCAAAGGTGGTTTCCAATTTAAAACTTAGAGCCAGTTATGGTGAAACTGGTCAACAAGAGATTGGACCTCGTATTATTGGTATAGAAAGTTTTGCAACTTCACAACCCACTGCACAAGTCATTTTTGGTGGAGCTCCATTAACAGCAGGATTCCCTATTGCGAGAAATGAAGGTTTGACCTGGGAAACAGCCAAAACATACAATATTGGTATAGACTATGGTTTCTTTAACGATAGAATTACCGGGACTTTAGACGTTTATACAAGAGACACTGAAGATTTATTTGTAACCGCTCCAGTTCCAGAAGGCTCTAACTTTACAAACACCATAGAACAAAATTCAGGAACTTTAAATACCGAAGGTATTGAATTTGGAATCAATGCTCAAATTTTTGATGCTCAAGGAGATTCGGACAAATTTGATTGGAATGTCAATTATAATGTTACTTTTCTCAATCAAGAATTAGACGAATTGGCCAATGATTCTGATATTCCTGTTGGAGATATTGGTGGCGGTACTGGTGGTTTTATTCAGCTACACAGTGTTGGTCATGCCCCAAATTCGTTTTGGGTATATAACCAAATTTATGACGACAATGGCAAACCAATTGAAGGGGCTTATGCCGATTTGAATGGGGATAATATTATCAATGACGACGATAGATATTTGTTTAGAGATCCTGATCCAGATGTAACAATGGGTTTCCAATCTACAATGAATTATAAAAACTTTGACCTCTCATTCAATATGAGAGCCAGTATTGGTAACTATGTGTATAACAATGTCAATTCAGCTAGAGCACAATTAAGATTTTTACAAAATGATGCGGTCTTAGGAAACATCCCTACTCAAGTTTTAGAGACAGGTTTTCAAAACACATCTGATGTGATTCGCTCTGATATTTATATAGAAAACGCTTCTTTTTTAAGAATGGACAACTTTCAAATTGGATACACCTTTCAAGATGTTGTCCAGAAAAATACAACCTTAAGATTTTGGGCAGGTATGAATAACGTGTTTGTGATTACAGATTATTCTGGTTTAGACCCAGAAGTATTTGGTGGAATTGATAACACTATCTTTCCAAGACCACAAACCTTTTTACTCGGTGCTAATTTCAAATTTTAAGATATGTTTTATAAACTTAACACTTTGAAAACCTTATATTTATAATCAAAATATGATGACAATGAAAATAATAAAAAAATTAAACCTAATCTATCTATTTGCGGGACTGCTGTTTATAGTTTCTTCTTGCGAAGACGATTTGAATACCGTTCCATTAGATGATGATGCCTCAACGGCTGAAGACTTTTTCAACCAAGATAATGCCTATAAAAAATTGCTTGCTGGCGTTTATGGCAATTTAAACCTCACCAGTGCTGATGGTGCTTTTGGTTCAAATATTGGCGGTTTAGACCCTGGTACAAGTCAATACGGAAGAGCTTTGATGAACCTTCAAACCTTTACTACTGACGAAGCCATTTGGTCTTTCGAAAATGACCCTGGTATTGCGGAACTTCAACGCACAACTTGGACACCCGCTAATGTGATTATTCGTGGAGCCTTTGGTCGAATTATGGGTAGTGTAGCATTTGCCAATGAATTTTTGAGACAATCTACAGATGCAAAGTTAGATGAACGTGGAGTTTCTGGTGCTGAAAGAGAAGAAATTCCAACTTTTAAAGCTGAAGCCCGTTTGCTGAGGGCTCTATCTTATTACCATATGTTAGACTTGTTTGGAAAAGCTCCGTTTGTTACCGAAGAAACGCCTGTAGGTGTTTTTAGAAGTAACGAAATTACCGGTGTTGAACTATTCAACTATATAGAATCTGAACTTTTAGAAGTTATACCAGATTTGAAAGATGCAAGAACCAATGAATATGCCAGAGCCGATAAAGCTGTGGCTTGGATGATACTATCTAAACTTTATCTCAATGCTGAAGTGTATATTGGAGAAAATCGATATGCCGATGCTTTAGAATATTCTCAAAAAATCATTGATGCAGGCTATAGCTTAACACCAGATTATCGAGACGTATTTAGAGCTGATAATGATGTTAATGGTGCTCAAAATGAAATTATTTTTCCAGTTCCAGCAGATGGAAGTTTTTCTCAGTCTTTTGGACCAACAACAGTAATGACCAACGGTGCTGTAGGTAGTATTGAACAAAATGGTGCTAATCTTGGTGTCATTGAAGGTGGTTGGGGTGGAGCCATTCGTTTAACCCCTCAGTTTGTTAGTCTATTTGAAAGTTCAACATTCAATAATGATGCTAGAAATACTATAATTTCAGATGATAGACCTATCAATATTTCTGATGTTTCTAATCGTGATCAAGGTTATATCTTAGAAAAATATACAGATATAAGATCAGATGGAACACAAGATAACGACCTGACGTTTTCCTCTGTTGATTTTCCTATGTTTAGATTAGCTGATGTCTATTTGATGTATGCCGAAGCACATTTAAGAGGTGGCGGAGGAACAAGAGCTCAGGCTGTAGAATACATCAATTTAATAAGAACACGTGCAAATAATGGTAGCACGTCCTCAAATATTTCTGATGCAGATTTAACTTTAGATTTTATTATTGATGAAAGAGCTAGAGAACTTTATTGGGAATCTCACAGAAGACAAGATTTAAGACGTTTCGGTTTATTTACAGGAGCATCTTATGTCTGGACACTCAAAGGCAATTCACTAAGCGGAATCCCAATAGCTGATTTTAGAGGTTTATTTCCCATACCAAGTGAAAGTATGTCTGCTAATCCAAATTTAACACAAAACCCAGGTTACTAATATTTTAAAACTCAAAACAATGAAAAATAAATTTTTAATCTTAACAATAATTTGCTTAGGTCTTTTTGGACTGAAGTCGTGCACAGATGATGACAACTTTAGATTTCAAACACCAGCAGAAGTAGAACAGCTAACAATCACAAACAGTGTTTTAAGTGAATATGTTTTATCAACTGAAACATTTAGTAATATAGCAGAAAGATTTACATGGGTAAGTCCCGACTTTGGTGTACAATCTAATATTTCTTATTCTTTAGAAATGTCACCTGATGGCTCTTTTGATAATCCTATTGAAGTTGCAAACACAACAGATACTCAAGTTACCCTTACAGTTGAACAGCTTTGGAATTTAGCACCTGAAATTGGTGTCGATGGGATTCCATCAACAAGTTTAACCGATGAAAATGGCGATCCTATATTAGACGAAAACGGTGACCCAATTCCAAACGACAGAGGTGAAATGTTTTTTAGAGTTGTAGCTGATTTAGGAACAAATGCAAATGGAAACTCGCCAGAGTCAATATCAGAAACTCAAGTTTTGTTTGTGAGACTTATAGAAGTTGAATTTATTCCACCAAGAGATTTATTTTTAGTTGGTAATGCAACAGCTGCTGATTGGAATAACAATAACAATAACACTCCATTAGTCAGAGATCCTGACAATAGTGATTTATACACATTTACAGGTAAGTTTTTAGGAACACCAAATCAATTTAAACTCTTAGAGCAAAGAGGTTTATGGCAACCACAATGGGGTTTAAGCGGAGGAGCATTGGCTAGTTCTGAAGATTTAGGTCAAGACCCTGATCCATTTGACATTCCTGGTGGCGATGGCTATTATAGCATCACTGTTGATATAGAAAACGCTACATTTGACATTCAACCTTTTGATGAAACTGGGGCTACAACATACACTAATATCGGTATAATTGGTAGTGCCACGCCAAACGGTTGGGATGCTGATACAGCTATGACTCAATCAACTTTTGACCCACATTTATGGTATCTTACTGGCGTTGAATTAATTGACGGTGAAGCCAAATTCAGAGCAGATAATGATTGGGCTGTCAATTGGGGAGCCGATACAGAGTTCACAGGTTTTGCTTCTCAAGATGGACCTAATATACCTGTAATGGGCGGAACTTATGATGTATGGTTTAATGACCTGACTGAAACTTATGTCTTTGTCTGGATACCACAAGAATAACATCTTATTAATAAAAAGGGCTTTTGATTTCAATTGCCCTTTTTTTTAACTTTTATTATGAAAAAAATATTATTCAATTTATTTTTATTTTCGTTTGTTGTTTTTGGGCAAGCTCAAGTTCAGCAAGGAACATTTACTGTATCGCCTCCAACATTCGAAGAAGATGAACAAATCACCATCACAGTTTCAGGTATAGATCCTTCAATTTGGAGCGTTACCGACGTTTATCTTTGGGCTTGGTATCTCAATCCTGATGGCACATTTGGTGGTGATTCTCCAACTAATGGTTCTTGGACAAATTCTAACGAATCCCAAAAAATGACAGACAATGGTGATGGCACTTTTTCCTTTACCATGACACCTACCAATTTTTATAATGCAACTAATATCGGAACACTCGGTATGTTGGTTAAAGCAAAAAACGGAACGGGAGACAAAAAAACCCAAGACCATTTGGTACCCGTTGGGAGTTTTCAATTGTTTTTGGACAGCAGTCTCGAAGGTGTCAATATTGTTGATCAAGGCAATACTCTTTCTATTTCAGCTACAACAAGTTTAGCTGCTAATTTTGAATTGTTTGCTAATGGAACTTCTATAGACACGCAAAATAACACAACAACCTATAATTTTAATTACACTGTTAATAATGACGCTACATTTGAACTGGTTGCCACAGAACCTATCAGTAGTGAAGTTCAAACTGCTGAATTTAATGTCATAACTACACCTGTTGTGAATAATGCCCCAGTTCCAGCTGGAATGCAAGACGGCATAAATTATGATGTAAATAATCCTGACGAAATAACTTTAGTGCTTTTTGCACCAAACAAGAGTTTTGTTCACGTCATTGGTAATTTTAATGGCAACGATTGGAATCTCAACAATACCTATTTGATGAATCGAGATCCATCTAATGATAGATTTTGGATAACTATTACTGGATTGAATAATCAACCTACTAATGATTTTCTGTATCAATACGTCATCGATGCCGAAATTAAGGTTGCCGATCCTTATTCTGAATTGGTATTAGATTCGTTTAATGATCCATTTATTGATAATTCAGTATTTCCAAACATACCTGCATATCCTGATGGAAAAACCAGCGAAATGGTCACTTGGGTAAGATTAAACCAACCTGAATACCAATGGCAAGTCCCAAACTTTCAGCGTCCAAATCAAGACGAATTAGTGGTTTATGAATTATTGATCAGAGATTTTGACGCAGCTCACACCTTTGATGCCGTGGTCAATAAACTTGATTATTTAGAAAATTTAGGAGTTAATGCAATAGAATTGATGCCAGTTAGCGAGTTTGACGGTAATATCAGTTGGGGATATAATCCTGCGTTTCATGGTGCTTTAGACAAATATTATGGTACGCCAGAAGATTTTAAAACCTTTGTAGATGAATGCCATTTAAGAGGCATAGCTGTGATAATTGATGTGGTTTACAACCATGCTACGGGTCAAAATCCTTACTATAGAATGTGGAATGATTGCAATGGTTGCACAGGAGGTCAAGCTACAAGTGAAAATCCGTTTTTCAATGTCAATGATCCCAATACAACTTTTTCATTTTTTAATGATATTGATCACGAATCACCAGCAACCGAAGACTATCTTGATCATTTGAATTTGTATTGGTTAGAAGAATACAATGTAGATGGTTTTAGATATGATTTCACTAAAGGCTTTACCAATGTAGTTGGTGATGGTGGTGGTTTTGATAGTTCAAGGATAAACAACCTAAATAGAATGTATAATGTTGTGAGAGCAGCAGATCCAACAGCTTATTTGATTTTAGAGCATTTTGCACCAAACAGTGAAGAAACACAGTTAATCAACCACAAATTGACTACAGATCCTAACGAGCCAGGAATGCAAGTTTGGGCAAACTTTAACTACAACTATAACCAAGCGACTATGGGCTTTGATAACACAGATTTTTCTTTTATCAAATACCAAAACCGAGGTTGGTCAACGCCATCTAATATGAGCTATATGGAAAGCCATGACGAAGAACGATTGATGTTTAAAAACCTTGAATTTGGAAATAGTTCAGGATCTTATGACATCCAAAACTTAAACACAGCACTTGAACGTATGGAAATTGCTGGTGCCTTCTTCTTCCCTATTCCCGGACCGAAAATGATTTGGCAGTTTGGTGAATTAGGTTACGATTTTAGTATCGATCAATGCCAAAACGGAACTATTAATGGCAGCTGTAGAACTGATCCTAAACCAATACCATGGAGTTTAGGATATGATACTAACCCGAACAGAACTCAGGTTTATGATACTTGGAGTAAATTAATTCAACTCAAACTTCAAGAACCAATTTTTGAAACCCAAAACTTCACATTAGAAGTTGCTGATGATATAGAAAAGAAAATTTTCTTAGTCGATGACAATGCTGGTCCAAATGATCTGGAGTTTGTAATCATAGTTGGGAATTTTGGAGTTAATACCATAACAACCCAACCGTTCTTTCAAGAAACTGGCACTTGGTATAATTTGATGACCGAAACAACTTTGCCAGTCAATGATACCAATATGTCTATTACTCTTGCTCCAGGCGAATTTAAGATTTACGGCAATGAATTAGTAACTCTATCAAATGAAGATTTTAGTTCTTTCAAAAATGATATTGTCATATATCCAAATCCTTCATCAAGTTATTTTTCTCTGAATAAATCTGTTGAAAATATTGTGATATATAATGTTACAGGTCAAGTTGTAAAACAATTTGAAGGTGATTTTGATACCAATCACCGATTTGATATTGAAGATTTGAATAGTGGCTTGTATTTTGTAAAAGCCCAATCTCAAGATAAAACTTTGTCTGTTAAACTTTTAAAAGATTAATAGGGATTGATTTTGTTCTCAGTTAGCAAAAAGGCGACTTCAACAAGTCGCCTTTTTTTTTTAGAACAAATCATCAGATTATAAAATCTGTTCAGCGTGAGCTTTGGTATTGACTTTTGAAATGACTTCTTCAATCTTTCCTTCTTCATCAATAATAAAAGTTGTTCGGTGAATACCTTCGTATTCTTTACCCATAAACTTTTTTGGTCCCCAAACGCCAAAGGCCTCTATCACAGATTTATCTTCATCAGCAAGTAAAGGAAATGGCAAATCGTATTTTGCTTTAAAATTTTGTTGACGTTTTGGTGAATCTGCACTGACACCAAGAATTTCATAACCTTTTGCTTGAAAAGAATTCCAGTTGTCACGAAGATTACAAGCTTCTGCTGTGCAACCTGGTGTGCTGGCTTTAGGATAAAAGAAGACCACCAGTTTTTTACCCTTGTAGTCTTCTAATTTATGAACATTGCCATCTTGGTCTTTTGCTGAAAAATTCGGGGCGTTATCGCCGGCTTTTAAAGTTGTCATAATGTATTTTTGTTTAAAATTACAGAAAATGAAGAAGTCTGAGAAAGTAAATTTCGTTATAAATACGTTAAATGAAATTTATCCACAAATTTCTATCCCTTTAGACCATAAAGATCCATATACATTACTGATTGCTGTTTTATTATCTGCACAAAGCACTGACGTTAAGGTTAATCAAATTACACCATTGCTTTTTGAAGAGGCTGACAATCCTTATGATATGGTTAAATTGAGTATCGACCAAATCAGAGAAATCATCAAACCTGTTGGCTTATCACCAATGAAATCTAAAGGCATTCACGGCTTATCAGAAATACTCATCGAAAAACACAATGGTCAAGTGCCACAAAGTTTTGAAGCTTTAGAAGCATTGCCTGCCGTTGGGCACAAAACCGCAAGCGTAGTCATGTCTCAAGCTTTTGGTGTGCCAGCGTTTCCTGTTGATACGCATATCCACCGACTGATGTATCGCTGGAATTTGTCGTCAGGCAAAAATGTAAAACAAACCGAAAAAGATGCCAAAAGATTGTTTCCAAAAGCTTTATGGAACAAGCTTCATCTTCAAATCATCTGGTATGGCAGAGAATATAGCCCAGCTCGAGGTTGGGATTTAGATAAAGATATTATTACCAGAACCATTGGCAGACCATCTGTAATAAAAGCCTACCGCAAAAAAAGCACCCGAAAGTAAAACGGGTGCTAAAAATGAAACTAACAAATAAAGACTAATTCTGAATACTTTCAAATTGAAGATTGTTATGATTGGTAATCTTCAAGGCTTTTGAATAGTTAAGAAGGAAATCTATGCATTCCTTCGTAGGTTCAACATTTTCCACCTTTTTTTGCGGTGATGGATTTAAGTAAAGGTTTGTCATGTAAACTTTTTTTATTTAAATAACAAACGCTGTGCAAATTATTTTATTGCTTTTATTTTCAGTTATTTTTCAGTTAAAATGATATTTCTTTCCTCAATAATTTTTCTTAAATTAATCAAGGCATAACGCATACGACCTAAAGCGGTATTGATACTGACATCTGTTTTGTAAGCTATTTCTTTAAAGCTATATTCGTTGTAAATACGCATTTCTAAAACTTCTCTTTGGTCATCAGGAAGTTCTTTCAATAAAGATTTAACATCGTTTTCAATTTGATCTTTAATTAAATTTGACTCCACATTCAAATCTTCATCTTTAATGACAGAAAAAATATCAAAATCAGTTTTGGTATCAAATTTTGGCATCCGATTGCTCTTCCTGAAATGGTCAATCACCAAATTGTGTGCTATACGCATAACCCAAGGTAAAAACTTACCTTCTTCGTTATACTTACCGCGTTTTAGCGTATTGATCACTTTTATAAACGTGTCTTGAAAAACATCTTCGGCTAAATTTCTATCTTGGATTTTAGATATAATAAATCCAAAAATTTTATGTTTATGTCTATTGATAAGCTGACATAACGAATGTTCGTTACCGTCTAAGTAACTTCTGATTAATTCTGCTTCAGAAATGGTGTGTTGTTGTTTCATAACATTACTCTGTTTCCCATTATATGGGGCTTGATTTATAAAGTCTTAAATAGAAAAAGTAATGCTATGCTATAGGCAATTATATTTGTTTGAACGCCAAATATATAATTTTATTTAAAACACCAAAATTTTAATTTATTATTTAACATTTAACAATTAGCTTTATCTAAAGCTAAATCGGTCATTCTATATTTGTATTTTTTTAGAAATTATGACAAAAAATCCATCTCAACCAAATCCGTTACAAAACATCATCATCAAAGGTGCAAAAATGCACAACCTTAAAAATATTGATGTTGTTATACCTAGAAATAAACTCGTTGTCATTACAGGATTATCTGGTTCTGGAAAATCTAGTTTGGCTTTCGACACGCTATATGCCGAAGGTCAACGCCGATATGTAGAGAGTTTGTCGTCTTACGCCAGGCAATTTATGGGTAAGCTCAACAAACCTAAAGTTGATGATATTAAAGGTATTGCCCCTGCTATTGCTATCGAGCAAAAAGTCAACAGCACTAATCCACGCTCTACGGTTGGCACAACAACAGAAATTTATGATTATTTAAAATTACTTTACGCCAGAATTGGCAAAACCTACTCACCTATTTCAGGCAAAATCGTCAAAAAAGATCGCGTTGCAGATGTTATTGATATGGTTAAAAGCCTTGAAGAAAAAACAAAACTCCTTCTACTCGCCCCTATTCAAATTGACAAAAAACGTAAAATAAAAGATCATCTCGAAGTTTTGATCAAGCAAGGTTATAGCCGAATTATGTATAAAGGTAACGTATTACGACTTGATGAAGCCCTCAACAAAAGAATTACTCGAAAAAATCTTTTCTTAGTTGTTGACCGTATTGTGGTTAAACATAATGAAGATTTTTACAATCGATTGGCAGATGCCGTTGAAAATGCTTTTTACGAAGGTCACGGTCATATCATTTTAAAAGACACAAAAACTGAAAAGGATTATAAATTCAGCAATGTCTTTGAGCGTGATGGCATGAAATTTCTTGAACCTAATATTCACTTATTTAGTTTTAACAATCCTTATGGTGCTTGTCCTGAATGTGAAGGATATGGCGATGTGATTGGTTTAGATGAAAATTTGATTATCCCAAATACAGGATTGAGCGTTTATGAAAATGCCATTTATCCTTGGCGTGGCGATTCTTTAAGATGGTATCGCAACCAATTGGTAAAAAACGCTCATCATTTTGATTTTCCTGTTCACAAACCCTATTATAAACTTTCGGATGAGCAAAAAGATTTGATTTGGGAAGGCAATGAATATTTTACAGGGCTTAATGCTTTTTTTAAAGAACTTGAAGCCAAATCATATAAAATTCAAAATCGGGTTTTATTGTCACGCTATCGAGGTAAAACCAAATGCAAAACTTGTAAAGGAAAACGCTTGAGACCTGAAGCCAATTATGTTAAAATTCAAAACAAAAGCATTTCAGAATTAGTAGATTTGTCGCTTGATAAGATTTTAGATTTTTTTAAACATTTAAACCTATCAGAACACGACCAAAAAATATCTAAACGGCTTTTAAAAGAAATCACCACAAGACTTCAATTTTTGATAGATGTCGGTTTGAGTTATTTAACACTCAATCGAAAATCAAATACCTTATCGGGTGGCGAATCTCAACGCATCAATTTAGCAACTTCACTTGGAAGCAGTTTGGTGGGTTCAATGTACATTTTAGACGAACCTTCCATCGGATTACATTCTCGAGATGGCGAACGCTTGATTGGGGTTTTAAAAAACTTGAGAGATCTCGGCAATACCGTGATTGTAGTCGAACACGATGAAGATATCATGAGAGAAGCCGATTTGATTATCGATATAGGTCCTGAAGCTGGTGTTCACGGTGGAGAAGTTGTGGCTTATGGTGATTTTAAAAGGGTTTGTAAATCCGAATCTTTAACAGGACAATATTTAAGTGGCAGACAAAAAATTGAAGTCCCAAAACAAAGGCGACAAATTAAAAAACAACTGCATATCAAAGGTGCACGTGATAATAATCTAAAAGATATAGACGTCAATATCCCGCTGAATATGTTGACTTTGATCACAGGTGTTTCAGGAAGTGGCAAAAGTACATTAGTCAAAAATATTTTATATCCAGCACTGTGCAAAGCATTGGGAATTTACGGCAAAAAAACAGGTCAATTTGATGCCTTAGAAGGCGACATCAAAAGTCTTGAACAAGTAGAATATATTGACCAAAACCCGATTGGTCGTTCATCACGCTCAAATCCTGTAACATACGCAAAAGCCTATGACGATATCCGATATTTGTTTGCTGAGCAAAAGTTGTCGAAACTCAGAAATTTTAAATCTAGACATTTCAGTTTTAATGTGGATGGTGGCCGTTGTGAAAAATGTCAAGGCGAAGGTGAAATCACCATTCAAATGCAATTTATGGCCGACGTGTATATTTTATGTGATGCTTGCCAAGGCAAACGCTTTAAGCCAGAAGTCATTGATGTAGAATTTGAAGGTAAAAACATCGATGATATTCTTAACCTTAGCATAGATGAAGCTATAAAGTTTTTTGGGCAACACAAAAAAGAAAGAATCGTTAGCAAACTCAAACCGCTTCAAGATGTAGGATTAGGCTACGTGGCTTTAGGCCAAAGTTCTTCTACGCTATCTGGCGGTGAAGCTCAACGGATCAAACTCGCTACCTTTCTCGGCAAAAGTCACAATACGCAAAACACCTTGTTTATTTTTGATGAACCCACAACAGGACTGCATTTTCACGATATCAAAAAACTGTTAAAATCCTTTGATGCCTTAATTGAAAAAGGACATTCTATTATTGTGATAGAACACCAACTGGACTTGATAAAATGTGCTGATCACATCATAGATCTCGGACTTGAAGGTGGAGAAAACGGTGGTTATCTTGTAGCTGAAGGAACACCAGAAGACCTTGTGAAATCTAAATCATCTTTAACCGCTAAATATTTGAAAAGCAAGTTAGAATCTTAATCTTCGACATCAGTATCAAAAACCAACTGATTTATGGAAATCACTCTACTTCTACTTTGCCAATCACTTTTATAACAACAACTGATTTTTAATCTATCAATAATTCTATAGATTTATGAGTTCAAGTCTAGCTAAATTAACTTTGATTTTTTGTTACTTTTTTTGGGGTGAAAAATTATACACGCCTTTTCCATCTGCAATAAGTTCGTCATTTTGAAAAGCTTTCATTTTGGTTACAAGTATTCTATTTCCAAATCTAACTATTTTACCTTCTACAATTATTGATGATGCTTCAGCACCTTTGAGGTAATCTATTCTTAAATCGATGGTTGCTAATTTGTCGTCAAAAGATTTAAAATGTGTTCCGCCGACAATTCCACCAACAGAATCCATTATTGTAGCAATAATTCCGCCGTGCCATCTGTTTCTTCTAAAATCTCCAACCACTTCATCTCTAAAAGGCACACTGACTCTGACAAATCCTTTTTCTATCAATAATAATTTTAGACCTAAAAATTTATGAATTGGGACATTTTGTTCAATAACTTGTTTAAAAAAATCAATGTTTTTATTTATCATTTGTTTATGTTTTAGTTTTATTAGTTGTTGACAAACCTAAATTTATACCATAGATTATCAGTGCTTTAAGTTTTTTTAGCATTTTTATTTTCATCCTATAAATATAAAAATTGCTATCGACATAAAATGCCAAAATTTTCGATTTTGCCTAAACTTCTGGTTTTAGATATAGACTCGAGTGATTTATTCTCATCAAACCATTTAATTAACTTTCTTTGATCAGCTTTATCAAATTCATTTGCAAACATTCTTCTTGAGTCCTTTGTATCTTTAATATTTTCGGCATCTATGCTTTATCGTTATTTAGACTTGAACATCTGCTTTATGACCTGATAAAACAATAGCTTTTACGTATTCTATTTCTTTAAGTTCATAGTGCATTAAAGATAACCACAGTTGAGCCTCATTATCACTCTTCCAATTATTGAATTTCTGGACTATGTCTTTTTCGTTCCTGAATCCATTTTTGCTGTCTGTGAGCCTAATTCTTGATTTTCTGTCATTTTTATTAATAGTTTTTACTATTTCTTTGATAATATGTTGAAGCGTGTTGATTGATACACTATTGCCAAATTGTTTATAAGCTTCTGTTGAATTATTGGGTAATTTGAAATTTTCAGGAAAGCCTTGAATTCTTGCACATTCTCTTGGAGATAGTTTTCTAATTACATTTTTTACTTTGTAGAGACCTGTTTTAGAACCTACGCCACCTCCATACGCAGAAAGAGTTATTGCGTGACCAATTGGATGATATATTCTTTCGCCTTGACCACCTTTATTAACTTTGCCAATTTGGATGGGCTTATTCGGTATTTCAAGTTCACCAAAAATATTTTTAGTTGGTTTAAAATCTTTGTATATATCAATGTCATCTCTTTCGATAACCATAGCATCGACAGGATTATCATCCATGATTTCTTCTAATGATGATACTAAATTTGGATCAGGAAAGGAAAAATCAATAAATTCAAATTCATTTTTATTGAAACCTATAATATAAACTCTTTCTCGATTTTGAGGAAGTCCAAATTTGCTTGTGTTTAAAACTTTGTAAAACGCTTCATAATTAAGATTTTTTAAGGTGTTTAAAACAGTTTTTAAGGTGTTACTGTTATCGTGTCTAACAAAGTTTTTAACATTTTCAAGAAACAAAATCTTTGGTTTGTGAAAATCTACAATACGAGCTATATCAAAGAATAAAGTTCCTCGTGTATCTTCAAAGCCTTTTTGTTTTCCAGAAATTGAAAATGCTTGACAAGGAAAACCAGCACACAATATATCGTGTCTGGGTATTTCATTTTCTTTAATTTTCGTTATATCTCCATTTGGCTTTAAACCGTGATTGATTTCATATATTTCAGAAGCTTTACTATCAATTTCCGATGCAAAAACACAATTAGCTCCAAATGATTTTAAAGCATAGTGAAAACCACCAATGCCCGCGAAAAGATCAATAAAATTGTAGTTTTTTAATTCTTTATTTTGATGATTAACTTCTATCATTTATACAATTTTTCAAATTTACTCATTTTTCGTTAGCCGAGAGATTATGTATATACCATAGTGAGCAATTTTAGGTCTGTCAATTTCGCCTCTCAAATATAAAAGTTGTAAGCTAAAAAACGCAACAAAATTTTCGGTTTTGCCAAACTTCCCACATTACTGATAGCCTCGTGTTTACATGTAGGTTTTTTATTTTTCAATTTCAAAATATTTCATTAATTCCATATAATTATCTTGTGCTGATAGACAGGTATCAACCAAATAGCCTTTTATTTTTGGGTATTCAGTCAAACCTCTGTAATAGAGAAACTTAAATTCATCCTCAATAATAAATGGGACAATGTTATTTTTTAAACATTCTTTAAACATTATTAGTCTTCCAACTCTTCCATTTCCGTCTTGAAATGGGTGAATTGCCTCAAATTCATAATGAAAATCAATAATATCATAAATTTCAATATCATTCTTTTTATTATAAGTTTTCAACAACTCATCAATGTGTTTTTCTACCTCATTGGGTTTGGATGTTTCAATTCCTCCAACAACATTAGGCTTTGACTTATATGCCCCAACTCTAAACCATTCTTTTTTAGCATCAGAAGTGTTTAATTTTAAGATTTTATGAAATTTTTTTATGTGTTTTTCTGATAGAGGTTCGTTTGCTATTTCTAACATATAATCAAAACAGTGAAAATGATTCACTGTTTCAATAATATCGTCAATGTTTGCAGTATTTGTTCCCTTTTCAGTAAAAAAGGTATTGGTTTCGTAAATGTATCTTGTTTGTTCTTCAGATAATTTACTGCCTTCAATTCTGTTGGTATTGTAAGTTAACTTTATTTGAGTTTTATGATAAATTCCACCTTTTAGATCGCTCGATTTTTCTTCTTGTAATGTTTCTAAAAGTTTCATTATTGTAGATAAATTTAAATAACAAAGATACTTTTTTCTTTTTAAAGCTTTTCGGTTTTATGCTTTTAAATTCTCACTAACTTAAAATTACATCTCTGTAAATCAATTGTTTATATTTTATTCCAATTTACTCATTTTACCTTAGCCGAGAGATTGTGTATATACATAAATCAGCCATTTTAGGGTAGTTAATTTCGCTTCTCAAATATAAAAATTGCGAGCTTAAAAACGCACCCAAATTTTTGATTTAGCTCTAAAACTCGCATTATACTTGTAGCTATTGCTAAAGCCTGGCATTGTTTTTATATTATTTCTTTTTAGTAATTCAATCCAAAAGCCCAAAGCGGAATCACATTATGATAACCATATTCTATATCGTCTTTTTCTATTTGGTTTTGTTGCTTATTTTTTCCTCCGACTTACGCTTCACAATTTCAGTACTGCGTAACGGTATGGCAGTAAAGCATAGAACTTACAGGGAAGAAATTGAAATCATAAAAAATGGATAAATCCATTCACAATCGAATATTTTAAAACCATAGCCCGCGGTTTAAACCGTGGGCTATGGAAAATGGACACCACGGCAAAAATGCCATACTGAATCCAAGTTTTCTTTTTATTCTTATCCATAATTTTATTCTTTATTGAAATTTATAATCGGTTTTGGGTACGGTAGAAAAGGAATACTTGCCAAGATATTCACAATAGGCTCTTCCTTCTAGTGTTGGTGCTACTGGTGAGTTTTTTTGAAGGTATTCTTCTACAAGCTCGTGAATGGTATAATCCTTAACTTCAATGTCTTTAACATTGGGCATCCTGCATAAATTATCGATAGGGTCACCAGGACGTACACAGGCCGAGATGGTATAATATTCATCATCTTTCATCGATTCGCCGTTTACGGTTATGCTATTGATTCGTTGGCCCTTTTCATTTTGGCTATTGAAGTTGACCTTCATTCCTGAAAAGCGCACTAACCAGCCGCCAAAACGTTCGGTTGGGTTTTGAGAAAAGGCATTGTGCATTTCTTTTTCCAACCAATCCTTTATCTGTTTTCCAGTTGCTTTTCCTGTCTTTACCTTTTCATTTACCGGAAGCAAGTTCCATAGATTAGCTCTTGTAATCGGTGCCGGTTTTCCATCTTGAGGTACAATGGGATTACCAAACCGAAAACCATTGGAAATTGAAATATCTGCACCTGTTTTCCAGCGAGCGGCATCGGTTATCATATTATCCATTGGGTTTTCAACCGTTAAATATCTATATATCGGTGTGTTTGTATAACCGACTATAGTTTCTAAATGTGCTTTGTAAGGTGCTTTTGCCTTATCCACAAGTGCCTGTATTTCTTCATCGGCTGAAAAGACTTCCGGGTCAACATCAATTAGTTCATAATCGTCATCCACTAACACGCCATTCACAAAATGCAGCGTCAACTTACCTACAAAAGAACCGAACGCCCCGGGTTCAGTTACTTTTGCATATTTGCCTTGTATAGGTTCGCGTACACGTTCGTGGGTGTCGTTACCCAATATATAATCTGCGTGCTCTGCTATAGAATTATTGGCAAGCTCTACTTGTTTGAATATTCCAAGATGCGTTATTAAAAACAAAACATCTATCTTTTCATTGACCTTAAAATCATCTACTATTTTCTTTAGATTATCGTCTAGTCCACTAAAACCAATTCCTTTGCTGAAAATGGGGTTTTGTCTAACGGGCACATCTGGGTCGTTGATACCTATAAATCCTATGCGAATTCCTTCGATTTCCTTTACCCAAGAGGCTGGAAATAAAGGTTCGTCATTATCATCGTGAAACATATTCTGGGCAATTACCTGTGTGTCATACCCTTTCATTACATTCATCATAACTTCCTTGCCGTAAACCACTTCCCAGTTTCCGGGAATGATGACATCATAGCCCATATTTTTTATAATATCAGGCATCACTTTTCCTTCAGATAAAGCAGTGTAACCGCTGCCTTGTATAAGGTCGCCACCATCCACAATAATAGTTCTATTTGGGTTTTTCTGTCGTTCCTGGTCAAAAAGAGTTTTAATATTAGCGAGACCGCCACGGTTTTTAAATACTATCTTTTCGTTTTCCCAGAACAGTTCGGGGTGGGTGTCCAGTTGACCGTGTATATCGGCTGTTTGCAATATCGTTATACTCAATGTGTCTTTAACTGAATCATTATTTTCCACTGTGTTCGATTTTTCTGTTTTACAAGAAACCAATACCAATAGTATTCCTATTATGGCAAAAGTTGTTATGGGATATTTCTTATATGAGGTCATAATTATAAGCTTATACTTTTATACCCTTTTTTCTGAAGTTGAAAGTTGTACAGAATTCCGTTCTCGACAACCTCAATTTCTTTTGGGACTTTGGTTTTATCTACTTTGAATTTATTGAGCGAGAACCCACAGGCTATGATTTTTACACCAGCTTTTTCGGCTTTTACGATGAAGTCGCTTATTTTTTCGGTATCGGTGATATCGCCTATTTCCTTTCCACAAATAATGACCTGAAAATCGCCAAAGGCATCACCGTCTTCGGCTTTCAGGGATTCAGCAGTCAATAGTATAGGCTGTAACTGTGGCACTTTTTTGGTCAGTACCACATAATTATTTTTATCATTGTTCATTTGCTGTGCCTGTGTGTTTAGGGTTCCGAATAGAGTAAGCATTAAAAAGATTGAACTAAATATGTATGTTTTCATTTTTGTTTATTTTAAAAGGTTATTAGTGTCATTCAATGTAAAAAAAAGAAGTCCACCGAGAATTGCTATGTTTTTAAAAAGTGGACCTAAAGTTGATATTTGTCCAACTTGAATTGTTAATGTGATTGGGATTAGAACGGCAATTAATACAATGGCAGCAATTCGAGATTTGAAACCAATAAGTAGTGAAATACCTGCAATCAACATTACTATACCTGACAGAATCACTGCTGCCTCAGGTGTTCCTAGAATATTACCAATAAAACCCATGGATGCATTTTCTATCCTGCTCACGGTTTTTTCGGTATTAAAAAAATGATTGGTGCTTGCTACTATAAAAATTAAGCTAAGCATAATGCGAAGTATAACTACAGATTTGTAGCTAACTTCAAGTGTTTTTTCTTGAAATTTCATTTTTGTTATTTGTAATTGATAAATTTAGTGATTGCTTGAGTTTTCTTGGTCAGCAAATCAATTACGAATAAACCTTGAGATTTTGGTATAAAATGTACAAAGGAACATCAGAGACCGAGTGGTTTCTTGATGGCCCATAAATAAAGGAATGCCTAAGTAAATTAATTGTAAACTCACAAGGATAAATTTCTGAAACCAAAAAACCAGGTTGCTGGAAAGTTGGTTTTGAGATAGTTTGAATAGTTTCAGTAGCCTGAAAAGTCTGGCAATTTGATTGAGAGATTGTAGATTGACTCTTGTTTAAGACTTTTGTTTGAGAAATCCCTAATTCAGCTTGTATAAAATTCCTAACCTTGCAAGGAGAAAGCAATAACAACAATGCAAGTCCAAAAATGGACAAGATTGAATATACTTTTTTTATTGTGCTACTTTTTCTCATCTATGCAAATGTAGATACAAATCTTATGCAATCGTGTTATTTTTTTCTTAATAAAAGTTAAGGATTTGTCTATGACTAATGCTGGGCAAAAATGCTATCACTTTTCTGCCGTTTAACAAAGAGCAAAAAATCTCAGAACTTCGGTTAAGCACATCATACAGCATTACTTATAGCCTTGTGTTAGCAATAGTAATTTACGCTATCGCTAAGGATGAGGTTTTACACAAAAAATATGACAAAGGCAATTTTTACATTCTACTTGGGTTTTTGGTCTTTGTGCTGATTTTATTTTTGATGAAAATTTTTTTGAGCCACGAATGCACTATTGAATTTTTTTTTAATGCCACGAATGCACTAATGTTGTTTTTTTAAAGCCACGAATGCACTAATGAATTTTTTTTAAATGCCACGAATGCACTAATGAATTTTTTTTTTAAAAGCCACGAATGTGCTGATGATTTTTTTTTAAAGCCACGAATGCACTAATGTTGTTTTTTTTGAGCCACGAATGCACTAATGTTGTTTTTTTTGAGCCACGAATGCACTAATGAAATTTTTTTTAATGCCACGAATGCACTGATGAATTTTTTTTTAAATACCACGAATGCACTGCAATGAAAGTTTTTCGCATTTCCTAAATCAAAAACATGGATTGAGAAAAAAGTGTAATTACACAATTTTATAAGCTTGTTTAGCAATTTCAAGCTCTTCATTGGTTGGAATAACCAAAATTTTTACTTTTGATGTTTTGGTGCTGATGTCTCTAATTTCACTTAAAGCCATTTTGTTTTTATTTTGATCTAACTGAAGACCTAAAACATCCATGTCTCGACAAACCAAATCACGCATTAAAGCAGAGTTTTCGCCTATTCCAGCGGTAAAAATTATAGCATCTAAACCATTTAATGCCACAGCATAAGCTCCAATGTATTTTTTAATTCGATAAGCATTCATCTCTAAAGCCAATCTACAATCTTTATTTCCTGCTTCTGCTTTTTGCTGAATATCTCGTAAATCGTTTGAGCCTGTTAAGCCCAACATACCGCTTTCTTTTAGCAAGATATCGTTGACTTCTTTAGCAGAATAACCCAATTTATCCATCAAATAAAAAATCACAGACTGATCAATATCGCCAGCACGTGTACCCATAATCAAACCATTAGCTGGACCAAAACCCATTGAATGATCGATGGCTTTACCGTCTTTTATAGCCGTCATACTACAACCGTTGCCAAGATGAATACTGATCAATTTTGAGCTGGATTGATTTCTATAATCTAAAAATTCCTGTGCTTTTTCAGATACATATTTATGGCTCGTGCCGTGAAATCCATAAGCTCTAATGTCTTCTTTTTCTAAAAATGATTTAGGAATAGCATATTGATAAGCTTTTTGCGGCATGGTTTGAAGAAAAGCCGTGTCAAAAACCGCCACTTGTCTCGCTTTGGAAAACACATTTTCAGCGACTTCTATGCCTTTTAAGTTTGGTGGATTATGTAGTGGTGCTAAAGTGCAAAGACTTTGAATTTTTGATTTTACTATTTCGGTAATTTCTACTGTTTTTGAAAACGATTGCCCGCCGTGAACGACGCGATGTCCAACGATTTTAATGTCGTCTTTATCAGCAATCACGCCAAATTCCTTGTGCATCAAAAACCTGTTCATTTGAGTCAAACCTTCTTCGTGGTTTGCAATATGGAGTTCCTTTGATGTTTTAAAATCGTCTTTTTTGTAAGTGATTTTAGCGTTTTCTGCACCAATACGTTCAATTAAACCAGTGGCTTTCACTGTTTCGCTGGGCATATCAATCAACTGATATTTGATTGAAGAACTGCCAGAATTGATAACTAATACATTCATAAATTAAATATCTTGAGCT
The DNA here is from genome assembly GCF_053628795.1 of Psychroflexus sp. MBR-150. Lineage (NCBI taxonomy): Bacteria > Pseudomonadati > Bacteroidota > Flavobacteriia > Flavobacteriales > Flavobacteriaceae > Psychroflexus > Psychroflexus sp. MBR-150. The sequence continues at coordinate 48,870 of NZ_JBRJHB010000004.1, forward strand.
TGAATAGCGGTAATCACCACAGTGTTAAAAATATCGTCAACTGTGCAACCTCGACTTAGATCGTTTACGGGTTTATTTAAGCCCTGCAACATCGGACCTATGGCCACAGCACCTGTTTCACGTTGAACGGCTTTATAGGTATTATTTCCTGTATTTAAGTCAGGAAATATCAAAACTGTAGCTTGTCCAGCAACTTTAGAGTTAGGTATTTTACTTTGCCCAACAGCCATATCAACAGCCGCATCATATTGAATTGGACCTTCTATGTTGAGTTCTGGTCGTTTAGATTTTACAATCTCTGTGGCTTTTCTTACTTTATCCACATCTTCGCCTTTGCCCGATGAACCTGAAGAATAAGACAGCATTGCTATTCTGGGTTCAATGCCAAAGGCTTGACTTGATTCGGCTGACGAAATAGCAATTTCAGCTAATTGTTCTGCATTAGGATTAGGGTTAATCGCACAATCGCCAAATACTGAAACTCGATTTTCGAGACACATAAAAAACACAGATGAAACGACAGAAACATCAGGTTTCATCTTAATAAATTGCAAAGCGGGTTTTATGGTATGTTGCGTGGTATGAGCTGCACCTGAAACCATTCCATCTGCCAAGCCTTTGTAAACCATCATCGTGCCAAAATAAGACACATCTCTGATTAAATCTTCGGCAATATCAATGGTCATTCCTTTGTGTTTGCGTTGCTCGTAAAGCGTTTGTGCAAAATCATCTATATATTCAGAATCTAAAGGATTGATGATATTCACTTGATTAAAATCCAAACTTAAACCTAATCTTGAGATGGCTTCTTTAATTTTATTTCGTTCACCGAGAAGGGTTAAATCTACAAAATCCATCAAAGCCAGTTGAGATGTTGCTGTGATAATTCTATCGTCGTTACCTTCGGGCAAAACGATATGTTTACGCTGTTTTTTGGCTCGTTTAAGGAGGTTGTATTGAAACATTCTCGGCGTCATCCCTTTGTTTGTAAAAGTAATCAGCTTGTCTGAAAGTCTTTCTACATCGCAATATTTTTCAAATGTATTTAAGGACAACATGATTTTTTCTTTGTTATCCGCATACATATGTGAGCGCATATTACCAATTTTATTAGCGACTTCAAATGTGCCTTGTTTTACAGAAAGAATAGGCACTACATATTGCAAGCCGTCTATGAGTTTTGCAATAGACGCTTCTGGCACCAATCCGCCAGTCAAAACAATGCCAGAAATTTTAGGATAATTACTCGAAATATTAGCTTGAAGTGCACCGAGAATGATATCTGCTCTATCGCCAGGTGTGATGATCAAGCAGTTCTCTTCAAGATATGTCAGATAATTTCTCAATTGCATTGCTCCTACTTTAAAACTGTTGCTTTGGTTATTCAAATAATCTTCTCCAAATAAAACTTTAGCTTCAATAGATTTAGCAATTTCTTTGACCGTAGGGTTTTTCAAGCCAGAAGTTAAAGGAATAGCATTGACAATAATATCTTTTGGTAAATGCTTTTCTACGCCATTAATAACAGTTTGTAAATTTTCTTCTTGAACCTTGTTAGCAATTACAGCAGAAACTTTAACGCCTTTGTCATCAAAAGAATCGTAAGCTAAATGTAAACCATTTATAAATTCATTTAAACTTTTTCCTACGCCTGTGGAAACAATAACTGTTGGTAGCCCAAGATTTTTAGCAATCAAAATATTGGCATCTAATTCTATAGCTGTGCCTTCACCAGAAAAATCAGTGCCTTCAACCAACATAAAATCGTTGCGGTCTTCAAGGGCTTTATATTTTTCAATAATGATATCTAAAATTTCACCATCTTGATCAGCATTGCGTTTACTGATAAATTCTGAACGTGTAAACGCATAAGCTTCCTCATATTTGATGTTCAAACCAAAATGAGAAAGAACAGTATTGATATGGTTGTCTTTTTTGCCTGGAGAATTGTTGTCGATAATTGGTCTAAAATAACCTACTTTAGCCGTTTTGGTTAATAACATTCGCATCAAACCTAAAGTAACAATAGATTTTCCGCTATTGGGTTCACTGGTTGCAATATAAATTCCTTTGTTCATTTTTAATTTTTTAATTCAAATTGAGAATAGAAAATATTTAATTTGCAAATGTCAGGTATTTTAACAATTTTTATCTTAAGAGAAAAATAAAGTTTAAGATAGATATTAAAAAATATGATGTTTCTCATATTAAACACTAAAGTAACCGATGTTTAGTTTTTAACCGCAATGGGCACAAAGGTTTCGCAAAGTTCGCCATGTTTTGTTTATTATCTCAGTCATCTGTTATATTTATAAGAATATACTTCGTTAAATTTGGAATTTAAACTTAGATAATTTTATTTAGAATGAACATCAAACTTCTACAAATCGGTCAAACCAAACAAAATGAAATAGAAAGTTTGATTCAACATTTTCAAAAACGACTGCAACACTTTATCAATTTTGAAATTGTGAGTTTACCAGATATCAAAAACACTAAAAGCATAAGTGAAGACCAGCAAAAATCTAAAGAAGCGGAATTGTTTTTAAAACATCTTAGCACATCAGATTGGGTTGTTTTGTTAGACGAAAAAGGAAAATCTTTGACTTCGCGGGATTTTGCTAAATTCTATCAAAATAAAATGAATGCAGGCACAAAAACCTTGTGTTTTCTTATCGGTGGACCTTATGGGTTTTCAAAAGATATCTACCGACGTGCCCACCAAAAAATAGCACTATCTCCAATGACCTTTACCCACGAGATGATACGATTGATCTATGTTGAGCAAACCTATCGAGCGTTTTCTATCATTCACAATTTGCCTTATCATCACGATTAGTTTTAATATTTCTTAATGGTTGATTTTTCATCATCAATCTTAAAAGATTTCTTAATATTCAGCTTGAAAACACAATATGTAAAGCTAACTCATCTTTATTTTTTAAATTTGTATAAAATTGAAAACTATGAGCACTGCAGTTGCTACGCCAGATATCAAAGAAACATCAAAAGTTGTCAATAAAACTACTGATAAACAAACTACTACCAAAGGTAAACCCAAATGGTTAAGGGTGAAATTACCCACAGGTGAAAAATACAGAAATCTGCGTAAACTTGTAGATAAATACGATTTACATACCATTTGCACTTCTGGTAGTTGCCCTAATATGGGCGAGTGTTGGGGTGAAGGCACAGCAACTTTTATGATTTTGGGTAATGTTTGCACACGCTCGTGTGGTTTTTGTGGCGTTAAAACCGGTCGTCCTGAAGATGTAGCTTGGGACGAACCCGAGAAAGTAGCACGATCCATCAAAATTATGGGCATCAAGCATGCTGTAGTAACAAGTGTTGACCGTGATGATTTAAAAGATATGGGATCTATCATTTGGGCAGAAACCGTTCAAGCCATAAGACGTATGAATCCTGAAACGACTTTAGAAACCTTAATCCCTGATTTTCAAGGCGTCAAAAGAAATATAGACCGCATTATAGAAGTCAGTCCTGAAGTGGTTTCACACAATTTGGAAACGGTAAGACGTTTAACTCGTGAAGTGCGTATTCAAGCCAAATACGATAGAAGTCTCGGCGTTTTAGAATATTTAAAGCAACAAGGTATTCACAGGACTAAATCTGGTATAATGCTCGGTCTTGGCGAAAAAGAAGAAGAAGTTATTCAAACCTTAAAAGATTTACGTTCTGTTGATGTCGATGTAGTGACGATTGGTCAATATTTACAACCGAGTAAACAGCATTTACCAGTCAAACAATTCATCACGCCAGACCAATTTAAAAAATATGAAACTATAGGAAAAGAACTCGGTTTTAGACACGTAGAAAGCAGTGCTTTAGTACGTTCATCTTATAAAGCACAAAAGCATATAGAATAGTATTTTAATTTAAAATTATATCTTATGGAAAGTAATGATTTTAAAATAAGTCAAAACGTAGTTTGGTTTTTAGTTATTGGAAATACTTTAGTGATGATTTTAGGTGCTTTTGCAAAGCTAAATCATTGGAATTATCCTGAGTTTTTATTGACTTTTGGATTAATGATGTTTTTTTCGACTTGGATTATCATTTTGAATGATATGATACGGAACAAAATTTACAATAAAAGCTTTTGGATTTTAAGCTTATTTATCATTCCTTTTATTTCGTTTATTTTTTATATGATTCAACGCAAAAGATTGATCAGGTTAGGTCATAAATTGTCTTAGTAAGAAGCCTTTAATTTTTATCTGGTTTTAACCCCAACTCTTTCCCTTTTTGAAGCATAAATTCCCGAGCCGCTTCTTTCTCGTTTGGAATTTCTCCTTCGAGAATGGCTTCTTTAATGGCAGATTTTATGATGCCGATTTCTTTTGAAGGTTTGATATTAAAGGCTTTCATAATTTCTTCACCACTGATTGGAGGCTGAAAATTTCTGATATGATCGCGTTCTTCAACGTCTTTAATTTTATCCCGAACTCGCTTAAAGTTATTGTGATAAGCTTTAAAACGTTTAGGATTTTTTGTAGTAATGTCTGCTTCGCAAAGTGTCATTAAGTCTTCTAAATCATCGCCAGCATCAAAAATAAGTCGTCTAACGGCAGAATCAGTGACGTTTGAATCAACCACGGCGATAGGTCGCGAACTCATAAAGACGAGCTTTTGAACGTATTTCATCTTTTCGTTCAAAGGCATTTTTAAGCGTTTAAAGAGTTTATAAACCATTTTTGAGCCTTTAAACTCGTGTCCGTGAAATGTCCAACCAATGTTTTTATCAAAGCGTTTGGTGGGTGCTTTACCGATATCGTGTAACAGTGCAGCCCAACGAAGCCATAGATTTTCTGTGTTTTCTGAAATATTATCCACCACTTCTAAGGTGTGCCAAAAGTTTTCTTTATGCGTTTGTCCTTCAACTTCATCAACGCCTTGAAGTGCTGTGAGTTCTGGTAAAAAGTGTTTTAATAAATTTGCTTTCAATAACAATTTTAACCCAAAAGAAGGTTTGGGTGTCATCATAATTTTATTAAACTCATCAATAATACGCTCGGGCGAAACAATTTTGAGACGCTCAGCTTGTTGTTGAATAGCTTTAAAAGTTTGTTCTTCAATCTGAAAATGCAATTGACTTGAAAATCGAACGGCTCGCATCATCCGCAAAGGATCATCAGAAAAAGTAACTTCTGGTTCAAGCGGTGTTTTTATGACTTTGTCTTTGAGATCTTGAATGCCATCAAATGGATCTAAAAGTTGTCCAAAATCTGATGAATTAAGTTGTAAAGCCAATGCATTTATCGTAAAATCTCTTCGGTTTTGGTCATCTTCAAGGCTTCCAGGCTCAACTTCTGGATTGCGACTATCTTTGGCATAAGACTCTTTTCTCGCCCCGACAAACTCGATGTCAATACCTTTGTAATGCAACATTGCTGTGCCAAAACGTTTAAAGATTTTAACTTGTTTTTTGTTGATTCCTAAAGCTTTTGCAATTTGTTCAGCCAAGTGAATCCCATTGCCAACGCAAACAATATCAATGTCTTTAACTTTTTGTTTGTTGAGAAAATAATCACGCACATAACCACCAATAACATAGGTGTCTAAACTCAATTCATCTGCGACTTCAGATATAATTTTAAAAATAGGATGTGTTAATGCTTCGGTGTGTTTTGACATCATTTAAGTTAGTCTCTAATAATTTGCACTTGACCTTTTTCGTTAAATTTAATAATTCTTGAAGGTTTAGTATCGCTGTTTTGATTTTGCAAATTTACGACATAGTCAACGCCCGTTAAAATTTCTTGTTGAATATCCTTAAATCCTTTTGGCGTTGGTGTTCCACTGATGTTTGCCGAAGTTGAAACAATAGGTTTACCAAATTCTTTTAATAGGTTTTGACAAAATTCAGTTTGGCAAATCCTTATGGCAATCGAGCCATCTTTAGCGATGAGATTTCTGGCTAAATGTTTGGCTTTGGGGTAAATAATAGTTGTGGGTCTTTCGGTTTGTTTTAAATATTCTAAAGCCATATCAGGAATGCTTTCAACATATTTTGATAACATATCGACGTCTTTTACTAAGCAAACCAAAGCCTTAGAATCATCTCGTTGTTTGAGTTGATAGACTTTTTTTACCGCATTTTCATCGGTGGCATCACAACCAATGCCCCAAACGGTGTCGGTTGGGTAAAGGATTGTTTTGTGATTTTTTATATAATTTAAAGGGGTTAGAATATCTAATGTGTTCATGAGAGATGTTGAATGTATTTTTGCCAAAAAGATTTAGTTTTAGACTTTTCAAAACCGTGACAACCAAAAGGCAATTGACCTTCATTTATTTTTAGACCAATTTTCGGTTTTCTATCCAAACTAAACTTTGCAGCTTCTTTATAATCAGGGATTACAAATTCAATATATTTTGGTGCAATTAATGACCAAAAAACATCTTCAATATTATATAAAGGATGATTTTCATGTCGTGTAATAATGTCATCATATTTTTCGATAAATTTCAAAAATGTTTTTACTTTTCTAAGTGAAAAGCCACCATTACCAACATTGTAAAAAATGGGTTCTCTATCTTTGAGTTTTTTGCTTTTATATAAATTATTAAAAGGATTTTCTGATTTTAACCATGGAGCACCTACATAATCATAATCTTTATCACACCACAATTTTAATTCATCTTTAAAAATATAAGCATCTAACTGGTGTATTAAAATGTATTTATATGATTTAAAACTTTCATAAAAAACTTGACTTAGCATAAGTTTATTGTAAGATGAAACACTTTCAAAAAAAAAGTCATCAAATCTCACATTTTCATATTTGTTTAAACTTTCACCTAATAGAAGATTTTTAGGTATGCATAGACATATATCTGATTTGGAATAATACTTAGATATATTGTTTAACGATAACCATTCATTATCAGATAGATTGTTTCTATAAAGTGGAACGACGATTTTAAATAACACTTACATTTTTTTACAAATTTAATTAATTATCAGAAGGTTTAACTCTTTTTATCGTTTTAGACGTTTTTTTGTCACATCAAACACATTTTATATTACGGCATAGAATCAATCACACTGCCACATTTCAGCATTGAAGCGCCGTAATATGGATTTTTGATTTCTTTAGAAAAACTCAACCAAGACGCACCCTGACTTTGATTAGCCATTGGACAATGTTGCACATAAATTTTGTTATCGGTTGGATTTGAAGATTTTACGATAGCTATAATTTCATCAGAAATTTTTATAAAACTGTCTCTTAAATCTTCAATGTTTTTAATCTCATTTAAATTTTTAAAAGTAGTATCGCTATAGTTTGAAAGTTTTGATAAAAGATTTTGATATGCTTGTTTTGAAGCTTCAAAGTTATCGTTTACCAAACTATTTTTTAATTCAATATAATTATTAATAAGCTGAATAATGGTTTCATTATCTTTAGCTGAATGAGTTTGATTTGTCTTCGGCATATCCATATTTCCGTGATGGTGTCCTGTCATAGCTACACCGCCTTCGGGATTCATCATACTAGGTTTACCTGATAGTTGAGCAGCAGCATCAATACTAAATGTTCCATTTACGGCAATTTTATCGCCATCTTGCAACCCAGATTCTATTATATAGTTTTCGCCTAAGTTTTCACCCAAAATCACTTTTCGCATTTTAAAACTGACACCTTTTGCGGTTTGATGCATCACATAAACCACAGAGCGTTTTCCAGTCCACATCACGGCAGATTTTGGTACACTGATTTGGTTGTTGTTTTCAGTTTTAGCTTTTACCACACCGCTAACAAACATTTCTGGCAAGAGTTTATAATTAGGGTTTGGGAGTTCAACCCTTGCTTGAGCTACTCTTGTTTGGGGATTAATCATAGGGTCGAGATAAGACACCTTTCCTTTGAATTGTTTACCTGGTAAGGCTTTAATCGTGAAATTTACCTCATCATCTACTTTAACTGAATTAAGATCAGATTCATAAACATCAAACATGACCCAGACTTTAGAGAGGTCAGCAATTTCATAAATAACTGTTCCTTGTTTGATATAATCACCTATGTTTATCATTTTTTTCGTCACATAGCCTGATACATTAGCCAATACGGGAAATTCTTCTATAACTTCATCAGAATTTAAAATTTGCTCTATTTGATTGTCAGAAAGTTTCCAATTTTTTAATTTTTCTTTGGCTGCCCTAAATAGTGCAGGTTGTGTAGCTTTAATTTTTTTAGCTTCAAAGAGTTCTTCTTGTGCAGTTACCAATTCAGGAGAATAGATATAAGCGATAACTTCTCCTTTATTTACAAATTCACCTGTAAAATTCACTGTCAGTTTTTCAATTCTACCAGGGATGTGAGAAGATTGTGTATATAGCAAGCGTTCATCAGCTTGAACTTTGCCATTTAGGCGAACAGATTTTTGGCTACTACCCGAGCTTACTTCTAAAGTTTGGACTTGTGCCAACTGCATAGCGGTAGGCGACATACTTATCGCCATAGGGTCAAGTTCAGTAATATCTTCAGAGCCAACAGGAATCAATTTCATTCCACATATTGGGCAATTGCCAGGTTCATTTTGACGTATTTGAGGATGCATTGAGCAAGTCCAAGTTTGATTTTGTGAATTTTTGACCGAGGTATGGTTGTCTTCTTTGTTACTGTTTGATGATGAACCACCAAAAATCACCCATCCAAGCAATATCCCTATAACAAGTGTGCTTGATATAATAATTATTCTTTTTTTATTCATTGTTTTCATTTTTAATTTTTGATTTGTTTTTTAAGTAATTGAGCATTTATAGCCACTATCACTGTGCTTAAACTCATTAAAACGGCTCCAATAGCTGGACTTAAAATAATGCCTATACTTGCTAGAACACCAGCTGCCAATGGTATAGCTAAAATATTATAACCAGCTGCCCACCAAAGGTTTTGTAGCATCTTGTTGTATGTAGCTGCACCAAACACTACCAAGTTGGCAATGTCTTTAGGATTGCTATTGACCAAAACAATATCCGCGGTTTCAGCAGCGACATCGGTGCCTGAACCAACAGCAATACCAACATTGGCTTGAGCAAGTGCAGGAGCATCGTTTACGCCATCACCTGTCATGGCAACAAACTCTCCTTTGTCTTGTAAATCTTTAATGATGTTTTGTTTGTCCTCTGGAAGCACTTCAGCATAGTATTTGTCTAAGGACAATTGTTGACTGACTGCTTTTGCAACTTTATCGTTATCTCCAGTAGCCATAAAGACTTTTATACCTCTATCTTTCAAAGTTTGAATGGCAGACATAGATTCAGGTCTAATTTCGTCAGCTAAGGCAATAAAACCAACCAAGTTGTCATCTAATAAGACAAAGACTACCGTTTCATCTTCTGTTTTAAAAGCCTCTGATGGCATATCTATGTTCAATTCTTTCAGCATACCTGGACTTACAATTTGTATTTGCTGATCATTAAGCGTTGCTTTTATTCCTTTTCCTGTGATATTTTGAAAGTTTTCAGGTTCGTTTAATGACAATTCTTCTGATTTTGCTTTTTTGACAATACCGCCAGCAATAGGATGTTCAGAACTGTTTTCGACTGATGCAGCCATTTGTAGCAGTTCTTTGTCTGATAGTTTATCTGACGTGCTTTTAAAACGCGTTACGCCAAATTCACCTTTAGTTAAAGTTCCTGTTTTGTCGAATATAATTGCCGTTAATTTACGTGCATTTTCAAAAGCTGTTCTGTTGCGAATCAGCAATCCGTTTTTAGCAGAAACTGCAGTTGAAATAGCTACAACCAATGGAACTGCAAGACCTAAGGCATGTGGACACGAAATAATCATTACCGTAACCATACGTTCCAAGGCATATACAAAATCTTTTCCAAGGCTTAGCCAAACAATAAGCGTGGTGATACCAGCACCAAGAGCAACATAAAATAGCCATGCTGCAGCTTTATCGGCCAAGTTTTGAGTTTTAGATTTGACCTTTTGGGCTTCTTTGACCATACCAATTACTTTAGTCAAATAAGAATCTTCACCCGTATGTTTGACTTTGATTTTTAATGTCCCTTTATCATTAATAGAGCCACCAATTACTTGATCGTCTTTTTGTTTTGCTACAGGTTTTGATTCGCCCGTAAGCATAGACTCATTGACATGGCTTTCGCCTTCTAATACAACACCATCTGCAGGAATTTTTTCACCTGGTCTAACCAAGATAGTGTCATTTGCTTGTAAGTCTTCAATAGAGACATCTTCGTGATCACCATTTTTGTTAATTTTTCTCGCAGTAGAAGGCATCATTTTGGCGAGTTCTTGAAGAGCATTAGATGCTCCCATAACCGATTTCATTTCTATCCAATGACCGAGAAGCATAATAACAATCAAGCTAGCCAATTCCCAAAAGAAAATCTTACCCTCAAGACCAAATACGACAGCCGAACTGTAGAAATACGCTACTGAGATAGCGAGAGCAATGAGTGTCATCATGCCTGGTGTTTTCTTTTTAACTTCATCGAATAGTCCTTTTAGAAAAGGCCAACCACCATAGAAAAAGATGATAGTTGACAAGGCAAATTGAATATATCGGTCGCCTTCAAAACGAAGCTCATAATTCAACAATCCTTGAATCATTGGAGCGAGTACAACTATTGGTAGAGTTAAGACTAAAGAAATCCAAAAACGTTTTTTGAAATCTTTAATCATCATAGCATGATGGTCGTGATGGTCATGATTTTCATGACCGTTTTTTGATGATGAATGTTTATGAGATTTAGGTTCCATAATTATTGTGTTTTAGCAGTTAAATAATCTAATTGAGCTAAAGCAGTATGGTATTGAGCTAAAGCTTTAACTTTCATTTTTTGATACTTCAAGATTTGTTGTTGCATACGCAACACTTCTTCAAACTCTTTACCTGAATCGCTATACGCTCTGAATAAAAGACGCAAGGATTGTTTTGATGTTTGTATTTGTTCTTGGTATAAAGTTATGAATTCCAATTGTTTTTGAATTTCAAACCAAGTTAAATCATAAGAACTTATCAAATTATTTGTAAGGTCTTCTTTTTGTAATTTGTAGGCTTCTTGCATCAATTGGGCTTCTTTTTTGGCAGCTTTATACTTTCCTCTGAAAATAGGAATACTCAAACTTAACATAGGCATTAAAACATCCTGACCATTGTCAGAGAGAGAAACATTTGACCGTTCTTCAACAATGGCATAATCAATTCCCACGCCAAATTTGGGCAATCCTTGTTTGACAGCTGCTTGCTCTTGAGCTTCACTGGCTTTGACTTTTAAATCCAATTGTTCAAGCATAGGATTAGCTACTAAAAGAGAATCCTTTCTATAATTATTGCTCATCGGTATAACTTGTAAAGTATCTTGAATAAGGATCTTTGAAGTTTCATTTCTATTGAGCAACTTGTTAAATCGAGTTTCAAGTGGTTTTATTTTTTTGTTAAGAACAGAAAGATTTGTTGTAGCATCTTTCAGCATAATATCAACACGTAATACATCAACCATAGTTCCTTTGTCGTTACCGAACTGGGTTGTTGCAATGGTTTTATAGGACTTTAATATGCGTTGATTTTCTAATTCAATTTCTATAAATTCATTTAATTCATAAAGCGGATAATAAGCTGCTGCTACTTTATAATACAATTGATTTCGGGCATCTAAAAACGCTTGGTATTTGGCTTCAGCAAAAAACGTAGCAGCATCTCCCTGTGCTTTTAAAGTGCCAAACCACGGAAACATTTGTGTTAATGAAAACTTGGCTTGCTGTGGGCCAACACGTGTTTCAACAGGCGAAATAAAATAACCAAATGATAAACTAGGATCAGGAAGGCTGCTGCTCTGAGCCACTTTTTCCATAGCTGCTTCAAACGATTTGTATTTAGCCTGTAAGCCAGGATTGTTTTCAGCAGCTATTTTGAAATAATCATTTAACGATTGACTTATGCCAACTGAATGTATGCCTATGACAGCTATTAAAATAAGGATATACTTTTTCATAATTGTGTTTTTGAAAGTTTACGCTCTTCTCTCCAACAATAAATAACGGGAACGATAAAGAAGGTAATGGCTGCAAAAACCATCCCGCCAATTGATGGAATAGCCATTGGTATCATGATATCTGAGCCACGTCCAGCTGATGTAAGAATAGGCAATAAAGCAATGATGGTAGTGGCTGATGTCATTACAGCTGGCTTAATTCTACGTTGACCAGCTTCTACAGTGGCAAACCTAATGGCCTCAAGACTTTTGGTTTTATTTCTTTTAAAGCTTTGGTCTAAGTAAGTTGCTATCAAAACCCCATTGTCAGTTGCTATGCCGAACAATGCAATAAAACCAACCCAAACGGCCACACTTAAATTGATGGTATGTATTTGAAACAAGTCTCTAAAATTTGTTCCAAAAAGCGAAAAATCAGCAAACCAATGTTGACCATAGAGCCATAAAACAATAAAACCACCACTAAAAGCTATTGCAATTCCTGTAAACACCATAAGAGATGTGCTTACAGACTTAAATTGGAAGTAAAGTATAAGAAAAACAATAACAAGCACTATAGGGACGATAATAGACAGGCGTTTCTCGGCTCTAACTTGATTTTCGTAATTTCCTGAAAACTTATAACTTACACCAGAGGGAACATTCAACTCACCACTGTCAATTTTGTCGTTTATGGTTTTTTGAGCATCATTTATTACCGTAACCTCTGAAAAACCATCACGTTTATCAAAAAGCACATAACCCACTAAAAAAGTTTCTTCACTCTTGATAGCTTGTGGTCCACGGACATACTCAAAATCAATGATTTGAGATAAAGGGATTTGGGATCCAGTTGGCGTTGATATCAAAATTTTACCAATGCTTTCTTGGTCGTTTCTTAATTCTCTAGGGTAACGAACTCTAACAGGAAAACGCTCTCTACCTTCAACGGTGGAAGTTATTTTCATACCACCAATAGCCGTTTCTATGGTTTGTTGAACATCTTCAATGTTGAGACCATAGCGTGAAATTTCTTCTCGGTTAATATTGAGATGTAGATAAGGTTTACCAATGATTCGATCAGCAAAAACAGCTTCTTTTTTAACCGAAGGAACATCTTTAAGGATATTTTCTAATTGTAACCCAAAGTTTTCAATGGTTTTTAAATCTGGTCCATACACTTTGATTCCCATAGGTGCTCGCATTCCCGTTTGAAGCATCACCAAGCGCGTTTCTATAGGCTGTAATTTTGGTGCAGATGTGATTCCAGGTATATAACTGATTTTTTTGATGAGTTCGTTCCAAATATCATCTGGCGATTGAATGTGCTCACGCCAGTTGCGGTAGTATTTTCCGTCGTCATCGCCAATAAGCTGATCGGCTTCAATGCCTTGTTTTAAACCTTCGCTATTGGTCAATGTATCTTTGTTTTTGGTAATAAATCGACCTTTATCATCTACTTTAAAGCGTTGCTTATGACCTTTTTTGTTAAGAATATACTCAGGTCTGTAATTGATGATATTTTCATACATTGAAATTGGTGCTGGATCTAATGCCGATTCAACGCGTCCTAATTTTCCAACCGTTAATTCAACTTCGGGGATGTTGGTGATCAGCATATCTAATTGCCCTAAAACCTTTCTGTTGTATTCAATTCCCGAATGTGGCATTGAAGTAGGCATCAACAGAAAAGTGCCTTCATCAAGGGCTGGCATAAACTCTTTTCCTATGCCAGGAAATGTTTTAGCTAAACTTGACCAAACTTCTGTGTCGTTGATATTTACCCCGATTTTGTCAAACCCTTTGGACACAAATCCAAAGATGGTGTTGAAACCTAACCATATATTGGCACCAAGCAGTATGAGTAATGCTGGAAGCAGTAAAAATTTAACTTTATTATTTAGACACCAGATAAGAAGGCTTTTGTATTTGTACTCTAAAAGTCTAAATAGTCCGAGAATTATACTGACTAATAAGACGACAAACACTAAGTTTATAAATAGAGATTTAGACGCACCAAGTGGTAACCAATATTGAGCTAATAGCCAGACTACACCAAAAAGCACCACAATTAATTCAGCATAATTATAACAAAATAATAATGGCTTAGAAAACTTATCTTTCTTATCTTGAAAATACATTTTTAGGATGCTGATAGCTCCAAATAACATGAGCAATACACCAGCCCATTCTTGATTATAGAAAAGTGCTACAATTCCAAGCAAGATCAGAATATAATTACCATATTGCTTAAACTTTTTATTTTTTATTTTAAACCCAAAAAACCACTGTGCTAACGTTGGCATAATTAATAAACTAACCAACAAAGCCGCCACTAAAGCAAAAGTTTTGGTAAAAGCTAAAGGACCAAAGAGTTTGCCTTCAGCAGCCTGCATCGTAAATACAGGGATAAAGCTAACAATGGTGGTCGATACGGCTGTTAAAATGGCAGTTGCTACTTCAGATGCACCGTTGTAAATGCTATCTATCAGTTTTTGACCTGGCGGAGCTTCATCTAAGTGTTTGATAATATTTTCTGAAAGGATAATGCCTAAATCGACCATAGTTCCAATGGCAATGGCAATACCAGATAAAGCCACAATATTGGCTGTAACATCAAAATACTTCATCGCAATAAAAACCATAAGCACTGCTATGGGTAAAAGACTGGAAATTAAAAATGAAGCTCTTAAGTTATAAACCATCACAATGACTACCAGAATAGTAATGAGTATCTCAAGAGACAAGGCTTCTTCAAGCGTACCTAAGGTTTCGTAAATCAATTCAGAACGGTCATAAAATGGGACGATAGTTAACTGACTTTCTCTACCGTCTGCTAAGGTTTTCTTGGGTAAGCCAGGAGCAATTTCTTTGATTTTGTCTTTGAGGTTATTGATAACTTGTAGTGGATTAGCTCCATATCTTGCCACTACTACTCCACCTACAACTTCTGCTCCGTCTTTATCTAACAGACCTCTGCGAGTAGCTGGTCCTAAAGTAACAACCCCGATATCTTCAATTCTAACAGGCACATTATCTTGCACAGCAACCACCGCTTTTTCAATGTCTTCTATTTTTTTGACATAACCCAAGCCACGCACTAAATATTCTGCCTGATTAATCTCGATAGTCTTAGCACCTACATCTCTGTTAGATTTTTGAACAGCTTGCATTACCTTGTGCAGTGGAATATCATAAGCCTTTAAGGCATCGGGATTGACATCAATTTGATATTCTTTTACAAAACCACCAATAGAAGCGACTTCAGAAACGCCTTCGGTGGCGTTTAAACCGTATTTGACATAAAAATCTTGAACAGTTCTAATTTCGTGTAAATCCCAACCACCAGTCGGGTTGCCGTTTTTATCTCTACCTTCAATGGTGTACCAATAGACTTGACCGAGAGCTGTGGCATCGGGACCAAGTGCTGGCTGAACATCATTAGGCAGAAGACCAGAAGGTAAAGCATTGAGTTTTTCTATAATACGAGATCGCGACCAGTAAAACTCTACGTCTTCTGAAAAAATGATGAAAATACTTGAAAACCCAAAAACTGATGTACTTCTGATAGATTTTACACCAGGAATTCCCAACAAATAAGTTGTTAATGGATAAGATATTTGGTCTTCGATATCTTGTGGTGAACGCCCTTTCCATTCGGTAAATACAATTTGTTGATTTTCGCCAATATCGGGTATGGCATCTACAGGTACAGGATCAGAAGGCAATACACCTGTGTCCCAGCCAAAAGGTGCTGTAACAACTCCCCAAGTCACAAAAACTATAAGCACTAGAACAGTAACTAACTTGTTCTCTAAAAAATATTTAATGATTTTATTAAGCATAAAGATTTGATATTAAAATATATACACGATTATTGGTTTTCAATCTGAAAAAAAATCAGAAGAAAGAATTGTGTTAAATTTTAATATATCAAATCAGATAAACCTGGTATAAAGCTTGAAAGTTCCTTTCGTATAAAGGCGGTGGATATTCGTAATGTGAAGGCGTTGTATTGGTCTGAAAAATAGGTTTTACAAAAAATGTATAAACCAAAGCTTGAACAAAAATGGGATGTGGCAATTCAAAATCAGTAGATTGAAGTTTTAATTGATCTTGTCCTTTTATGATTTTGACCTCATCATTGCAACAATTGCTTTTTGTAATGCCATTATTTTGTTGTGTTTCATTTTCATATAACACACATTTTTTTGCGGGTTTTATGATGGATTTATCAACCATAATATTACCGCAATAGTGTGTGCTTACCGTCATTGATAGGGTTGAACACATCACAACAACAGCCATTAAAACACTCAATATTTGATTGAAAATTGATTTCATCACATTACAAATATATGGTATTTTTTAATAAATCGTGTTATTAATTTATCAATATTTTCTCTGTCTGATATTATCTTTAAAAATATCTTATAAGAAAGCAAAAACTGACTGTATGTCTTCTTTTTTAATCTGGGATAATTTTCCAAGATTTGATTTTCACTCCATCCAGAGGCTAACAAATTTAGAATATGTTCAACGGATATATTTGAATACTTCCGTATTTGGCGGTTATTTTGACACTGAATTTGAGGAGTGGACTAAACCCCTATTCAAACGAATAAATAACGGTGAATTTACGGTCTTATTATCAACTATGTTGGATGAGGAATTAGAATTTGCACCAAAACATATTAAAAATCTATTTGCGAATTTAGGTAATAATTTTACTGAGTTTCTTAAAGATAAAGATGAGGTCATTAATTTAGCGACTGAATATATTGACCAAAAAGTAGTTGGAGAAACAAGTTATGCAGATTGTTTGGATATTGCACTTGCAACAATTTATCAAGCTGACATACTTTTTAGTTGGAATTTTAAGCATATAGTAAATGTTGAGCGAATACGGGGCTATAATTCTATAAACTTAAAAAATGGTTATAAACAATTGGACATTCGCTCACCAAGAGAATTGATGAAATATGGAAACTAAAACAAAAAAAAAATTTGATGCAGTAAAATTTGCAAGAGAGCAAAAAGACAGATTAGACAAAATCTTCTCGACAATGACAAAAGAAGAAATTTTGGAATATTTAAAAAGCAAAAGCATCGAAAGAGGACGAATAAAACCCGATGCCTAAAAATAAGACTATAATTTATGCTGTATTGCCAATTTAATTGCAGTTAAAGGATTGTTGCTAAATTTATTGAATAGTTAAAAAGTGGTGGAATTTTTTTCACAATACTGTATATAGCCTTTACGTTAAATTCAACTTTTAAGTTTTCTTTTGCTTTTAATTTAAAAACATTAAAAACTTGTAAAACTTACAATGGCATAAAATTACACAGCCTATGAAAAATATATTCTTAATTTTGCAATAAGACTTATTTTATAAATGATTATAAAAATTCATCCAGATTTTAACCCCTATCAAGATAAGATATTAAATTGCATAGTAAATTTCGATAAGCAAGGTCAATTGATTTATGGCGGCAGTAGAAATAGTATTAAGACTTTTGAAATTGATGGTTTAACCATAAATATCAAAGCTTTTCAAAAGCCTAATTTTATTAAAAAAATCATTTATACATATTTTAGAGAATCAAAGGCTAAGCGTTCTTACAACTTTGCTCAACATCTCATCGCAAAAAATATAGGCACGCCAAAACCTATAGCTTATGTTGAAGATAAAGATTTAATTGGTTTAACGAGCAGTTACTATGTATCAGAACACTTAAAATACGACTTGATGTTCAGAGAGTTAGTCACTGATTCTGAGTGGCCTGAACACGAAGTTATTTTAAGACAATTCACACAGTTTTGTTTTAAATTACACGAAAACGGCATTGAATTTAAAGATCATTCTCCTGGCAATACTTTGATTAAAAAAGTAAGTGATAGCCATTATGAGTTTTATCTCGTTGACCTTAATCGGATGGCATTTCACGATAGTTTGACACTTCAGCAACGAATGTTCAATTTAAGACGCCTAACTCCAAAACTCGATATGGTGAGTATTATAGCGGATGAATATGCCAAATTAAGCGGTGAAAATTCAGAGAAATTATTTAAAATGTTATGGGAAGCCACATCAGCATTTCAAAAGAAATTTCATCGTAAAAAAAGATTTAAGAAAAAGTTTAAATTAAAGTCTTCTTAGAGCGATAAAGTGTTTTTAAGTAAGGATAACGATAATACACACTTAAGGCGTTTAGATAACAAATAATAAAGCCTCGCTTACCGTCTAATATCCCAAGACGTATCAAATAAGTATAAAGAAATTTATAAGCTGGTTTGATGTAAAAATGAAAAAAATTCGGTTTTACATCTTTCATATAAAGCTCTTTTGCTTTGAGATTGGCATAGCTGATCATTTTCTGTTTATAGCTGTGATAATCGATATATGAGTAATGAATCAGTTTATACTTCATTGTTCGCGTTCGACCTTTAACCCTTAGAATTTCGTGAACCAAACGCTCTTTAGAATATCGTGCGGCATCCTTTTTAAACAAACGAATGTTTTTATCGGTCTGCCATCCACTAAAATGTAAAGGCTTGTCTTTGAACATAAATTTTCTATAAAAATAATAAGCTTCTGCTGTATCATCTTGCTTTACCGTTTCAAGTATTTCTTCTCTTAATTCTGGTGTTAGGCGTTCATCTGCATCTAAAAATAAGATCCAATTATGAGTAGCATAATCTAAAGCCAAATTGCGTTGGTCGGTAAAGTTTTCAAATTTATTTTGATAGACTTTTACCTGATTGTAAGACGCTGCAATTTCAACAGTTTTGTCGGTAGAAAAAGAATCTAAAACGATAATTTCATCTACAAAATCTATATTTTCAATGACTTTACCAATATTTTTCTCTTCATTGAGTGTAATGATAAGGCCAGTAATTTTTGGTTTGGTTTGGGTCATAGTTCTGGTGTAAACCGTGTCAAAAATACAAAGGCTCGTGAATTATTCAGCTTTTAATGAATAATTATTTTAGAATTATATATGAACCCTCAAAACTTCTGTTTGTTTTGCTTCAATACTAATATTTGAAATGCTTGCTGGAATCAGATAAGTTTCCTTCGCGTTAAACGTAAAGGTATTTTCGTTATAATATAATTTAGCATCCTTGCCAACATTCATAAGGATTGTAAAACTATCATATTTAGTCAAATCTAAATTTAATCTGTTTTCTACTTTGAGATAATCCGTTTTAAAATGTTCATTGTGAACAACTTCATTCGGTGAATTTGTTATTTTATCATATTTCACTTTGGACTCTCTATAAGTAAAATCTATCGCCTCTAAAGCTTCTTGTTGATGAAGCTCTCGAGAATTCCCCTGATCATCTACTCTATCCCAATCGTAAATTCTATAGGTGATATCTGAAGTTTGTTGAATTTCGGCGAGTAAAACCCCTGAACCAATGGCGTGAATTAAGCCTGGAGCGATAAAAAACACATCACCAGATTTGACCTTAATGTGGTTCAAAACGTCTTTTATCGTCTTATTTTCAACGGCTTTAAAATATTCTTCTCGATTCATCTTTCGATTAAAATCGGCTATAATAAAACCATCTTTTTCAGCTTCTATGATATACCACATTTCCGTTTTCCCCAGACAATTATGCTTGGCTTTAGCAATCTTATCATCAGGGTGAAGCTGCACGGAGAGATTGTCTTTAGCATCGATAAACTTTATCAACAAAGGAAATTCGTTTCCAAAACGTTTATAAGCCGAATGGCCAACTAATTGTTCTTTATAATCAGCTAAAATAGCCTTCAGTTTTTGACCTTTTAAATCTCCGTTATCAACAACTGATATGCTGTCTTCAACGCCACTAATCTCCCAAGACTCTCCAATTTTAGTGTTTTTTGCAATGGATGAATCTTTATAATTTAAATGATGTCCACCCCATATTTTTTCTTTTAAAATGGGTTTAAACTTTAAAGGATAAAGTTTTGGTTTAAGATTTGATTTCTTTGACAACTTTTAAGGCTTTTCTGATATGTGGTTTGGCATCCATACTATTAAAACGGTGAATTAGAATGCCTTTGTCATCAAAAATAAAGGTTTCTCGACCTGGTAACAAGCCCAGCAAGCTTTTTTTTACACCAAATTGCTTTCTGAGTTTACCATCTTGGTCAGAAAGCAATGTAAAAGGCAAATCGTGTTTTTTAGCAAAGCGTTGGTGTGAACTTTCGCTGTCACCACTTATGCCGATAACCTCAGCACCGAGGTCTTTAAAATCTTGATAGCTGTCTCTAAAACTACAAGCTTCTTTGGTGCAACCTGGCGTAAAATTTTTGGGATAAAAAAAAATGACTAAAGGTTTTTTACCGAGATATTGAGAAATATCAAATTCATCTCCGTTTTGATCTTTGGCAGTAAATGCTTTCAATTTATCGTTTACTTTCATTGTATTAGCCTTTATAGGTTACAAAATTTCTTGACGTTTCGTATAAAGTCACGCTCAGTTCGAGATGCTTATCTAAACGTTTTCTCAACTTTTGCCATATCACTACCACGATATTTTCTGCCGTAGGATTTAATGTTTTAAAAACCTCAACTTGCTCGTTGAGATTTTTGTGGTCAAATTCGTCTTCAACTTCAGATTTGATTAAATCTTTAAGCTCTTTTATGTCAATAACATAACCCGTCTCAGGGTTAACTTCACCTGTCACAGAAACCACTAATTCATAGTTGTGACCGTGAAAATGTGGGTTACTGCATTTCCCAAAAACGGCATCATTTTTCTCATCTGTCCAATCTTTTCGATACAAACGATGGGCAGCGTTAAAATGTGCTTTTCTGTGAACCGTAACTTTCATATCATTTTGTTTTGTGCAATGGCGGTGAGATATTTATCAAATATAATTTTGAACCAAGCTGTGTATTGCTCAGGATGATTGGCGATATCTGATTTGATTTGGTTTAAAGTTCGCCATTTAAAATTTGCAACTTCATCAGGATTAGGTTTAGGGTCTTGGTTGTAATATCCAATTAGAATATGGTCAAATTCGTGCTCGGTCAAGCCATTTGCAAAAGGAGCTTTGTAGGTAAAAGACATCACTTCTTCTAAAGGCACAGAAAACCCCATTTCTTCTTCTAAGCGACGTTTTCCTGCTTCTATATTGCTTTCTCCTTCATTTTGATGACTACAGCAGGTATTGGTCCACAATCCTGGTGTGTGATATTTGGTCAACGCTCGTTGTTGCAACAGCAATTCGTCTTTATCATTAAAAACAAACACTGAAAACGCACGATGTAAAAGTCCTTTTTCATGGGCTTCTATTTTTTCCATTTTGCCGATGGGATTATCGTTCTCATCAACCAAAATCACGTATTTATCGTCGGTATTTTTCATATAAAGATTAATAACTGTAAATAAAATAAAACTCTTTTAACTTGCCTATGAAAAATAAAGATTTAGTATTACTTTAATAAAGTTAAACCTATTTGACTTAATAATGTGCTACAGGTATAATGCCGACGTACCAGCCTGCTGTGGTCATTGAGTAGAACCGAAATGCTGGCAGGTATTTTAAGGATCCTGTATATACTGGAGTTACCTGCAAGCTGAAAAGCCACCGCACGGTCAAGCACATTTGGTTTTTGCCGTCACGCAAAGCCAACGCTGAAAAAACCAAAAGAGCTTGCCCTTACCCACCGCACCCAAACAGAATGGTTATTTAAATACTCATTTAGTGAGATAATAAATAATTTTTCCTATTTTAGCGGACTATAAAACAAGTTCAAAAATGAACCGAATAAAAGAGGTTTTAGAAAAAAAGGGAATTAAGCAAATTTGGTTGGCTGAGAAGCTTGGTAAGAGTTATAATATGGTTAATTCTTATGCTCAAAATAGACGACAACCAAGTTTAGAGGACTTATACAAGATTGCGGAAATCTTGAATATAGAAGCCAAGGAATTACTAACGGACAGAAAAGAATTATAAATATATGGACGGAGCAAGTCTAACACCAGAACAGGAAAAACTAAACGCTTTAAAACAAGTGTTGCCTGAAGTATTTACCGAAGGCAAAGTAGATTGGGAAAAACTAAAAGCTACGCTTGGAGAAGATATTAACTTCTCTAATGAACGCTACGTGCTGAATTGGGCAGGAAAAAGTGAAGCCTTTAAAGTGTTGCAAGCACCCACTACAAAAACGCTTGTACCGGCCAAAGACGAAAGCGTAAACTTTGACGATACCGAACATATTTTTATTGAAGGTGAAAACTTGGAAGTGCTGAAAGTGCTTCAAAAAAGCTATTTCGGTAAGGTGAAAATGATTTACATAGACCCACCTTACAACACAGGAAAAGACTCGTTTATTTATCCTGACAAATTCTCTGAAACTAAAGCAGACTACGAAAAACGTGTTGGCGACAAAGACGAAGAAGGCTATATGACCAAAGACGGTATGTTCAAAAAGAACAGTAAAGAAAACGGACAATACCACAGTAATTGGCTCAATATGATGATGCCTCGCCTCTATTTAGCCAAAAATCTACTCAAACAAGATGGAGTAATCTTTATCTCTATTGATGATAATGAAGTACATAATCTGACTTTGTTAATGAATGAGATTTTTGGAGAAGAAAACTTCATAGCAAACATAGTGTGGCTAAATAAAGAAGGTGGAGGAAGTTCAGATAGCAAATATTTCAGAGTAAAACGTGAATTTATTTTATGCTACGGAAAATCTAAGGAATCCGTTGAGATTATTGGTACAGATATATCTAACAGGGATAGATACAAAAGTGAAGATGAATTCGTCAAAGAAAGAGGTCCATATTATTTACAAAAACTTGGTATGGGTTCAATTCAATATTCAGAAAGCCTTGATTATCCAATAGAAACACCTGACGGCAATCAGGTTTACCCAAAGGATAATAATAGTGGGAAACAAGCTTGTTGGAGATGGTCTAAAGAAAAATTAAAATGGGGATTAGAAAATGGTTTTATTGAAATAAAAAAAGATTCAAAGGATATTTGGACTGTATACACGAAACAATATTTGAATTGTGATAATGAAGGAAATAAGATAGAAAGGACGCAACGACCATATTCTGTAATTGAAAGCTATTCAAGTACACAAGCTTCAAAATATTTAGATAGACTTGGTTTAAAGAATTACTTTGACTACACAAAGCCAAACGAGTTAATTCAATATCTTATAGAAAGGGTTACAACTGAGGATGAAATTATTTTGGATTTCTTTTCAGGTTCAGGAACAACCGCAGATGCGGCATTAAGGCTAAATACTAAGGATGACCTAAAAAGAAAACATATTCAAGTTCAATTGCCAGAACTTACTCAAAAAGATAGTATCGCATATAAAGACGGCTTTAAAACAATATCCGATATTGCCAAAGAACGGATTAGAAGAGCAGGCAAAAAAATTGAGGAAGATTTAGGTAAACAGATTGATGAATTACAAGCTGAAATCAAGAAGTTGGAAAGCGAACTACCTACAGAAGAAACAAAAGCTGAAATAGAAAGTCTGAAAAGCAAAATTGAAGAATTAGAAAATCAAGATTTAGGATTCAAAGTGCTAAAACTTGCAGATAGCAACTTCAAGCAATGGCAACAAATTACGGGAAAAGACAAACAAGCGTTGGAAGAGCAAATGAAATTGTTTGTTGACCCAGTTGCAAAAAACGCCACAATCGAAAATATGGTGTACGAACTTCTGCTAAAAAGTGGTAAAGACCTAAACAGCACCATTAAAGCAAAAGACGGTTTTTATGCAATCAATGAAACCGAACTTGTATTGATTTTGGAAAAAGCCAATCAAGAAATCATTGATGCAGTAATTGCCAACAAGCCACAAAAAGTAATTGCTTTAGACAAGCTTTTTAAAGGCAACGACCAATTGAAAACCAATGCGTCTTTGCAGATGAAAGATGCAGGTATAGAATTTAAAACCATTTGATTTATGATTTTAAGATTGAGAAATTGTGATTTGAAAAATGGTTTTAAATGGGGCGAAATCGCCTTAATTAAAAAGGTGTCGAATTCGACAGGTTTAACGCTTCGAAATCGATGCTTATAAAATGCAACTTAAATGAGTAAAAAGAATACAACCATACAGGTACAAAATCTGCCAATCACTATTTCACAAATAGAAAGCGAAGACTATATCTCGCTTACAGATATGGCAAAAGGTAAGGAAGGTAACGGACGAGCTGCCGATATTATCAAAAATTGGATACGCAACCGCTCTACCCTTGAGTTTTTAGGCGTGTGGGAGCAAATGAACAACCCTAATTTTAAAGTGGTCGAATTCGACCACTTTAAAACACAGGCAGGATTACCCAGCTTTGTTTTAAGCCCAGGGAATTGGATAGAGACCACCAATGCTATTGGATTATTAGTAAAAAAAGGAAAGTATGGAGGAACTTATGCCCACAAAGACATAGCCTTTGAATTTGGTTCTGCCATAAGCCCAGTTTTCAAACTGTATTTAATTAAAGAGTACCAACGCCTTAAAGAAATTGAAAACAACCAATACAATTTAGAATGGAATGTAAAGCGTGTATTGAGCAAGGTTAATTACAGCATTCAAACAGATGCTGTGAAAGACTACATTTTACCACAGTCTAATTATACTAAAGAAACAGAATGGCTCGCCTATGCAGAAGAAGCCGATATTTTGAATGTAGCATTATTCAAGTGTACAGCTAAACAATGGCGAGAAGCCAATCCGCAATTGACCTTAGAAGGTAAAAATTTACGAGATATTGCCAGTATTAACGAGTTGGCTATTCTATCGAATTTAGAATCTGCCAACGCAGATATGATTCGAGAAGGATTAAGCAAACGAGATCGTTTTAAAAAGCTCTACACAATTGCACATTATCAAAAAGAAATATTAGACAAACAGGATTTTTTGAAGTCCATTAAGAAGACGACGGATGATGTATATTTAGATTCAAATAAACCGTCAGAATTATGATTTTTAAGATTAAAGGATGATTAGATTATGAGATATGAAGAATTAACACATAAAATCATAGGCTGTGCAATGAAAGTACACTCAGCTTTAGGTAATGGATTCCAAGAAGTGATTTATCAAAGAGCGTTAGCAATTGAAATGGAAAAACAAGGACTAGGTTATCAACGTGAAATGGAAATGAGCATATTTTATGAAGGGATCGATATAGGTACTAGACGTGTAGATTTTTTTGTTGAAGACCTAATTATGGTTGAGCTAAAAGCTTTAATCAAATTAGAAGATGTTCACTTGGCTCAGGCAATGAATTATTGCCAAGCCTATAATTTGCCAATTGGGTTACTTATAAATTTTGGTTCAAAAAGTATGGAGTTTAAGCGAGTTTATAATGTAAATCACCCTGAGAATAAGGAATATGTCGAGAACAATCCTAGAATCCAAAAATCCAACAAATCCTAATTCAGACAGATGAAGTTAACGTTTGATTCTAACCTACAATATCAGCAAGACGCTATAAAGTCTATAACAGACTTATTTGAAGGACAACCTTTGGAAGATTCTATTATGGAATTTGACCTAAAGGAAGAAGGCACTTTAGATTTAATCAATGGCGTTGGTAACAACTTAATTCTATCAGAAGAACAAATCCTTAAAAACTTGCAGTCTGTTCAAGAACAAAACGAGATTGAGCAAAGCAAAGCATTGGACGGAATGCACTTTTCTGTAGAAATGGAAACAGGAACAGGAAAAACCTATGTGTACTTGCGTAGCATTTACGAACTAAACAAAGCCTACGGTTTTAAAAAGTTTGTGATAGTTGTACCCTCTGTTGCCATTCGAGAAGGTGTTTTAAAAAACTTGGAAATCACGCACGAGCATTTTCAAAACTTGTACGACAATAATCCATTGAATTTTCAAGTGTATGACAGTTCAAAAGTTTCAACTTTAAGAGGTTTTGCAACGAACAACAACATTGAAGTTTTGGTAATAAATATAGATTCATTTGCCAAAGACCAAAACATAATCAATCAACCGCATTACAGAGCCAATGGAAGAAAACCCATTGAGTTTATTCAGTCGGTAAATCCAATTCTTATTGTGGACGAGCCACAAAATATGGAAACCGAAAAACGTATTTCGGCTATTGAAAATTTAAAAGGACTTTGTACACTTCGTTATTCTGCAACACACAGAAATCAATACAATCTTACGTATAGTTTGAATCCAGTAAAAGCCTACGATTTAGGCTTGGTAAAACAGATTGAAGTAGATTCTATTGTTGAAGAAAATGCGTTTAATGATGCTTTTGTTCAAGTAGATTCTATTAAGGCAACAAAGACAAAAGTTACCGCAAAAGTTTCAATCAACGTAAATGACAAAGGAGGCGTAAAAAAGAAATCCCTTTCCGTTAAAGTTGGAGACGATTTATACAAACTATCCAACGAACGAGAAATTTATGCAGATGGTTATATTATTGAAGAAATAGACGCAACGAACAACTGTATTTCTATTTCAAACGGAAATCTTTTATACAAAGGAGACAGTCAAGGCGGATTGAATGATGAAGTAATGAAATTTCAAATCCGTAAAACGGTTGAAGAACATTTAAAAAAAGAAAAACGCCTCAACAAATTAGGAATAAAAGTGCTTTCGCTTTTCTTCATTGATAAAGTCGCAAATTACCGTCATTATGATTCAGCAGGAAATCCAAACAAAGGGAAATTTGCAGAATGGTTTGAAGAAATTTACCAAGAGTTCGTTTCAAAACCTGCATTTAAAGAGTTGGATAGGTTTCCAGTTAATGAAATACACAACGGATATTTTTCTCAAGACAAAAAGGGGAAATTCAAAGACACTTCAGGCGAAACCCAAGCAGATGATGATACTTATAGCTTGATAATGAAAGACAAAGAGAAGTTATTGGATGTAGATAATTCGCTTCGTTTCATATTCTCACATTCAGCACTTCGTGAAGGTTGGGACAATCCTAATGTCTTTCAGATTTGCACACTAAACGAAACCAAATCTGACATTAAAAAACGTCAAGAAATTGGACGAGGATTACGTTTAGCAGTTAGAAAAACAGATGATGGTAAGTTGGAAAGAACTTATGACCAAAACATAAATCGCTTGACAGTTATCGCCAATGAATCGTATGATGATTTTGCAAAGACCTTGCAAAAAGAAATTGAAGATGATTGTGGCGTTGAATTTAAAGGCAGAATTAAGAACAAGAGAGAACGTACCGCAATTAAATATCGAAAAGGATTTGAAGCTGACCCAAAATTCTTGGAGATTTGGGAAAACCTCAAAAAGAAAACGACTTACCGAGTTGATTATAAAACTGACGAGTTAATCACATTATCAGCAAAAGCGGTTAAAGATTTACCCGAAATCAAAGCACCTTCTATTCGTTCAACTAAAGTCAACATCAATATGACAGACGAAAGAGTTGAAACAATGTACGCAGGAGACAAAGTAGAATCTTACGACAGCTATTCTTGGAAAATCCCCGACGTTTTGGGCTATATCCAAAGTAAAACAGAATTAACTCGTTCAACCATTCAAGAGATATTAAGTAAGTCCGACAGAATTGGAGATATTTTAATCAATCCACAATTGTTTTTGGACTTAACAACCCAAGCCATAAAACGGACTTTGTACGACTTAATGATTGACGGAATCAAGTACCAAAAAATTGGCGGAGCAGCATATGAAATGGCACTTTTTGAAGCTCAGGAATTAGAAGTGTATCTAAATGACTTTTCATTTAAAGTGACAGACAGTTCTAAAACCATTTATGAAGAGTTTGTTCCTTTAGATTCGGGAGTTGAAAGCAAGTTTGCAAAGGACTGTGAATCAAGCGACCAAATTAAGTTCTATTTTAAACTTCCGAATTGGTTTAAAATCCCTACACCTATTGGCAATTACAATCCAGATTGGGCTTTGGTATTTGAAGACGACAAGAAAATCTACTTTGTAGCTGAAACTAAAGATACAGGAACACCAGAGGTAGATTTAGCAAAACTAAGCGGTGATGAACAATTGAAAATCAAATGCGGAAAAGCACACTTTAACGAATTTGATGAATTAGAATATAAAGTGGTAAATAAAGTCGGACAATTGATTGAATAAGCCAACGCTAAAAGCCATACACATTTGCAATTACTCACGTATCTTTATTTTGTTAATAGAGTTCGTGAACTTCGTTTCGCACCAGCCGACACACAAGCCAAAAATTGCAAAAGAGTATGTCTTTGCCAACGCTGACAGACGAACGAAAAAATAAAGCCAGCAGGTAACAATGTATATAAAAAATAGGCGCAATAGTTCTGTAATCAAGGCTTTTAGTTCGTATCAATCCTTGTGCTTAAACAAAAGTTTAGTGCTTCGAAACCGCCTACTTTTCATATACTAAACGATATTTAAAATAACATTCAGTATTAAAAGACCTAATAGCCAAATCTTATTCCAAACAAAATGTTTAAAAAATGGGCTTCGTCGAAAAAATCTTGACGGATAGGTGCAGTATCAATTCGCATAAAATCTATACGGTATTCTGGTTTTATAAATACTTTTAATTGATTTGTTATTCGATAACTTGTTGCAACAGAAATAATCATAGTTGTTGCATCATCTTCAAAGTCTATTTTTTCATTAAAAGTTGTTGTTGTTTTTTTATTATTGTAAACCGTAGCTCCAATTCCTAATGAAGATTCTATATTAAATTGTTCATCCAAAATAAATCGGTATCCACCAACAGCTAAATAAGAGTTGACATTACTGTGTTCAAAAACACCAACCAGAGTTTCATCGGCAACATCAGCTCTTAAGTGCTGAAATTTTAAGCCAAAAAATAGATGATCATTAAAATAACCTTTAAAACTAAAACTTAATCCATAGTTAAAGTCCATACCATCTGCTGCGAAGTTCTCACCAACAGCTATTGGTAAAATACCAGAAAACTCGACATTGAGATGAGTTTTAGTTTGTTTAGTTTTATTCTCTAAAGTATCTGAAGTTTGAGCTTGAAGCGTAAAACAGTAGATAAAAAATAAAAAAATAAAAGTTTTAGTAAGTAAACTCAAAGACATTGCTAGGGTTGTTTAATGTAATTTCTATAACTTGATTGGGGGCGTTGTTAATGCTGAAAGTAAAGAAAACTGTAGAATTACGAAGGCTTTGAATTGTTCGTTGTTCGTTAGGGTTTTCTGAATTATTTTGGCCTGAAATACTAAAAAAAGTATTGCAAAATTCAATGTTTTCTAATTCATTTAATTCAGAAATTGTAATAAAACATTGCGCTGTTTTCCGTTCGATAGTCCATTCTAAAAAAACTGGTTCTGTAGAAGTTTTTTGAATGTTGAGCTCTAATATAGCTTTCCTTGGAATTTTAAAATCATTAAGTTCGACTTGGTTGACATTATCAAAAACGTCATTTGTAAAAGATAAAACTACATTTGCAAATTTATCAGATTCTTCAGCTATAACACCGGATTCTTCAGGAATAATTTGTAAGCCTGCGCTTGAAGACAAAGGTACTAGAGATGCGAATTCAAAAAAACCACTTGTATTGGTTTGTCCTAAACCTATTCTGTTTTCGGCTTCTTCAAAACCAACATTAGCACTTAGTGTTGAAATCAAACGTGCATTTTGAATGGGTTGATTATTTTCGTCTATTAAATTTCCTGTAAAAATCAACCGTCGGTTATTAGCAATATCTTCACAAGACCAACAAACCAATATACTTATTAAACAGAAGAGTTTGAAGTACGTTTTCATAACAATAAGGTTAATCAAATTTTAAATATATAAACAAGATGTTTTATTTTGATTGACGTTGCGTTACCAAATTGTTAAGTTGTTGCCCGTAATAAGATTTTTGAATGGATTTGTCAAAAGATTGATAAACAGAATCTAAATATTTAGGAGTGATAAACTCTGCTTGATTTAGAATAACATAAGGCGAAACTTCTAAATCAGGATGATTCATAGCAAAATTGATGGCATAGAGATAGCGTCTTTGGGTCATAGAATTATAAACCTTATTAATACTATCTAAACGGTCTTGATTATTGGCTTTTCTGGCTTCTAACTCGGCTTTAATCAAATCTAACTTTTGGTCAGCAAATCGTTTGATATTTTGACTGTATTCTTGAAATTTTTGTTGGTTTTTGTAATCGGCATTTAAGTTTGCATAGCTAAATTCATCTAATTTTGCCTTGACTTCTAATTTTCCTTTGTCAGCAAAGAAAGCTATAAAATTATCAGTTTGATCTATCGTGTCTTTTTCTAATTGCAAATACATCACTTCAGGTTGGTTGAGTTCAACATCAAAGTTGAACTGATTGGTATTGTAAAGCTCTAAAGAGTCTAAATTTACAATAGTAGAATCTTTTACTTTTTGCAGATAAATTTTTCCTTTTTTTAAACCATCAATCTGCCCTGTTATGGTTAAATCAGGTTTTTTTGTTTCACAACTCAAAACTGCGATAACAATAAGTAAGAATAAAAATTTCATTTTCATATTTAAAATTTTGAAGCCATTTCCATTAAAATAGTACAAGCAATCGCCGCATAAGTTCCCACGGCGTAGCCAAACACGGCTAAAAGCACACCAACACTGGTCAAAGACGGATGAAATGCCGATGCCACTACTGGTGCCGAAGCCGCGCCACCAACATTGGCTTGACTCCCAACCGCTAAGAAAAAATAAGGAGCTTTGATCAACTTTGCTACTAATATTAAAAGTATGGCGTGAATACTCATCCAAATCAAACCTATTCCTATTAATCCAGGATTTTCTGTGACAGTAGTTAAATCCATTTTCATTCCTATCGTAGCCACTAAGATGTAAATAAACCCTGAGCCTATTTTGCTTGCGCCAACGCCTTCAAAGCGTTTAAGTTTAGTAAATGATAAAGCAATACCAAAAGCTGTGGCTATGGTAATCATCCAAAAAAACTCGCCTGCAAACGAACTCAAGGCTGAAGATTTGTTACTAAAGATTTCAAAATTAGAAATTAAAAAAGTAGATATTTCTTTTGAAAACCAATGTCCAAGTGCCACACCAGTAAAACCTATAGCCAGAATTACCATCAAATCAGATAAAGTCGATTTACGAGAAATGCTTTTTTCATAAGCTGAGACTTTTTCTTTTAAATCATCTATGGCAGAATTGTCGGCTCTTAACCATCTATCAATGCTCTTGTGCTGACCAATTCCCAATAAAATTAATGCCATCCAAAGGTTGGCCACAACAATATCCACCAAAACCATAGCTCCATATTTCCTGGGGTTATATGCAAAAATTTCGAGCATCGCTGCTTGATTAGCACCGCCGCCAATCCAACTGCCAGCTAAAGTAGATAAACCCCGCCAAACAGCATCAGATCCACTTCCGCCAAGCGTTTCAGGCGAAATATAAGACATCAAAAGAATAGCAATAGGACCGCCAATGACAATGCCCAGCGTTCCTACAAAAAACATCAATAAAGCCTTCCAACCGAGATTGATTATGGCTTTTAAATTTATACTTAAGGTTAGCAACACTAAAGATGCTGGCAATAAATATCTTGAAGCAACAAAATAGAGTTGAGATTTTTCTTTGGTCACTTCACCTGCCTTGTCCACAACATCCCATTCTGAAGAAATTAAACCCAGTGAATTCAATATGGCTGGAATCAAGTAACACAGCAACAAAGCAGGCACATATTTATAAAATCGAGACCAGTATTTATGTTTTAAATCAGAGGTGTAAAAAATTAAGCCCAAAACCAATAACAGAAGTCCTAAAACAACGGCATCATTAGTAAAAAAAGGTTCAGGTCTCAGATTCTCCATATAAAATTTTGGTATAAAAATAGAGATTACTAAAAGAACCTAAAGCTTTATGTCAAATATTTTTTGGAGGTGATTAGCAACGCCGTGATCAATATTGCTTTGTGTGATATCATCTGCAACGGCTTTTACTTCTAACCTTGCATTGTCAACAGCAACGCCAAGGCCAACTTTATCTATCATTTCAATATCGTTGTAATTATCGCCATACGCAACAACTTGTTCAAGGTTGATGTCTTTGTATATTTTTTGTAACAAAACTTGAAGTCCTGACAATTTAGAAATTTGCATAGGTGCCATTTCAATATAGGTTGGTTTTGAGCGGTATAAATGCAATTTATCCTGAAGATGGTGAGATAGACGTTGGTAAAATTCTTCAACTTTGCGTTCATCGCCCATACACATAATTTTGTGAGGTTCTTTATTGTGAATTTTCCAATCTTCAAAAACAGCATTGTTGGATTTGAATTCTGGATGGACTTTTGTATTGGCAACTTCTCTTCTGCACCACTCATCTTCTTGCGGTGCAAACCACTCGTCATTGTGATATAAACTAATATGCAAGTTCAAATCTTGATTGGCGTTTAAAACTTCTCTAAAAGTATTAAAATCAATACCTGTATGTGATAAAATTTTGTCTTGATGCAAAACCAAGCCACCGTTATAAGCTACAATCGGAAAATTTGAAATACCTAAATCATCTTGCAAATGTCGCATCGCTTTTGGCATTCGTGCTGAAATCAAAACAATTTTAGCCTTTTGCTTTAGTGCATTAATAGTTTTTATGGTTTGATTTGAAACCCCTTTATTTTTATCTAAAAGCGTGCCGTCTATGTCAATTGCAATAAGTTGATACATCATTTGAAGTTTTGAATGAATTGTTCAATTTCAGATTTTAATTCGTTATGCAATGGCAAATTAGGATTATTATAAGATTTTTGGTTTTCAAGACCTATACTTTCAACTTTTTTCAGCACGTGATTCATATTTTCTATAATGGCATACGTGGCATTGGGAAAGTTTTCAGCTAATATTCTAGCATCTTCACCAGGCACTTGAATATCGGTTGTGCCACCAATGACTAAGGTTGGTTCCGTTATTTTTTGTGCAATTTCTGTTGGGTTATACTTCATCCAAGATTGAAAAAAAGCTTGGGTTTCTTCTCTTAAAACTGTTTTTAGAAGCGGATTATATTCTTTGACATAGCCTACTTTTCTAATAGAATCAAATGACTCTTTTAAATCTTTGTATAAAAATGGGGCTTGCTTACTGATTTGGCTTATCATAACTTCATCTATGGGTTTTGCAGGACCACAAAGTAAAATTAAGCCTTCAACTGCTGTTTTAAGGCTTGTCAGTTGTGCTACCAAAACACCTTGACTATGTCCGATTAATAAAAATTTATCAAAACCATATTTTACACCGTCATAAAGTTTAAAATAGTTGACCACATCAGTGGCATCCTTAACAAAATCATCAAAACGTATTTGTGATTCATCTAACATTTGATTTTTTACAAGTTTAAAAATCCGTTTATCGTATCTAAAACTTGCAATACCTTCTTCTTCAAGAAAATAAGCCAGCTGTTTTAAACTGTTGTTTTTCATAGCAATTTGATTGCCGTCGCGATTTGTCGGTCCCGAACCTGCAATGATAATGGCTAAGGTTTTAGAATTTTTCCCTTCTGGTTGAAGTAAAGTTCCATCAATCAATTGATTGATTTCTAAATTTTCAGAAATCGGGTTTTGAGCTAAGCTTGGCAATGACCAAATTAATAGAACAACAATAAAGATTAGTTTTTTCATAATGTTTGTTTTAAACCGCAAGGAACGCTAAGTTTTCGCGAAGTTCGCTATGTTTTCTTTTGTCTTAATTTTTTATGTTATTGTATATTCTACCTATCATCAGTATTATTATCAAAAATTTCGTGCAGTTTTTGTTGTAATATTTTTTTGTCAGGAAGTTGGGTTCTATAGTCTGAAACCATTGTCGGAGAAAGACTCCTACTCAGGGCATATTCAACAACTTCATAATCTTTATCTTTACAAAGTAAAATTCCAATACTTGGATTTTCGTTAGGTTTTTTTATATCTCTATATAAGGCTTCTAAATAAAAGTTTAGTTGCCCTAAATGTTCGGGCTTAAATTTATCATTTTTAAGTTCAAAGGCTACCAAACACTGGAGTCCACGGTGGTAAAAAAGAAGTTCTATATAGAAGTCGTTATTACCCACTTGCAACTTATATTCTTGATCGATAAACAAAAAGTCTTTTCCAAGTTCAAGAATAAATGTTTTCATTTTTTTTAATAAGCTCACTTTGTAAGTCGTTTTCACTATATTGGTTAGGCAAATTCAAAAACTCAAACACATAACTATCTCTAAAAGTGTTTTTTAGGTCTTGCTTGCTTTCTCTCAACACTGTTGAGAGTTTTGAGTTTCCTATCATTGTTCTTTCAAATAGACCAGATGATATTTGTCGATCCAGTTCTCTATAACTATAGCCTTCTTGTTTTGATAATTTTAGATAAAATTCTTTTTCTTCTATTGTTTTGCATCTTGAAAAAATGGTCAAATTGTGAGACCAACTAATTTCTCTCAACAGCTTTGAGAGTTTTGGAAACCCTTTGTAGGTTTCATAAAATTGCTTCATTCTCCAAATATTTTTATCAGAAAAACCTTTTATCTCTGGCTCATTTTGCTGAATATATTTTGCTAATTTGGAAACTACAGACTCACCCCATTCGGATTTTTCAATTTTATTACTGATATATTCTCCTATATTCCAATAAAGCGTTATCAATTCAGCGTTTACCAATCTAATAGCATTCGCTTTAGATTTTTTTATCAATCGAATTATATCAGCAAATTCTTGCTCCATTATTTAATTTTATTTATTGCAAATTTATTGTTTAAAATCGAATGTTGAGTTTTAGAAGCAAATTTCTGTAATAATTGTTAGGGTAATTTTAATGAAATGAAAATTTTTTGTAGAAATATTTTATTGTTAAAAAATAGCAAGAAATTATAAGCTTGATTACTTGAAGTAACCTGCCTATAAATATTTATACAGAATGTTATTTTAAATGTCTCCCGTATATACGGTTCCTTAAAATACCTGCCAGCATTTCGGTTCTACTCAATGGCCACAGCAGGATGTTACGTCGGCATTATACCTTTAGCAGATTATTAGCGACATTATTAAGTCAAATTGGTATTACAATTATAAAAAAATAGTTTTTTCATAATGTTTGTTTTAAACCGCAAGGAACGCTAAGTTTTCGCGAAGTTCGCTAAGGTTAATAAGAACTTTTATTTATTATCACCAACCACCAACAGCTCCACCGCCACCAAAACCGCCACCACCAAAACCGCCGCTAAATCCACCGCCACCGCCAAAACTTCCGCCTGATGAGCCACTGCCAAAACCACCGCTACGATGACTTCCGCCAAGGCTACTTAAAATTAAAATGTCAAACAAATCTGGTCCGCCACGACGCATACCGCCTTTTCCATCGCCACCGCCACGACGTCTTTTCAATACCAAAATAATGAAAATGACGATAAATAAAATTGGAATCACATAAGATAAAAGACTTTTTTGATTTTTCTGGTTGAGAGTTTCAGCATCAAATTGTCCAGCAAGCAATTGAAACATTGCGGTTGTGGCTTCATCCAATCCTTGATAAAAATTACCTTTTTTAAACGCAGGCTGCATAATCTGGTCGATGATGGTTTTACTGTTGTAATCCGTTAGATACTCTTCTAAACCATAGCCGTTTTGAATGGTGATTTTTCTTTCGTCTTGGCTAACCATAATGATGGCACCATTGTCTTTGTTGTTTTGACCAATGCCCCATTGTTGTGCCCATTCAGTAGCAAAGGTGGCGATGTATTCGCCTTCAAGAGAGTTTAAAGTAACGATAACGATTTGGGTTGAAGTCGTGTCTGCGTAAGTTTCTAACTTTTGCCTTAAAGCGACTTCTTCATTGTCAGATAGCATATTGGCATAATCATAAACCGCTTTTTGTTTGTCAGGTTGAGGTGGAATTTTCTTTTGTGCAAAGCTTGATAAGCTAAAAAACAGCACTAAACTTGACGCAATAATTTTTATAAATGTCATATTATCCTTTTGAAATATCATCTGAAAGTTCGTTGGTATCATCGCTTTGATACGGAAAGTATTGTTTCAACTTTTGCCCCACTTCTGCAATGCCTTTAACTAAGCCTTCTTTGTATTGATTTTTTTTAAAATAAGACGTTATCAACTTCACGGTAGATTCCCAAAAGCCTTGTCCTACTTTCTCGTTAATGCCTTTATCACCGCACAACACGAGTTTATGATCTTCTATAGCGACATAGATTAAAATGCCATTAGCCAATTCCGTTTTGTGCATTCCCAATTCTTCAAAAACGCCTAAAGCTCTGTCGTAAGCATCTTCAACAGGACATTTCATTTCAATGTGCAAGCGTATTTCTCCAGAAGTTTGTTTTTCACCAGCTTTTATGGCTTCTATAATTTCTTTTTCGTCGTCTTTTGAAATATATTCTTTAAGTTTTGGCATCAGTTTTAAAATTCAAATTCAACATCAGGTGCGTTTTCTGCTCCAGCATCAGCTTCGTAACGGGTTAAAGGTTCAAATCCAAATAGTCCCGCAAAAAGATTGTTAGGAAATTTTCTTATTAAAATGTTGAAATTACCTACTGCTTCATTATATCGGTTACGGGCGACATTAATACGATTTTCTGTACCTTCAAGTTGAGCTTGCAGATTGAGAAAGTTTTGATTGGCTTTGATATCAGGATAGCGTTCTACACTCACCAATAATCTTGACAAAGCCGAACTCACGCCACCTTGAGCTTGACCAAAAGCTTTGATGCTTTCTGGACTGAGGTTTGATGCATCGACATTGACTGAAGTCGCTTTTGAACGGGCTTCAATAACTTCGGTTAGAGTTTTGCGTTCAAAATCGGCAGCACCTTGCACGGTTTTAACCAAATTGCCAATCAAGTCGTTTCGTCTTTGGTAGGCACTTTCTACATTGCTCCAAGCGGTTTGGGCATTTTCTTCTAAGGTTACGGCTTTGTTATTAAAACCAGCAGTCATATTGTATAAAATTATTCCTAAAATCAGAATGATTCCAACTGGAATAATCCATTTTAAATGTTTGTTCATTTTTATCAATTTAGTTTTAAGTTTTACAAATTTAAGTTTAATTCATCGATTAATAGGTCTTTATTAAGATGAATATGTTACAATATTTACTGATTTTTTATAACAATTTAATGATATTAATTGCTTAAAAACATGAAGTAAAACTCTACTTTTGCAAAAAAAATAAACTATGAAATCTTTATTAATTGTGCTTTCTTTTTTAGTCACATTTCAATTTTATTCAAATAACGATTGGGGAAAAACTGGACATCGAACGGTTGCTGAAATTGCTAACCACTATTTAAGCGAAAAAGCAAAAGCTAACATCAATTTGCTTTTGCATGGACAGAGTTTGGCGGTGGCTTCTACTTATGCTGATGAAATAAAATCTGACGAACAGTATGATGAATTTAAACCTTGGCATTATGCTAATGTGCCTTTTGACAAAACCTATCTTGAAGCTGACAAAAATGAAGATGGTGATATTGTGATTGGGATTCAATATTGTATAAACGTATTAAAAGACAGCACAAGTGATGAAGAAGATAAGACGTTTTACTTAAAAATGCTGATTCATTTGATGGGCGATTTGCATCAACCATTGCATTTTGGGCTTAAAGAAGATTTGGGAGCTAATCGGTTTTATGTAGATTGGTTTGGCGATAATTCAAATTTTCATAAGGTTTGGGACTCTGAAATGATAGATTCTCATGGTATGAGTTATACTGAAATGGTTAAAAATAAAGCTGTATTATCGTTAGAGGAAATACATAAATATGCTGAAGGCGATTTAATTGATTGGGTTGAAGATACGCGAAAACTAACAAAACAAGTTTACAACTCAGCTGAACATCGAGAAAATTTGGGCTATCGCTATATGTATGATTGGTATGATACTTTAAATCTTCAACTTCACAAAGCAGGCATTCGTTTGGCTAAAGTTTTGAACAATATTTTTGGTTAACGTTTAGATGTCTAACGGTGAATTGTGACTTTCAGGGCGAGCAAAAAAGCAAAACACTATGTTTTTTAGTTGTGATATTTAAAACTTTTACTTTTAATTCCCACGACTTAGCCATTTAAGATACACATTGCTATGGCAACTTTTTAGTTTTGCCAAAAAAGCTTTACAAGCGTCATCAGTTGGTAGTTCTTTGATAAAGTTTAGTATGTTTTGCCTTTTAAATTGTTCCATAACCCTTATATTTATTGAGTGCAAATTTCGGAAATCATGAGACTAACTAAAAAAACAATATTATGAAAAAATGAAAGCTTAGGTTTAAAAAGTATTTCGTTGAATTTTAATACATTTGAAATATGATTAAAGTTGTTATTTTAGGTTCAGGCAATGTAGCTACCCATTTCGCAAAAGCATTTCAACAAGCAAATAATATTGAGCTTATTCAAATTTATAATCACAAGCCAGAAAGTCTCAAAAAATTTAAAAACATTGAAACTACTACTGAGCTAGATAAGGTTAAGAATGCAGATTTTTATTTGGTTTGTGTAAATGATGACAAAATCGAAAAATTGATTACAGCTCTAAATAAACCCAAGTCAATTGTCGCCCATACTTCTGGAAGTCTATCATTGCTAAATGCACCCTGCCGAAATGCCGTATTTTATCCGTTGCAAACCTTTTCTAAAAATAAAAGTTTGAGTTTTAAAAATTTACCAATTTGCATTGAAACTGAATATAAAAAAGACATACACACTTTAAAGGTTATAGTTGAAAATATCAATGCAAAAGTTTATGAAGTAAATACCTCTCAACGTCAAGAGCTACATTTAGTTGCGGTTTTTGTGTGCAATTTTGTGAATTATCTTTATCATATAGGTTATGAAATTTGTTCACAAAAAAATTTACCTTTTGATATTTTGAAACCCTTAATCAATGAAACTGCAGATAAAATAAATTATACAATTCCACAAAAAGCACAGACAGGTCCAGCTATACGCAATGATTTAAGCACCATCAATAGACATCTAAAGCAGTTAGAAAACTCTAAATACAAAGAATTATACCGATATTTGACCACTTCAATACAAAAAACCTATGAGTGAAACCAATTATAAGCAATTGCTAAACCATGTAAAGGCTTTTATTTTTGATGTTGATGGTGTTTTGACCAACGGCAAATTGCATATTTCTGAAAAAGGAGAACTGCTTAGAGAAATGAACGTAAAAGACGGCTATGCTCTGAAACATGCTATTGATAGAGGCTATGAAATTTGTATTATCTCAGGCGGAAAAAATCAAGCGGTAAAATTCAGATTACAAGGCTTAGGCATTACAAATATATACTTAGGTGTTGATGATAAAATGAAATGCTTAGAAGAGTTTTCTGATATCTATAATATTCCATTTAAAAACATGTGCTATATGGGTGATGATATTCCTGATTTGGCAGTGATGAATGCTGTGGGTTTGGCTACTTGTCCACAAAACGCAGTTTCAGAAATCAAAGCTATATCGCATTATATCTCACATAAAAATGGTGGAGATGCTTGTGTGAGAGACATCATAGAACAAGTTTTAAAAGTCCAAAACAATTGGTTATAAATCTATAATATTATGCCTGGAAATAGCTTTGGAAAATTATTTAAACTCACAACTTTTGGAGAATCTCATGGCAAAGCCATTGGTGGCATAATAGAAGGTTGTCCTGCTAATTTAGAAATAGATTTTGACAAGATTCAAACAGATTTAGACCGCAGAAAACCAGGTCAATCTGCCATAGTTTCTCAACGCAAGGAATCTGATGTAGTTGATTTTCTCTCTGGTGTTTTTGAAGGCAAAACCACTGGCACACCAATTGGATTCAATATCTCTAATGCTGATCAAAAATCAAAAGATTATGATCATATTAAAGACAAATTCAGACCCAGCCATGCCGATTACACCTATACTAAAAAATATGGACACAGAGACTATCGCGGTGGCGGACGCTCAAGTGCTCGCGAAACGGTATCTCGAGTTGTTGCTGGAGCAATAGCTAAACAGCTTATTCAACCCATTCAAATAACAGCTTTTACTAGTGCAATTGGAGACATAAAGCTAAATAAATATTATAAAGATTTAGATTTCAACTGTATTGAAAACAACCCTGTGCGTTGTCCTGATAAAAATTTAGCTCAAGAAATGGAGTCTTTTATCAAAAACATTCGCAAACAAGGAGATACTATTGGTGGCATAGTAACTTGTGTTATACAAAATGTACC
This sequence comes from Psychroflexus sp. MBR-150, assembly GCF_053628795.1. NCBI lineage: Bacteria > Pseudomonadati > Bacteroidota > Flavobacteriia > Flavobacteriales > Flavobacteriaceae > Psychroflexus > Psychroflexus sp. MBR-150. The sequence goes on from NZ_JBRJHB010000004.1 coordinate 89,019, forward strand.
AATTGGCTTAGGTGAGCCAGTATTTGATAAACTACATGCCGAACTGGGTAAAGCTATGCTCTCGATCAATGCTGTCAAAGGTTTTGAATACGGTAGTGGTTTTGAAGGTACAACCATGCTTGGCAGCCAACATAACGATGAATTTCTGGTGGATGGAACAACAAAAACCAACTTTAGCGGCGGTATTCAAGGCGGTATTTCAAATGGCATGGATATTTATTTCAATGTTGCCTTTAAACCTGTTGCCACTCTAATTCAAGACCAAAAAAGTATTGACAATCAGCATCAAAAAGTCACGCTTAAAGGTAAAGGCAGGCATGACCCTTGTGTAGTGCCAAGAGCTATTCCTATTGTAGAAGCTATGGCAGCTATGGTCTTGGCTGACGCTTATTTATTAAACAAAACATCAACCCTATAAAACATAATTTATGAAGAAGTTAGCACTACATTGGCAAATTCTTATTGGTATGGCATTCGGTATATTGATTGGGTTAGTTTTTACCAATTTTGATTGGGGTGTCAATTTTGTAACAGATTGGATTAAACCTTTCGGAAATATTTTTATCAATGCCCTGAAACTAATAGCTGTGCCCTTGATTATAGCTTCTTTGATCAAAGGGGTTTCAGATTTAAAAAATATTTCCAGTTTATCTCAAATGGGGTTAAAAACTATTGTAACATATATTTTAACCACTGTAATTGCCGTAAGTATTGGGTTATTGATTGTTAATATTATTCAACCTGGAAGTTCGATAGATGAGAATACTCGACAAGAGCTTCTTGATGCCTATGCTGGTGATGCAGAATCTAAAAAAGTAGATGCTCAAATGCAAAAAGAAAACGGTCCATTAAAAGCTATAGAAGATTTAGTGCCTGACAATATTTTTGGTGCAGCTTCAGATAATAGCAATATGCTACAAGTGATTTTCTTTGCTATTTTTTTTGGTATAGGGCTAATTTTAATCCCTGAAAAACAATCAAAGCCTGTAAAAGATTTTTTTGATGGTTTTAATGAAGTTATTCTAAAAATGATAGACATCATCATGCTGGCTGCACCTTATGGTGTTTTGGCATTAATGGCAGCTTTAGTTGTAGAAGCTCCGTCTTCTGATTTATTCTTTGCACTCCTATACTATTCTGCTGCTGTAGTTAGTGGTTTGATTATAATGATAGGTTTTTATGTTCTTTTAGTATGGATATTTACTAAAAAATCGCCTTCTTTTTTTTTGAAAGGAATTTCACCAGCCCAACTTTTAGCGATATCTACTAGTTCAAGTGCCGCAACATTGCCTCTGACCATGGAACGCGTAGAAGAGCATTTGGGTGTTGATCCTAAAGTTGCAAGCTTTGTATTACCTATAGGAGCAACCATCAATATGGATGGTACAAGTCTATATCAAGCTGTTGCTGCGGTGTTTATAGCTCAAGCTTTTGGTATGGATTTATCGTTTGGGTCTCAAATAGGCATTATTGCAACAGCAACTTTGGCTTCGATTGGATCAGCAGCTGTTCCAGGTGCTGGCATGGTAATGCTTGTGATTGTTTTAGGTCAAGCAGGTATTCCTGAAGCAGGTTTAGCACTTATATTTGCTATGGATAGACCACTCGATATGCTAAGGACATCTGTAAATATTACAGGCGATGCTACCGTGTCTATGCTAATTGCAAAATCACAAAATCAACTTGGAGATCCTGATGTGAAAAATTGGGACGATAATTATAAAAAAGATTAGTCTTTTTTTCTTTCTGTTTTAGCACTATATCGTCTTTGTTGATTGAGCTCTTCTTGAAGTTTAAGCTCTTCTTCAGAAATAACTTTTTTGAAAGACGGATGTTGCTCAATAGCATATTCAATTTTTTCAACAATTTCTTCTGTAGTTTCGTTATCATAATCAATCTCAAGAGGTTCTTTAATTTGCATAGATTGTAAAATGCCACGTTTTTTTATATTAATCCCTTTTTTGTCAAACGAACGTCTAAAACCATCAATTACAATTGGTACAACAATAGGTTTATATTTTTTAATGATATGAGCTGTGCCTTTACGAATAGGTTTCCACGGTTTAGTAGTGCCTTGAGGAAATGTGATAACCCAACCGTCGTTAAGGGCTTTGCCAATATTTGAAATATCGCTAAGCTTAACTTGTCTGTTGACTTTTTTTCCAGCGGCACGCCAAGTTCTATCAATACTCACCGAACCCGCATAAGCTAATATTTTAGGTAAAAAACCTCCTTTCATAGTTTCTCTTGCAGCTACATAGTATATATTTAATTTCGGATTCCATAAATAGCCTACATTTTTTAATGTGTCCACTCGCCCACTCAAACTGGCATTAAAAACGTGGTACATCGCCACAACATCAGCAAAATATGTTTGATGATTTGATATAAAAAGCACATTAGTATCTGGCAAATCTTTTATAATCTCTGAACCTTCTATTTTAAGTTGATTGAACCCAGAATATCTTCTATGGGTTAAAATGCCCATAAAACGAATTAACCACTTCTTTAAAACAAGGTAATGCCCAAAAGGATTTTGTTTAAATAAACCCATATTAAAATATTGGATGACAAATATACTAAACCTTAACAAATACAAGACCTTGAATGAAAAGGAAGATTTGTCTTTTGTTTTTTTAAAAAATTAAAGTTCTTACTGAAATTCTTTTAATTCTTCATCGGTAAACATACGGTATTGTCCAACTGGAATGTCAAGAGAAATATGCATAATTCTTATACGTTTTAAAGCAATAACTCGATAGCCTAAAGCTTCACACATTCTTCTTATTTGTCTGTTTAAACCTTGAGTTAAAATGATTTTAAAGGTGTTTTGATTCACTTTTTTAAGCTTACAAGGTCTTGTTTTGGTGTTTAATATTTTTACCCCGTTTTGCATTTCATTTAAAAAAGCCTTACTGATAGGTTTATTCACTTTGACTATATATTCTTTTTCGTGATAATGTCTTGCACGTAGTATTTTGTTGACAATTTCGCCATCATTGGTTAAAAATATTAAACCTTCACTCATTTTATCTAAACGACCTATGGGATAAATTCGCGTAGGATAATTGATATAATCAATAATGTTATTTTTCTCAACACTAGAATCTGTTGTGCAAACAATACCTTTAGGTTTATTAAAAATCATATAAACCTTTTTATCTTCTTGAGCGGTTATCACCTTACCGTTGACTTTCACTATATCGCCACTTTGGACTTTGGTGCCTAATTCAGGTAATTTATCATTGATTAAAATGGCATTTTGGGTTAAAAGTTTATCTGCTTCTCGTCGAGAACAATAGCCAACTTGACTTAGGTATTTATTGATACGAATTGGAAACTCCATTATTAGATTAAGATAAATTTTAAAATAGCCGTGTTTATATTTTCGTTATTTAAGGAATGACCAGCACCTTCTGTCAACATTAAAGTTGAGTTTTTTAAAGATTTGTTGATTTCAATAGCTTCTTTATATGGCACAATTTTGTCAAATTTATCATGGATAATTAAAGAATTTGTATCTATTGTGGTTGCAAACTTGGCTACAGAAAATGCTTCAAAACTATAATTGTAGCGATTTTCAAAATAGTTCTCAATGGCTTGCATAAAATTGTGACTCAAGCCTAATATCTTTTGAAAACCACTCATAAATCTTTGCATCTCAGAAGGTGATCCTAACAAAACTATTTTTTTTATAGCTCGGTTTTTAGCTTCATATTGATTGTAAATACAAGTCATAGCACCGATACTGTGACCGATAAGAATATCTGGTGAATACTCTTTTATCATCAATTGTAAAACTTCATGATAGATAGGAACATTTAAAATATTGCCTTCTGAATATCCGTGAGCTGGTGCATCAAAAGCGGTGATGTCAAAATCTTTAGCTTGTAATTTGTTTATCAAAGCTTTCCAACGGAAGCTATGGCTATCCCAACCGTGAACAAGCAAAACTTTTTGCCCTTGACCTGGCCAGCGGTAGGTTTGGATTTTGATTTTTTTAAACCCTATTTTGTCCGCTTGATGAGCTTTTAAAAAATCTTTTTGATGGGGTTTTATAAACCCTTTTCTCGGGGTACAAAACAATAGAAATGCTTTACGAATAGCTTTTTCTGGTTTGATTTTATATAATGTCATCAAACGCAAACCCATCAGTTTTGGCAAAAAAGACTTTATGAGTGTTTTGACCATTTATTTTGTTCTAATTTGCCATTTTTCAACTTCATTATGTGCAGATGTTTCGTCTGTCCAACCTAAAATTTTAACATCTGCGGACTTATCGTAATGCTCAAACCACTTCCCTATCATTTGTCTTAAAAAAGGATAATTTAATGACAAATCTTTAAAATCCTTAATATCAATGTTTTGATATTTTTTATTTATGGGAATACTTAATATTTTATAATCCCATTCATTATTGCTTTTCATGTTTAATAAAGCAATTGGTTTTACACTAACAACTTGACCTGTTTTTAAAGGTTTACCCAAAACCAACACATCTAAAGGCTCACTATCAGCTTTTTGGGATTTGTGTATTTTTGTAGATGGTATAAACCCATAGTTGACAGGATAAGGCAAGAACTGAATTATCTTTGGTTTTCCATTTATAGTGTCTTGTTGAAATTGATTTTTATCAGAATTGTATTCTATTTTATCATTAGTTCCAGCTGGTATTTCTATAACAGCTTGAAGCAAACCTTTAGCATTATAGCTACTAATTTCTTCATAATTGATGGTTTTGGAACTACATGATATTAATGATAATAGAATAAAACTTAGGAAAACGCTATTATTTTGCATCTTTATCGGGCTTAAAATTTATCCAAAATCTATTGATTTGAGCTCCATCAGGTATCATGGTTGGTTTGATATTGGCATCTAAATCAAAACGGACATTGCTTGGTAAAACTTTTTTATCAAAAGAGACAAAAGCATTTAAATCTTCTAAGGTAAGGATAACTGATTTTAGAGAAGTTTGAATGCTTGAGACATGGTGATGTTTTTTCAACTCAGCATAAGTTGAACCTAAACCTATACCATTTCGAGTTTTATATTTATCTGTTAAAATGCGAATATTCTCAATTAGTGAAACAGAATCTAAACTATGGTTGACTTTTATCAATAGCTGTTTTTGACCTGAAGTATCATAAACTTCTACTTCTTTAATGTTGGAACGATTAGATTGATTATAAGGTTTTTTAGCATTAATCAAGACGACAGAATCTGAATCTAGAAGCGTTTTGATTTCAGATATTTTTGTTGTGTTATTTAAATCACCAACTTGGTTTTTGGCAATGAGAAAATTGTTGTCTTTTTGGCAACTTGACACTAAAAACAATAGCCATAAAAGCGAAATATATTTCATCATAATTTTTTTCAAAAATAAAAATTTAAAAGTATTTAAAAGTTAAAATTGAAGCTACACTTTTCTTAATCATAAAACTTTACTACCCTTCGGTTTGTCTCAAGTCTTCTTTGTGTTTTTCAACAGGACTACCAAATAATATTTGCCATACATCTCTAACTGATTTTGATTTGCTTAAATCTTTAAAAACTTCAATCCATTCGTGAAAAACTAAGAAAAAAGGGTTATGAGAATTTACAGGTTTTGTGATGCCATAAACCGGTTGCTCTTCTTCTAATTGAAAAGTGCCAAACATTCTATCCCAAAAAATAAAAGTTGAACCGTAATTTTTATCAATATACTTTTCGTTAGTAGAGTGATGCACACGATGATGTGATGGTGTCGTAAAAACATACTCTATGGGTTTAGGCAGTTTTCTGATCAATTCTGTATGAAGCCAAAATTGATACAAAACTTCAATTTGATGCACAATTAAAAAAACAAGTGGATGAAACCCCATAAGAATTACAGGAAGAAAAAATACAATTTTAAGGTTTTGTGTCCAAGATAAACGGAAAGATACTGAAAAATTATAATATTCTGAAGAATGATGAACCACGTGAGTTGACCACCAAAACCTTTGTTCATGAGCTAAGCGATGTGCCCAATATCGACAAAAATCAAGAGCAATTAGGCATAAAATAAAAGACCACCACGTAATGGGTATTTTGATTGGAGCTAAATTATAAAAAAATAAAAACACTATAAAAACCCCGATTTTCATAAATCCATTCAAAAAAATATTGCCCAACCCTATTGATAGTGACGCAAGAAAATCTTTTGATGAATACAAGTTTTTGTTTTGTTTTCTGCTCAAATAGTATTCTAAACCGACAAAGAAAAACATCAATGGTGCTACAAACAATATAATGGTTGTAAAATCATAATTTTGAATATCTTCTAAACTCAAGGTTTTGCCTGTCATATTTTTTTTAATGCGAAACTACAAATACAAAAATGTTTCAGCTATATTTTAAGAAATAAAAATCAAAAACAAATGATTTCTTCTGTTCAATAAATAAATATAAATATTCGTTGCCCAAAGATTTTAAATTTGATAGAAACTTAGCTAATGAACGATAAAATATTTATCAATACCAATGTTTGGGTTTATCTCTTTTCTGAAGATAAAGGTATTCATTGGGATGATTTAGACGAAGATGTTTCTGTTGAACGGTTGTTGGGCTAAATAGATTACACAAAATTAAATTTAAGTCACTTGTTATTAAATGTTTAAACCTCACAGGTCTCAAAGACCTGTGAGGTCTTGTATGAAAATATAACTAAAAATTATCATCAAGAAGGATAACACTCAGCATTAACCTTTTTTAAGCTTCTCATTAAGCTGATTTATCAACTTATCTTTTTCTTGGATGCGTTTTTCATATTGCTCAATCAGTTTTTCTGATAATTGATTAATGATGTAAGCATTATTGGAGTGTCCACCTTTTTGATTGTCATTGATAACAATACTTTCTTGTTTGACAATATCTTCGGGTTGAACTTCAAAGATTTCACAAAGTTTTTCTAAATGACTTGCCCAAGTATAGGTTTCGCCGTTTTCAAGTCTGGCATAAGCCGATTGTGAAATACAAAGCTCATGTGCCAAATGCTCTTGAGAATAGCCTTTTTGATGACGAAATTGTTTGATGCGTTTACCGATGATTTTATTCATAGCACAAATATAGAAAAATATTCAACCCAAGTTATGCAAAAAGAGGTAAAGAATGAGCCGAATTTTTTGCATTAGTTGGGTTTAATCCCGAGTTAGAAAATCACCATTTTGGTGTTTTGCAAAAACATCGATATGGTAGACTTTTCTTATTCGTTTATTCATTTGAACAAGTTCTAATGAATAATTTGGATTCAAAACAAAAATTCGCATAAAATATGTGTTTATCACATAGATTTTTTAACAAGAATTTAATTCATCTCTATACTTTAGTAGTATGAAATACAAATATTTATTACCGTCCCAAAACAATTTAAAGCCCATCCGACTTACGGAATAACAAAAAAAATAGTAAATTTGATTTTGCAGTGGTAGAAATAGGACGATTTCATAGTCTGAAAACAGAAAATCTGTGTGCCAATTGCCAGACTTGAACGGCTAAAGTTGGCAATTAATCTTTTAAATTTTAAAATTATGAAAACTTTAATTTTAAGTATGGCTTTTATGCTGGTTACTACTTTTTCTTTTGCTGGCCATAGTACGTTTACCAACAAAATTAATCCTGTTCCAGAAAATAGAACAGAGATTTCAAATCAAAAAGCAGAAGCTTTGTTGAAAAGATCAATTCATGTCACATTATCGTGTGGTGTTGAATATGATATTACAAACTTCACGGGAACGACAACGCAACTTATTAATAGTGTAATAGCTATGAACAATTCAGTATGCGGTACTAATATCAATGTCATTGACTAATATTCATTTGGAGGCAGCTAATCTGCCTCCAATTTTATAAACCTTTTTTATGAAACTTATAATATTATTTTTTATACCAACATTATTGATTTCCCAAAATAAAATGTCTTTTAACGTGATTGTTGATTATAGTTTAGAATGGCAAAGCGACTCTTTAGATGTCAGTTCTAAAACAAAAACTGAAAATTTTAAGCTTTACATATCCAATAATCAAACATTTTTTGTTAGTGAGCATAGAATAAGGCTAGACACATTAATATACAATAATGCAAGCGTAGGCGATTTAAATCAATTAATGAGTTTACCAAAACCATCATCTAATAAAAGAATTTTTAAAACATCCAAAAATATCATTGTATATGATGCTTTTATGACAAAAGTTTACAAATATGAAGATGATGTTGATTTAAACTGGAAATTGATAAACGAAACTGATACCATAAATAGTTTGAAAGTAAAAAAAGCAACAACAAATTTTAGAGGTCGAGATTATATAGCTTGGTATAGTGAAGAAATACCAATTTCTGATGGACCATATAAATTTAAAGGTTTGCCAGGGTTAATAATTAAAATATTTGATACTGAAAAAGAAATTAATTTTTCTTTAGTAGGTTTTAAAAAGTTAAATCGAGAAAAAGAAATTATAGTGGATTATGATATTGATGCTCAAAACACAACAATTGAAAATTATTACAAAGCCTATTATTCTTTTTTAGAAAATCCTATACCACATTTAGAAAGCCAAGGGATGGTATTTGATGAGAAAACAAAAAGAATCATAAGACAACGGTATAGAGAGAGAAACAATAAAGCCAATAATAAAATAGAATTAAAATAGAATTGATATTAACTTTTGTTTAAAAACTAAATATGCTTATTAATTATAAGAAAAGAGATTATATTAGTTTTGTTTTGATTTTTTTTATCATAGTAAGTAAAGTACTAAGTCAAGAAAAAATAAGTGTAAAAACACAATACAAGGCAATATATAATCTAAACTTTCAGAAAGATTCTACCGATATTACGACAAAATTTGACGAAAAAATGGTTCTACTAATTGGAAATAACTATTCAATATTTGAGAGTTATTCAAACAAGTATAATGACTCTTTAAAAAAAGCTATTTTTAAAAAAGGACTTAGTGCATCAGAATCAGTAAATCTTGTGATGTCTAATAGAAAAAAAAATCGTTTTAACTTTAGAATATTAAAAAGCAAAACAGAAACCTTGACGTATGATTCTTATTTTAATGATAAACTCATCTACGAGGATGAGGAAAAATTGAACTGGAAAATTACGAATAAAACTAAAATAGTCAGTGGTTACAATTGCACTTTGGCACAAACAAGTTTTGCAGGAAGGCAATATAATGCTTGGTTTACCAATGAAATTCCTATATCAGATGGACAATACAAATTTAAAGGCTTGCCTGGTTTGATTATTTCTATAACTGATAGCAGAAATCACTATAATTTTGAACTCATTTCTTTTCAAAAAGACATTACTAATTTTACTTTTGACAAATCAAAAGGAATTCGGGTTACCAAAAAAGAATATTTCAAAGCTTATAATCCATTCAAGAAAAATTTTATAGCACAACTTGAGAATAGAGGAATAGAGATACAGTCATCCAACTCAAGAAATCTAAAGCAAAGAGTTCAAAAGTCAAGAAATAACGTGATAGAAATTAAATATTAAGTTGGTTAAAAGTTCGCTACTATATTTTGTATTCTTCTTAACCTGCTTAACATGTTTTAGTCAGTCTAAAATTGATGGTCATCTTAAGTCAGAAAAAAACGAAAATATTTCTGGAGCTACTATTATTTTATACGATATTGAAACAAACAATATATTGAAATATGACATTTCAGATGAAAATGGTTATTTCAATATATCAATTTACGAATCAACTTCTAAATTTAAACTAAATATCAGATCTATTGGCTTTAAAGAAGTAGCTAAAATTATAGATAACAAAACCCAAACTTTCGATTTTACTTTAACTGAAGAAGTCACTGAGTTGAAAGAGGTAAAACTAAAATCTTACCCCATAAGCAAACGCGGTGATACCATTAATTATTCTGTTAAATCTTTTTCAAAGCAAAATGATAGAACAATTGGCGATGTCTTAAAAAATATGCCTGGCATTGAGGTGTTAGATAATGGTAAAATACTCTACCAAGGTAAACCTATCAACAAATATTATATTGAAGGTTTAGACCTTTTAGAAGGCAAATACAATCTTGCCAACAAAAACTTACCACATAAAGAAGTTACAAAAGTACAGATATTAGAAAACCATCAACCTGTAAAAATCTTAGACAGCCTTGTTTACTCTGATAAAGCGGCTCTTAATATTAAACTCAAAAAAGCATATACCTTTACAGGTCAAGCCGAATTAGGTGCTGGTTTTTCGCCAGGGCTTTGGGATGTAAATGTTACACCAATGCTGTTTTCAAAAAAACGCCAAATGCTTAGTTCATATCAAGCTAATAATTCTGGCAATAATGTTGCCACTCAACTTAAAACATTAACAATCGAAGACCTTTTAGAACAATTTGAAAGCAATGATGAAAAGCAAGATTGGCTGTCTATTCAACACTTGAACACGCCTAATTTTTCGGAAAAACGTTGGATTGATAATAATGTTCATCTGGCTTCTATAAACTACCTTGAAAAGCTTAAAAAAGATTATGAGTTGCGTTTAAATTTGTCTTACCTCAATGATTATCAACAACAAAATGGCTTTACCAATACCCAATATTTTACAGCTAATGACACCATAGTTTTGTTTGAAAATAAATTTAATCAACACTACATCAATAATTTGGAAACTAATTTAACACTTCAAAAAAACACTTCGGATAATTATTTTAAAAACAGTTTAAAATTTAGTGGCTTTTGGAATGGTGAACGTGGCAATATCCAGCTCACAGATGGAAACATTAACCAAAAGTTGAGTAATGAGTATTTTAAGCTATCTAATGACTTAAAAACTTTATTTGTTTTAGGTAAACAAATCGCAACATTAAAATCTTATATTGGTATTAATAAAACACCACAAACTTTGGTTGTCAAACCAGGGCAGTTTAACGGCATACTCAATAATGGCGAAACTTTTGATGAATTGACTCAAGATATTGAACTCAATACATTTTATACCAATAACAATATAGGTATTACAAAAGGTTGGAAGCATTTTAGTTTTAGCCCAAAAATTGGGTTTCAGTTTGAAAAGCAAGATTTAGAAAGTCAAATATTAACCTCAAACCTCAATCAAAACAATACTTTCGAAAATAACTTAGATTGGACACGCTCAAAATTTTATTTTAAGATGAAAACGCAATATAAATATAACAATTGGCGTATGGAGATGTCAACACCTGTATACTACCATAACTATCAGATTGAGGACGAATTTTTGCAACGCAAAGAAAGATTAAATAGAGTCACTTTTGAGCCTCGTGCTTCTATCAGTTATGAACTCAACTCATTTTGGCGTCTTAATTCCAGTGCTAATCTGAGTAATCAGTTTGGGAATATTAACCAAATTTATTTCAATTATATTCTTACAAATTACAGAAATCTTCAACGTATTGATGCTCCATTACCAGAAATACAAAATTTTAATTACTCTTCATCTTTACAGTATAGAAATCCTATTAAAGCCTTATTTTTAAGATTGAGTTATGGTAAAACAATAACCGAAAACAACTTGCTCTACAATAATAATATTTTAAATAACGGTGCAATAGAGCTTCAAGCTATAGAGCAAAACAACAATCGCTATATAGATAATTTTTCAGCAAGAATAAGTAAATATTTTAGCAAGTTCAACACTAACTTGACATTCAATACTATATATAGTTTAATAGATTTAAAACAAATTTTAAATAATCAAATAACAGATATATCTAATCAAAATTTGACAATAAGTGGCAAAATTGATACAGATATAACTGATTGGTTTAATACTGAATTAGAGTCCGTTTTTCAATTTTCTAATAATGAAATTCAAAATAGAGAAAACCAAACTATAACTCAGCAATCTCATAAGTTTAACCTAAATATTTATCCTAAAGATAATCAATATGTAGCTTTAAAAAATGAATACATTAGAAATGATTTGTTTTCAGAAAACACCTCAAATATTTTTACTGATTTTTTGTATCGGTTGACTTGGCAAAAAAAAGATATTGATTTTGAAATACAACTTAGTAATATCTTTAACGCCAAAAATTACAGAACTATAAATATTGATGAATTCAGTTATATTGAGTCCAGTTTTAGACTTAGACCAAGGCAAGTTTTATTTAAAATCAGATTTTCTCTATAATACAAAAATGTTGTAAATTGTATTTTTAATAGCGTCAATAATACTAAATAATGCTCTTAGAATTATCAACCTTCCCCATCTTCAATCTGATTCACTTCCGCTTTTTTAATCCATTTCGGACTGATGTCTTTGGTGGTTTTGATACCGAGTTTTTGAAGTTTAACCACATCTTTGACTAAATTTTGGTTACCGGTTAATTTCTTCATCGCTGAGGTGTAAGCTTTGTCGGTAGATTTAATGCGGTTGCCAAGGGTTTCTAACTCATCGAGTAAATTACTGAATTTATCGTATAAACTACCAGCGTGTTGGGCAATTTCATTGGCGTTTTGCTGCTGTTTTTCGTTGCTCCAAATCATATCAACGGTGCGTAAAGTTGACAGTAGAGTCGTAGGGCTTACCAGTAAAATATTGTCTTTAAAGGCTGAATAATAGAAATTCTGGTCTTCGTTTTGTGCCAAATACAAGGCTGGTTCAACGGGAATAAACATCAATACAAAATCAGGCGATTGTTTGTAGCCTAAATCTTGGTAGTTTTTAGCACTCAACTGTTTGATATGGGTTTTTAAAGAATTGATGTGTGCTTTAAGATGAAGTGCTTGTTCTTTTTCATCTTCGGCGTTAACGTAGCGTTCATAGGCAGTTAAGCTCACTTTAGAGTCAATCACCATTTGTTTGTCATTAGGCAAATTAATCACCACATCAGGCATAAAACGTTGACCGCTGTCGTCTTGATAAGATTGTTGTACGTCGTATTCTCTGCCTTTGGTTAAGCCCGATTTTTCTAAAACGCGTTCCAGAATGAGTTCGCCCCAATTGCCTTGGGTTTTGCTTTCACCTTTAAGCGCTTTGGTGAGCTTTTCAGCTTCTTCGCTCATTTTGCGATTTTCTTCATTTAAACGTTTTATGACTTCATCTAAGCGAGAGTTTTTATCATTAAAGTTGTCTTGATTTTTTTGAACTTTTTCTTCAAAGGTTTTGATTTTTTCTTTTAATGGATTGAGAATTTGCTCAATATTTTCTTTATTGGATGTCGTGAATTTTTGAGATTTTTGGTCGAGGATTTTATTGGCCAAGTTTTCAAATTCTTTGGTAAATTTTTCTTGCAAGTTTTCAATGTCTTGCTTTTGAGTCTCTAACTTTTCTTGAAGATTTTTATATTCAGTTTCGGTTTTTGTGAGTTGGTTTTGAGCATTGTCTTTAGCTTGACGAATGCGTTCTCTTTCAGTTTTCAAATCGTCAATCTCTTGTTGGTGTTCGGTTTTTAAACTTTCAATTTGTTTTTCAACATAACTCAGTTGGTTGTTCAATTGATTATTTTGTTCTTCAAGTTGATTGAGTTCAGCTTTTCTATTGGTCTTAGAAATATATTGACCTATAAAAAAACCAATGGCAAGACCTATTAAAATTGTTACAATCGGAATCCAAATGTCCATAAAAATTTATTTTTCGTATTTAGAAATATTACTATTTTTTAGCCATTGAACGGCGTTTTCGAAGGCCAAAAGCCAAGGCGTGATTTTGTCTTCAGTTCTGTCTTTGGGATAATACGCCCAGTTCCACGGAAAAATAGAGCGTTCTAAATGTGGCATCATCACCAAATGTCTTCCGCTTTTGTCCGTTAGCATTGCCGTGTTGTATTCTGAGCCATTGGGATTGGCTGGATAAGCATCGTAAGCATATTTACCGACAATATTGTAATTTTCTTTGGCATAAGGGAATGAGAATTTTCCCTCGCCATGTGCTGCCCAAATGCCGAGTTTCATCCCAGCAAGATTAGACAGCATCACAGAATTGTTGTTTTGAATTTCAACGGACGTAAATTGACACTCAAACTTATGCGAATCGTTGTGGAGCATTTTTGGCTTCTCATCGTCTTCAGGATGTAGCAAACCGAGTTCGATAAAAAGCTGACAACCATTACAAACGCCAAGAGACAAAGTGTCTTCTCGTTTAAAGAAATTGTATAAAGCTTTTTTGGCTTTTGCATTATATAAAAAACTTCCTGCCCAACCTTTGGCACTGCCCAAAACATCTGAGTTTGAAAATCCACCTACAGCAGCCAAAAATTGTATGTCCTCAAGATTTTCAGCACCGCTAATGAGGTCAGTCATATGAATATCTTTGACTTCAAATCCTGCCAAATCTAACGCCTTTGCCATTTCACGTTCTGAGTTTGAGCCTTTTTCTCTTAAAATTGCTGCTTGAGGTTTCTCTTTAATCGACTTTTTTATTTTGCCTACAAAATTCTGTGGAAATACATATTGTAAGCTTTGGGTTTTATAATTTTTAAAACGTTCTTCTGCTAAAGTTTTGGGCGTTTGATTTTTGTCAAATTCAAAAGAAGTTTGATACCAAACATCTCTCAATTTGTCCACATCAAATTGATGGTCTTGATTTTGATGTGATATATTTAAAAACCGCTGTCTTTGACATTTACCGATTTTATGAACGCTGAGGTTTTGTTTCTTTAAATAATTCTCAACTGATTTGTCATTTGCTGCTTGAATTATAATTCCAGCATTTTCTGCAAAAAGCGTTTCAATAATATCTGAAGATTTAAAACTTGATAAATCAATGTCAGCACCAATATTTTTATCAGGAAAACACATTTCTAAAAGACAAGTAATCAATCCGCCTGATGAAATATCGTGACCTGCGAGAATTAAATCCTTCTTAATGAGATGTTGTATAGCATTAAAGGCTTTTTTAAAAAACTCGGCATCTTTGATTTGTGGCGTTTGCTGTCCGATTTTATTTAAAACTTGTGCAAAAGAAGAACCGCCAAGTTTAAGTTTATCTTGACTTAAATTGATATAATATAAACTACCACCATTGACTTGCATTACAGGTTCAACCACCTGTGAAATATTACTGCAATGACCTGCAGCAGAAATGATAACCGTACCAGGTGACAATACATTTTTGTCTTTGTATTGTTGCTTCATAGACAACGAATCTTTACCTGTTGGGATGTTAATACCTAAATCTAAAGCAAAATCTGAAGCCGCTTTTACAGCTTCGTATAACCTGGCATCTTCACCAGGATTTTTGCAAGGCCACATCCAGTTGGCTGATAAGCTTACGGATTTTAAGTCTTTGTCAAGTGGTGCCCAAATCAAATTGGTTAAAGCTTCTGCTATAGAGTTTTGTGAACCTGCCTTAGGATCTATCAATCCTGAAATAGGCGAGTGACCAATGGAAGTCGCAATGCCATTTTGACCTTCATAATCTAACGCAACAACACCACAATTATTTAGTGGTAATTGAAGTTTGCCGACGGTTTGTTGTTTGGCTACACGACCAGAAACACAACGGTCAACTTTGTTGGTTAGCCAATCTTTACAAGCCACGGCTTCGAGTTGTAAGACTTGTTTGAGATAAGTGTTTAAGAGGTCTGTTTGGTATTCAACTTTATCGTAAGACTGCTTTACGGTCTTATCTTTCATTATGGTTTTTGGCGAATTGCCAAACAAATCTTCTATCTTGAGATTCATTGGAGTTTCACCAGTGGTTCCACTTCTAAAAACAAATTGATGATCTTCTGTGATTTCACCCACAATATAAAAAGGTGCACGTTCTCTTTCCGCAATTCTTTCAAGGGTTTTTGTATCTTTTTCAGAAAGAATTAATCCCATGCGTTCTTGAGATTCATTACCAATCAATTCTTTAGCAGAAAGGGTTTTGTCACCAACAGGCAGTTGGTCTAAATCAATATAGCCACCAGTTTCTTCTACAAGTTCGCTCAAACAATTTAGATGTCCACCAGCACCGTGGTCGTGAATTGAAATGATGGGATTTTCAGCACTTTCAACCAAAGCTCTTATGGCATTAGAAACACGTTTTTGCATTTCAGGATTGGCACGTTGTACGGCATTGAGTTCAATACTGCTGTCTTGTTGACCGGTATCGGCAGAAGACACGGCTGCACCGCCCATACCAATTCTGTAATTATCGCCACCGAGAATGATGATTTTATCGCCTTTTTTTGGCACGTTTTTTTGAGCTTGTTTTTCAAGTCCATAACCAACGCCACCAGCCAACATTATTACTTTGTCATAGCCGAGAAATCTGTCGTTTTCAGCGTGTTCAAAAGTGAATAAAGATCCACAAATCAGTGGCTGTCCAAATTTATTACCAAAATCTGAAGCGCCATTTGAGGCTTTAATTAAAATATCAAGCGGAGTTTGGTATAGCCATTTTCTGGCTTTAAAAGCTTTTTCCCAAGGTCTATTCTTGCTGACACGAGAGTAGGACGTCATATAAACGGCAGTTCCAGCCAAAGGAATTGAACCGCGACCACCAGCCATACGGTCTCTAATTTCTCCACCGCTACCTGTTGCTGCACCATTAAAGGGTTCTACTGTTGTTGGAAAATTATGGGTTTCTGCTTTTAAAGAAATCACAGATTGCACACTTCTGTTTTGATAAATAGAAGCTTTATCAGCTTGTTTTGGGGCAAATTGCTTGATTTTTGGTCCTTTGATAAAAGCAACATTATCTTTATAAGCTGAGACAATTTCATTTGGAAACGCTTTAGAAGTTTTTTTAATTAAACTGAAAAGAGACTCTTCTTTTGACTTTCCATCAATAATAAATTGACCATTAAAAATTTTATGTCGGCAATGTTCAGAATTGACCTGAGAAAATCCAAAAACTTCAGCATCGGTCAAAGGTCTTTTGAGTTTTTTGCTCAGATTTTCTAAATATGTAATTTCTTCTTCACTTAGTGCTAAGCCTTCTTCTTTATTGTAAACAGAAATATTTTTGATATCTTTCACTGATTCAGGTTGGATATGAATATCAAACATATCTTGACTTAAATGCTCGTAACTTTGAAATAACATGGGGTCAAAATCATCAAAATCAAGAGCAACTGCTGTCAATTCTTCTATCCGCTCAATGTCGTTTAAGCCCATGTTTTTGGAGATTTCCACAGCATTGGTTGACCAGGGTGAAATCATATTGGCGCGAGGACCGATAAATTTTTTATCATCGGGAAATTTTACAACAGGTTCGGCTTCAGCAAATAACCAATATAATTTTTTTAAATCTGCCTTTGAAAAGGCTTTGTTGTGAACAACTGCAAAAAATAGTTTTGAATCACTTGAAAAAAAAGAAATCATAAAAAAATCAGCTTAGGGCTTTAAGCCACAAAAATACGATAAATTTATAATGGAAGAATTCTAATTTAAAGTTATTCAATTTGAAAAAAGAATGAAGCTACAAAACCAAAGTAAGTTTAATTATAAAACTAAAAATATCTTGTTGAGTGAAGTTTTAAACTTTGCTCAGGCTGGTAAACCTGATTTATTTACATATAACACATATAGGCTTCTTTTACCATCTTCAATACTGTTTTAGTCTAGTATTTTACAGCCTAAATTGCTGAACATGATGGCAATATAAACAAATCACTGTATTCTTTAAAATGGCTGATGTGCGAAGTCGTTACAGATTCCTATGATGATTTATGCTTCTTACGTAGTTGTAAAGCTACGAAGTCACAGACTTCGCAGAGCGGGAATCTTTGCACTCGTTATAAACGAGCGCTAGCTGGGTGGGACCCGACAGATCTTCATTTTTACTTTGTATAATGGCATGGATGTGATTTGACATAATCACATAACCAATCAACACCATTCCTTTATTGTTTTGGCAGTATGTAAAACTATCTACAACAATATCTTTATAGCGCTTTCTTGTAAAGACGTCTATCCAATCGACTATTGTAAAAGTAACATAATGCGGTTTGCTTTAGTTTCGTATTTTACAGCC
Organism: Psychroflexus sp. MBR-150; assembly: GCF_053628795.1. Taxonomy (NCBI): domain Bacteria; kingdom Pseudomonadati; phylum Bacteroidota; class Flavobacteriia; order Flavobacteriales; family Flavobacteriaceae; genus Psychroflexus; species Psychroflexus sp. MBR-150. The sequence goes on from NZ_JBRJHB010000004.1 coordinate 106,962, forward strand.
TAGATTGCTAAATATGATGGCAATATAAACAAATCACTGTATTCTTTAAAATGGCTGATGTGTGAAGTCGTTACAGACCCTATGATGATTTATGCTTCTTACGTAGTTGTAAAGCTGCGAAGTCACAGACTTCGCAGAGTGGGGTGGCTTTTCTTTATTAATCTTCTATTTTTAAATAAAACACCTTTCTGTCTTTGTCTATTATGATTTTATTTCCATCAAAAGGCAACAAACTAGGCATAAGTGATGTTTGATTAAATTTGCCATCCTTTGGTTTTGCTAAATCTTCTAAATCAAAATCATAATTTAAATACAAATTCATAAAATCAATTTTGTTACCTTTTACAGACCATTTGTTTTCATTTACTCCAAAAAGCTCTCCTGTCTTAAAATATATTTTTTGAGTGTACTCATTATTTTCATACAAGTAAAGCGTATCATTTGTATTTACTGATGGGGTTTTAACATAAATACCTACTAAATCTTTTTTTGAATAACTACACCCAAAAAATATAAGCAAGAACAACAAGTAAACTAATAAATTTCTCATAGTTAATCTTCTACATTATTATCTATCCATATATATGTTTGATTTGTAGTACTTTGCTTAGGCTGTGTGCCTGAACCAGTTCGATTTATATTATTTATCCAAGGTAAATGATAATAGAATGATTCCTTTGTCTTTTGGTCTGTTATTATTGTTAAACGTTGGTTGTTTCCTATATCATAAAAACTAGCTCCTCCTGAACCCATCATTTGCATAGTCATATTAGTTCCTGAAAGCAACAATCCAGAAAGTCCAAAATCTATTGGAATATATTTTTTTGAAATCTTATTATCAAAATCCCAAGCTTTGGCTTTTAAATAATCGTTTCTTGCTCCGTGATAAAGATTACTTGTTCTAATATCTTTAATCATATTGTTATCTCTACCAAAAAACAGACTATTCTCAGGTCCTGTACCTGATTGCCATTCATCATATACAGACTCCCAGTTAGTACTTTCATCTCTTTGTGTGTATCCTCTCATAAATCTTGAGTCAGAAATCCAATTAGTAAAACCATTATTGGTATTTACTATTTCAGTTTGCCCTTTCTTATCGCCATCTAGATGATGGTTAAAATCTATACCGACATCATCTCCTAGTGTCGATACTTTTGTTTTAACTTCATTTCCGTCTTTATCGTGAGTAATTTCATATTCACCATCAACAGACATAGGTGCTCTCCCATCAGGGTCTATCATATTGATGGGGTTGTTCATCACAAAATTGTACGGACTCCACCCCGGGAACTTCTCCGCCAACGGGTCAACACTCAGCCATAAACTGTTTTTGGGGTTATAATAGCGGGCGCCGTAATAATAGTTGCCCGTTTCCTGGTCAAATTCTTTGCCGTTGTATTTGTAACGGGTGTTGTGGGAATTGAGGTGTTCATCGGTGAGGAGCTCACCAAATGGTAAATATTCGGCGTGTTGGCTAATGTCCCCATCATAATTTGATACATAATTTGAAGAACCGAGATGGTCACTGTGAAAATAAAACACTTCTACATGTTGCAAGTCGCCGGCATAGCCGTGAGCAAAATTATCTGAACCCTGTGTGACGTTTTCATCTTCTGATATGTCAACCGTTTCACTTTCAAGTGGTGGTATATCAAAGGCTTGTAAAATACGGTTTCTTCTTTCATTAAGATGGTTAAAATTCTGCCCGTCTTCATCGGGGTCTTGTAAAACATCTATCAGGTTTATTCCATCGGCATTGGCTAAATTGGCAAGGGGTATAATTTGTTCTGAATAAAACCCAAATCGCTCACTGGTTCCAATTTTACTAGCCACTCTTTGGCTACCAATATGATAATGTTTAGTATAAGACAAGGCTTGATCTCTAACTATAAACTTTAAGACCTTGGCCGTAATCATCCCATCCGGATAGATATAAGTCTCTGTTTTACGCGCATTGCCAACGTCCTTTGCATTGCTATGAATATCAACTTGTTGATATAGATATTTGATAATCCGTTCACCACCAGCATCGTAGGTATAAGTGGCAATAGGATGGTCACTTTCTTCAGAATACGGATTAAGATCTGCAGCCATAAGTCTATTTTCTTCATCCCAAAGGTAATGAATTTTTGTGATTTCTTCTTCTCCTACACCTTCTATCACTTTTGTAAGATTGCCGTTGGCATCATGTTTTATGTTTTGGTTTTTTATTCTTGGGTCATCTTGACTGCCGCAACAATTTACTCCTGTGGGTTGTTCTTTTATTTCTCTCACGGCATGCGGTTGAGTGTAACCATAGTTAGAACCCGCTATGAGACCTCCATCGTCGTCGTAGGTATAATCTAATTGATAGCTGTTATTCTTTACTACGCTAGCATTTTCCATTGGTTCATTGAGATCACTTACCGGTTTATTTAGGTGGGTTTGTGTTTTGTTTATGAAGTTTCTACTCGGATCTTGAGCATCGTAGGTTAAATCAAGATTATATTCGTGTTTAAGAAAGGGGTTGCCACCTTGACTTTGAGTATTGACTACATCATTTGGTCCTATATAGCTTCCGGATGCAGAGGTAAGTCGGTTGAAATTATCGTAAGAAAAATTATAATTAACCGGACCGATAAGATCACTTGTCGTTGAGCTAGGAAGTGCTTGCTCAGGTGATAGCGTTGATATGATATTTACAATCATATGTTGTGTGTGATGTTTTTCTGTAATTTTGCACATATCAAAAATATAAAAAAACTAAAGTCTTCGCCTAAAGGCGAGGGATTTTCCTCCCCAGAATGATACATTAATGAATTCTTTAAAATAGCTAATATGTGAAGTCGTTACAGACTCCTATGATGATTTATGCTTCTTACGTAGTTGTAAAGCTTCGAAGTCACAGACTTCGCAGAGCGGGATTATCTACTTGGCGAGACAGAAGAAAGAGAGCTGTTAAAAGACCCTACAATGCTTAGGCGTTTAAATGATATTGCTAAATTTCCAGAGAACGACAAAAATTGTATTCTCTATACCATTGATGCAATGATTAATAATGTGAAGCTTAAAGGATTGAACGTATAAAAAAAGCCCCCTATTCGGTGACCTTATCAATCTTTCTAAGGTTTATTGTGTGTTTACCTTTTGTAACTATCTTATTGTCATTACTCAATGGATAAAAATAATCGCACTCGCTCGGAACTGACGAGTTAAAGATGTTATTCCCCTTTGCTATGATATAATTATCTCCCAGTTCTATTTTAAGAATAGGATTTTTACTGTTTGCAATTTTAGCAATAAGATTGTCTCCTATAACTTCAATATCCAAAACCCCCATTTTATTGGTCATTATTTGAAATTGAGCCTTTGAAATAAATATTGTATCATTCATAACCTTTTTGACTGTTTCTTCTGTTTGTGTTGCCTTACTATTTTTATTCTGACCACTACAACTATTTAGGGTCATAATAACCAGACTGACCAGTATTAATGCCTTGAACTGTACCATAACTTGGAATTTTTGATTGTAAATCTGAAAGTTTCATCACCTCTGGTTTAAGATACCATCCATTTTTTGTATAAACATAAGGCGTACCATCTTGGCTTCTGCCATAAAACACTGCACCGTGCTGCACGTTATTTCCTCCATCAGCAAAACGTAATACAGTCTTGCCGAATTGAGCATTTGGCTCTGTTGTAGAAGTATAATCACTCTTTAAATTTGCGTCAAATGTGCTTCCTACAGGTATACCAACCCCTACTTTTATTTCTTTCCCTTGACTTCCCGCACAAGCAGAACCCCAACAGTTATAATTGTCTTCAGGCGTAGCTCCTGTCGTACTTGTTCCTGCAATTGCCTTATCTAAAGTAAGATCGCTTGTAGAATTTTCAATGGATCTCGTATAAACATTATCTAACTCAACTTTATCTCCAATTTTCAATGTAGATTTTCCATTATTATCAATATATCCTTGATCTTGTAGTTGTTTTTCTGCTTCTGAATAAGATATTCCTTGAAAATCTGCTAATGTCTGTGCATTATCTCCCTTTTCTGCAATTAAATTTCCTTCACTATCGGGAACCCATTCAGGTGCACGACCATCGGGGTCTATGAAGTTTATGGGGTTGTTCATCACAAAATTGTACGGACTCCAACCAGGAAACTTCTCCGCTAACGGGTCAACACTCAACCATAAACTGGTTTTAGGTTTATAATACCTGGCGCCGTAGTAATAGTTGCCCGTTTCCTGGTCAAATTCTTTGCCGTTGTATTTGTAACGGGTGTTGTGGGAATTGAGGTGTTCATCGGTGAGGAGCTCACCAAATGGCAAATATTCGGCGTGTTGGCTAATATCCCCATCATAATTTGACATATAATTTGAAGAACCGAGATGGCCACTGTGAAAATAAAACACTTCTACATGTTGCAAGTCACCGGCAAAGCCGTGAGCAAAATTATTTGAACTTGTTGTGTTAAGTTTTAAACTCCGATTAGAGTGATAAACCTGATTTATCTCCATATAATACATACCCGCTTCTTTTACCATCTTCAGTACCGTTTTAGTTTCGTATTTTGTAGCCTAGATTGCTAAACATGATGGCAATATAAACAAATCAATGAATTCTTTAAAATAGCTGATATGTGAAGTCGTTACAGACTCCTATGATGATTTATGCTTCTTACGTAGTTGTAAAGCTTCGAAGTCACAGTCTTCGCAGAGCGGGTTATTCATTGTATAGTTATATGGCGACCATGAGGGTTTCTTTTATTTAATTTTGAATAAATGATATAAAATTTCTTTCTTAGACATTTCTTTTAACATTTGCTCAATAGTTTGAATATTTGTTTTTTGGTAATCCTCTTTGAAGTTCTTTTTTACTTTAGCAGACTGTCTGAGAGCATATTCTTTTCCTTCAAAATAATTGTCCAAAATTATTTTCCAAGAAACATCGTTTGGATTATTATATTCTTGGATGTAATGAGTAAACTCATTCCGAGCCTCTCTCAATAACTTTTCACCATCATTCTTATTTAATTTGAGTGATAAAGTACCTTTCATCATCTTAAAAAACGGATCTGTATTGGAAACAGAGTCAATTTCAATTATTGCTTTTTCATATAACTCGTTATAAATCAAAAAATTAGCTTTTTCTTGGATAATACTAATGTTTTTAGGATCACAACTCATTTGCTTGTCAAGGTAATAAAGAGTGGAATCTACTACTTGCTTATCTTCTCGGTTCATAGACCATTTATTGAAAAATTCTGAGTATTTTTTTGCATAATAGCCATTGCAATTTTCATCTTTGATATTGGTATCATGATCTTTATTATTGCAAGATAGAAAAACTATAGTAAAAAGTAGATAAATAGCCTTATTCATAATAATTAAAATCTAAAGTTTTTCGAAGTATCAAAAAATCTTGTACTTAATTTATGGGTGTTCCAATCTGGACTTGTTTGCATACGGAAGCCAGCTGTAGAATTAATCCCTATGTTTAAATTAGGTGCCTGTGAAAAATTTCTTGACATGATTCTGTATTGTCCTAACGGAATATGCATTGTCGCTGTACCGGATGTGTGAGTTGAGTTATCACTCAAAGTCGGGTATGATAACGAATCAAAATTTGAGCTGTTAGTTGTATTAATGTATCCCATAGGAGTCCAGTTTTTGAGCCCAAAATTTCCTCCAATATGTGTTAGTTGTAGACCTGGTGCACTGGTACCAGAAGATTGGATGACTGAAATATCTATCCCTGTGATTCTAGTTTGTCCATCTACCATTGTCATACCAAGCGGGCCTTCTGCGCCTTCAATATTTAAATCAAAATTTATGTTTGCATTATTATTTAGTGTAACCACTCCTATAGCACCACCTCTATTGCCCATTCCATCAGAACCGCCCAGCGATACTCCTGTTAGATTATTTCTTATACTTTAGCTTCCGAGTTATAAGATAAGTAACAATACAAATACCTAATCCTACCAACAATACAAAAAGTGTACGATTTGGGTATATTTTAAATACTGACTTCCAGTAAATTAAAAATCCTATAAAAGAAACTATACTTATAACTAAATGATATGCTTTATTCTTAAGTAGACTTGAAAAACTAACTCCACAGAGTACTGCAAAAAAAGCAAAGTAGCTATAATATACGCCTATACCCCAAGAAATTCTATGCCCTACTTTAGGAATAGTATAATGAAAAAGCAATTTGAATGATAGGTAATAAAACAAAAAACCTAATAGAACTACCGCAAAAAGCTTTCCTATGTGTATTAAAAAACTATTGCTTTTCATCTGATTGCTTTGAAAGATTAGAAGGCGAATGATTCGTTTTTTGAAGGTCGTAGTTACCTCCAAACCAGCCACTTCCTTTGATAACTTTGTATCTTTTCTCTGCCCAATTAATAGCACGTTTAATCATTGCATTATCGTAGCTATTGGTGTTATCTGATTCACCTCCTATTACATTACCATCACCAAATGTTTGACCAGCTTCAATAGTTTTCTGCCTTGCAGTACTGGCATTACCGGTGCTTTCAAGCTCATCTGTAAACTTGTCAACAGCAAAAGGAATTTGTCCTACTGCATCTGTCCAATATGGCTCACCGTCAACTGTAACCATTAAGTAGCCATCCCCTGGCTTTCCATCAGCTTTCCAATCCCCTGAGCCACCAGCACGATAACTTAACATCCATCTATCCGTTTCTGCAAACTCCGCTATCTCATTCCAAGAGAAATGCTTTAATTCAGAAAATGTTGATAATCCCTGTGCTTTAGAAATTAATGGCATATAGTTATCCGCAGAAGATTCAAACCATTGAATGCCTCTGCCATAAACTTGACGAGCAGTCATACGAGTAATCTCTGTTTTGCCATCATTTAACCTAAACAACTCTTTTCCGCCACTTGTGGTTACGATTATATCTTGAGGTGCACGACCATCAGGGTCAATAAACCTAATTGGGTTATTCATCGTGAAGTTGTACGGTGACCAGCTGGGGAACTCGCTTGCAAGAGGGTCAACACTCAACCATAAACTTGTCTTTGGATTGAAGTACCTCGCGCCGTAATAGTAGTTGCCCGTTTCCTGGTCAAATTCTTTGCCGTTGTATTTGTAACGGGTATTGTGGGAATTGAGGTGTTCATCGGTGAGGAGCTCACCAAATGGTAAATATTCGGCGTGTTGGCTAATGTCCCCATCATAATTTGACATATAATTTGAAGAACCGAGATGGTCACTGTGAAAATAAAACACTTCTACATGTTGCAAGTCACCGGCAAAGCCGTGAGCAAAATTATTTGAACCCGTTGTGACGTTTTCATCTTCTGATATGTCATCCGTTTCACTTTCAAGTGGTGGTATATCAAAGGCCTGTAAAATACGGTTTCTTCTTTCATTAAGATGGTTAAAATTCTGCCCGTCTTCATCGGGGTCTTGTAAAACATCTATCAGGTTTATTCCATCGGCATTGGCTAAATTGGCAAGGGGTATAATTTGTTCTGAATAAAAACCAAATCGCTCACTGGTTCCAATTTTACTAGCCACTCTTTGGCTACCAATATGATAATGTTTAGTATAAGACAAGGCTTGATCTCTAACTATAAACTTTAAGACCTTGGCCGTAATCATCCCATCCGGATAGATATAAGTCTCCGTTTTACGCGCATTGCCAACGTCCTTTGCATTGCTATGAATATCAACTTGTTGATATAGATATTTGATAATCCGTTCACCACCAGCATCGTAGGTATAAGTGGCAATAGGATGGTCACTTTCTTCAGAATACGGATTAAAATCTACAGCCATAAGTCTATTTTCTTCATCCCAAAGGTAATGAATTTTTGTGATTTCTTCTTCTCCTATACCTTCTATCACTTTTGTAAGATTACCGTTGGCGTCATGTTTTATGTTTTGGTTTTTTATTCTTGGGTCATCTTGACTGTCGCAACAATTTACTCCTGTGGGTTGTTCTTTTATTTCTCTCACGGCATGCGGTTGAGTGTAACCATAGTTAGAACCCGCTATGAGACCTCCATCGTCGTCGTAGGTATAATCTAATTGATAGCTGTTATTCTTTACTACGCTAGCATTTTCCATTGGTTCATTGAGATCACTTACCGGTTTATTTAGGTGGGTCTGTGTTTTGTTTATGAAGTTTCTACTCGGATCTTGAGCATCGTAGGTTAAATCAAGATTATATTCATGTTTAAGAAAGGGGTTGCCACCTTGACTTTGAGTATTGACTACATCATTTGGCCCTGTATAACTTCCGGATGCAGAGGTAAGTCGGTTGAAATTATCGTAAGAAAAATTATAATTGACAGGGCCGATAAGATCACTTGTCGTTGAGCTAGGCTTCGTTATCCAAACTATATGATATTTACAATCATATGTTGTGTGTGATGTTTTTCTGTAATTTTGCACATATCAAAAATATAAAAAAACTAAAGTCTTCGCCTAAAGGCGAGAGATTTTCCTCCCCCAGAATGATACATTAATGAATTCTTTAAAATAGCTAATATGTGAAGTCGTTACAGACTCCTATGATGATTTATGCTTCTTACGTAGTTGTAAAGCTTCGAAGTCACAGACTTCGCAGAGCGGGGTAATTTTGAGGCTTCGAAGTCACAGACTTCGCGGGGCGGGATAAAGTTCCTGATGAAATTACCATTGTAGATAAGTCTACTAACGAACGCCTTAAATTAATTGCTCAACTGGACGAAGAAGATAAAAATGCTATTTTTCGCATTATTGATGGAATGCTTACCAAAAGTAAGTTCAAGGATTTCTTTAATAAAAATGTAGCAGCTTTGTAAAAGCAAAAAAGCCCTGCATTCCTGCAAGGCCTTGATTTTTAATTTGATTGTTTTTTAGGTTTTATTAAAAGCCATAATAAGTAAATCATTGACAGAATACCCACTATATTAGGCAGGTCACTTTCAAAAAAGGATGTCCAAAACCCCATATCCCTATTTTTATTTAAAAAGTCAAAAAAGCCTGTAATCATCTTGAAAAAAATCGAATAGACTAGAATTAACACTATTAAAATTTTGACTATTAATTTCATTTTACTCTTGTTTTGTTTTCTCTGATTCTATAATTTTTTGGTCTAAATTATCCCAAAACTTCCTTCCACCATCTATCGGACTCCTGTGTTTAAAAGATGTAGTTTCTTCTCCTGATTCCTCTCTAATAGTAGCATTTGCATTTTCTAATTCCCCATAACCTAAATTTGTATCAAACCAAAACAAAACAGGGTCATCTGTATTTTGATAATCAATATTATAAGTAGCATCATTATCACCTACTTCAATATCATCAACTTGGAAGGTGTTAATCATTACATTAGTCTGAACCTCCCAGCCTTTCTCTTCTAAATATTTCTCTACTCCTTTTGAATAGGCTCCACCCATACTATGTGATACCATATTAAAAACTTCACCCTCAGACATTCCTTCAATTAAAGTTTCATAGTTATTTTTTGCCCACTCATAACCTTGGTTTGTTCTACCACTTGCAGATGAAAAGTAGCTATAATCAGTATTTACAAAATAAGCTTTATCATCATACAAATAGTCTTTAGCTCCTTGTACAAAACTATTGTTCCAATAGGCTTTACCTCCTGAAGGTGAACCGCCTCCTAGCTTACCATTAATGAATATAATTTTTCTACCATCAGGATCAATTGCATTTATTGGATTGTTAGCCACATATGCATATGGTGATATTAATGGATATTCGTGTGCGAGAGGATCGACACTCAGCCATAAACTGGTTTTGGGGTTATAATAGCGGACGCCGTAATAATAGTTGCCCGTTTCCTGGTCAAATTCTTTGCCGTTGTATTTGTAACGGGTATTGTGGGAATTGAGGTGTTCATCGGTGAGGAGCTCACCAAATGGCAAATATTCGGCGTGTTGGCTGATGTCCCCATCGTAATTTGATACATAATTTGAAGAACCGAGATGGTCACTGTGAAAATAAAACACTTCTACATGTTGCAGGTCGCCGGCATAGCCGTGAGCAAAATTATTTGAACTTGTTGTGTTAAGTTTTAAACTCCGATTAGAGTGATAAACCTGATTTATCTCCATATAATACATACCCGCTTCTTTTACCATCTTCAGTACCGTTTTAGTTTCGTATTTTGTAGCCTTCATTGCTGAACATGATGGCAATATAAGCAAATCAATGAATTCTTTAAAATAGCTAATATGTGAAGTCGTTACAGACTCCTGTGATGCTTTATGCTTTTTACGTAGTTGTAAAGCTTCGAAGTCACAGACTTCGCAGAGCGGGTTTTCCATTATTATCAATATATCCTTGATCTTGTAGTTGTTTTTCTGCTTCTGAATAAGATATTCCTTGAAAATCTGCTAATGTCTGTGCATTATCTCCCTTTTCTGCAATTAAATTTCCTTCACTATCGGGAACCCATTCAGGTGCACGACCATCGGGATTTATTTGTTTTCATAAACGCTATCTAATTCAATCATTTTAATCGGTTCTGAATTTACGTATAATGATGTGAAATTTATGATACCCTCCTTTTCTTGGATATTTCTCACTATTAAAGGCAAATCAAAACTATCATCAATCATTAAAAAATCATAACCCTTATAGTTTATCAATTCCCAATTTCTTTTAAGGTTTCCATAGTGTTTGCTTACAAGAACCGAACTGTTTAAAAATGTTACGGTATCCGTTAGTTTTTGGTAATCAACACGGAATGACTTACCTTTTAAAGGTATTTTCTTTTTTGATATATTTTTTAGGGAATCTGACAGCTTTTTGTACACCATTTTTGTCCCGTCATAATCTTCAAAAACCAAACTATCTTTTGACCTATTAATCACATTAAATGTAATAGTGTCATCAACTATCAGCTTTTTCCCTTTTACCGTATATATCCCTCCATAATTACTATTTGGAAAATTTTTCACCCCCTTGATATACACGGAGTCATTTATAAACTCTATTACCTTTTTTGCAGGAATAGGCAACCGTTTATTTTCATCTGCACGTTGAAGATAAGAACTTACCCAAATACCCTGTATGCTTTCATCAAAATCATTACAGGAAATAAACAATAAAAATATTACAACTGTGAATAGTTTATTCATACTATCATTTTTTAAAAGTCCCACATAAAATTATCTATCCTTTTCTGTGCCGACTTATTTCCCAAGTTAATTATAACGGTTGGTCCTTTTCCACTAAAAATAACAGGGTTACTGTAAAGTTGCCCGAAAGGGGTCGCAAAACTATTTTGAGTTGCGTCCACTTGGTTTATATAGTTTGCATTTTTGTTTCTAACTGTGTAATTACCTGTAAAAGGAATATTCTCACCGTCAATATTTAATGTGGATTTAAATGAATATGTATTTGATGATAAGATTCCGGATTTTCTACTATATCCTTCAATATTAAGGTCTATTGCAGGGTAAATTGACATAGAAGCGTAATCGTCATTTGGGTCAGATTCCGAAAAACGTTGGTTAGCCGTTCGTTGTTTATGAATAGCCTCCTCTAATTTTGGGGTTACTTTTGCAGAAATATAAGACCCTTCATCTACATTAGGTCTAACACTGCCACCAATTGCTCTCTTGAACCTATCAAAATTAGAAAGATTTTTATCAAAATGTTGATTTATATCTCCTTTGCTTTCCCCTACATATTCGTATCTATTTGTATTGGTAATGTCCGCAGCCTCATTTACTTCCTCTTTCCAAACATACTTGTCATTCTGTTTGTCATAAACCCAATCATCAGGGCTTTCCGCACTCATCCCTGTAGGGTCAACGAGTACCGTAGGGCGGTGCATCGCATAAGCATAAGGCGACCATCCCGGGAACTTCTCCGCCATTGGGTCGACGGACAACCATAAACTTGTCTTTGGATTGAAGTACCTCGCGCCGTAATAGTAGTTGCCCGTTTCCTGGTCAAATTCTTTGCCGTTGTATTTGTAACGGGTATTGTGGGAATTGAGGTGTTCATCGGTGAGGAGCTCACCAAATGGCAAATATTCCGCGTGTTAGCTAATGTCCCCATCATAATTTGACATATAATTTGAAGAACCGAGATGGTCACTGTGAAAATAAAACACTTCTACATGTTGCAGGTCACCGGCATAGCCGTGAGCAAAATTATTTGAACTTGTTGTGTTAAGTTTTAAACTCCGATTAGAGTGATAAACCTGATTTATCTCCATATAATACATACCCGCTTCTTTTACCATCTTCAGTACCGTTTTAGTTTCGTATTTTGTAGCCTTCATTGCTGAACATGATGGCAATATAAGCAAATTAATGAATTCTTTAAAATAGCTAATATGTGAAGTCGTTACAGACTCCTATGATGATTTATGCTTCTTACGTAGTTGTAAAGCTTCGAAGTCACAGACTTCGCAGAGCGGGATTATCTACTTGGCGAGACAGAAGAAAGAGAGCTGTTAAAAGACCCTACAATGCTTAGGCGTTTAAATGATATTGCTAAATTTCCAGAGAACGACAAAAATTGTATTCTCTATACCATTGATGCAATGATTAACAATGTAAAGCTTAAAGGATTGAACGTATAATGAAAAAGCCCAGTTAAGGGGCTTTTGCTATTTTCCGTATAGTCTTGTTTTATCTATTAGCTCAATTAAATCTGGACTATAATATTGCTTTTCTCCTTTCTTATCTTTTGGGACAAGCTCGAAAGATAAAAATTGAACTTCTAATTCTTTAGTAGAACTATTCTCCTCTGTAGCGTATGAAGATTTACCGATAGCCCAGAAAGTTGAAGGATTAAACCCTACAATTCTGTCACTTACATTTGTTCCATCTGACTCAACAACAATAGGTTTTGAGTGAGCTTTTTCAAAAGTTTGTTTAGTTATATACCCTATACCATTTTCGTCAACTTTCAAAATATCTTTATTCACATTAGATAGAACTAATGTAATTTGTCCTTGGTAATTTTTCGGAACTGTAATTGTCAATTTCGTTGGATAAAACAATTTAAACATCAAATAAATTATCAATATTAAAGCTACGGTTCCAACCACTATTTTATACTTTCCTTTCATAATCAATAGCGTTTATAAAATGAAGGAGCTGGTCTCAAATGCTTGTAATCGTAAACAGGAATAAATCCATCATCCATTGGGTTTCTTGGTATTCTTACTCCTGTCTGTGTTTTAATTATACCGTGAGTATTTCTAAATGATGGCTGATTATACTTAAATAATTGAGAGCCGTTTACAGACAAGGTCGCTGATGGGAATATGTCAGTAGCACCTGTAACAGATAAATTATTGCCCGATAGACTAAAATTAGCTTGTTGTGCCACATTCACAATATCAAATCCCATCATATTTAAACCAAACTCCTCACTTGGAGACACACTTGCGTGCTGTTCAAAGTTTAAATTATAGGTGGCTAATGTTCCATCTGCATTTTTAGTCTGACTGTATGAGAATTTATTTTGGTCTGCTCCTAAGCCTTCAAAGTAATCTCTCGCTTTTCCTATTGGGGTTTTTCCAATTTGTATGCTTTTAGTAGCTGTGATTCCTGTCAATTCTCCACTACTATTCTCATTTCCTGTTAGTTTTATTGTAGATGTTAATTTATCTCCAGCAGGACTTGGCAATAAAGGTGGGTTAGGTCCATCCCAAAGGTCTGCATCAATGTAGCTATTAAATGTAAATGTTAGTGTTTTTCCTAAATAGGTTTCTCCTGCTTTAGTAGATGCTTGGTCATTTGCGTTTTTGTCCCAGTAAATACTTCCATCTTTTCTTTTTACCCAATCATCAGGAGCAAGCCCCAGTGGGTCTACAAAACGAAGTGGATTATTGAATACAAAATTGTATGGTGACCAAGAAGGCATTGTGCTTGCTAAGGGGTCAACACTCAGCCATAAACTGGTTTTGGGGTTATAATAGCGGACGCCGTAATAATAGTTGCCCGTTTCCTGGTCAAATTCTTTGCCGTTGTATTTGTAACGGGTATTGTGGGAATTGAGGTGTTCATCGGTGAGGAGCTCACCAAATGGCAAATATTCGGCGTGTTGGCTGATGTCCCCATCGTAATTTGATACATAATTTGAAGAACCGAGATGGTCACTGTGAAAATAAAACACTTCTACATGTTGCAGGTCGCCGGCATAGCCGTGAGCAAAATTATTTGAACCCGGTGTGATATTTTCATCTTCTGATATGTCATCCGTTTCACTTTCAAGTGGTTGTATATCAAAGGCTTGTAAAATACGGTTTCTTCTTTCATTAAGATGGTTAAAATTCTGCCCGTCTTCATCGGGGTCTTGTAAAACATCTATCAGGTTTATTCCATCGGCATTGGCTAAATTGGCAAGGGATATGATTTGTTCTGAATAAAAACCAAATTGCTCACTGGTTCCAATTTTACTAGCCACTCTTTGGCTACCTATATGATAATGTTTAGTATAAGACAAGGCTTGATCTCTAACTATAAACTTTAAGACCTTGGCCGTAATCATCCCATCCGGATAGATGTAAGTCTCCGTTTTACGCGCATTGCCAACGTCCTTTGCGTTGCTATGAATATCAACTTGTTGATATAGATATTTAATAATCCGTTCTCCACCAGCATCGTAGGTATAAGTGGCAATAGGATGGTCACTTTCTTCAGAATACGGATTAAGATCTACAGCCATAAGTCTATTTTCTTCATCCCAAAGGTAATGAATTTTTGTGATTTCTTCTTCTCCCACACCTTCTATCACTTTTGTAAGATTACCATTGGCGTCATGTTTTATGTTTTGGTTTTTTATTCTTGGGTCATCTTGACTGCCGCAACAATTTACTCCTGTGGGTTGTTCTTTTATTTCTCTCACGGCATGTGGTTGAGTGTAACCATAGTTAGAACCCGCTATGAGACCTCCATCGTCGTCGTAGGTATAATCTAATTGATAGCTGTTATTCTTTACTACACTAGCATTTTCCATCGGTTCATTGAGATCACTTACCGGTTTATTTAGGTGGGTCTGTGTTTTGTTTATGAAGTTTCTACTCGGATCTTGAGCATCGTAGGTTAAATCAAGATTATATTCATGTTTAAGAAAGGGGTTGCCACCTTGACTTTGAGTATTGACTACATCATTTGGCCCTGTATAACTTCCGGATGCAGAGGTAAGTCGGTTGAAATTATCGTAAGAAAAATTATAATTAACCGGACCGATAAGATCACTTGTCGTTGAGCTAGGAAGTGCTTGCTCAGGTGATAGCGTTGATATGCTATTGATATTGTTTAAGTCATCATAAGTGTATTCATTTTGAATATTTGCTCCTGTACCAAAGAGATGTTTTATGGTATGCATTCTGCGTTGACTATCATAGGTATAGGACGTCGTAGTGCCATTACCATAGGTTATACTTTTGCGCTCATTATAATCGGTATAGGTAATATTGTTTACAATATCTTGATTACCACTATCTATGGTAACAGGTAAATCACTCAATACACTTTGAAGATCTCCTGCAAGATTGTAATTGTAAAATATACGTTCCCCATCCGGGTAAACAATTTCTTGTACTCTATTCCAACTATCATAAATCCATTCAGTCTCAAACCAATAGGTTCTTTCGCCTTCAACATTTACAGCTCTTGTTCTCTGTGTAAGTTCTCCAATATTGCCATACCCTAGAATTTGCATACCAGAGGCATCTTTTTGAATCATTATTCTACCTACCGCATTAAGTTCATCGGCAAGACTTTCATTAGGGTAGCCATAAATATAATAGATGTTATTCTCTTTGTTTTTAGGGTATTCGACTGATAAAAGCTGATTGTAATGATATGTGTAATTGATTTTTTGCTGAGAATCCAACATGAGATTTGAATTTTGTTTTTCGATCAAACGACTGGCCTTGTCATATTTCATGCTTATAACTCCGCGTTCAGGTTGTTGAATTTCAACTTTCCTTCCAGCTAAATCATATAAGTAATTTGTCTTGGTCTGATTATGATGGACAATAGAGGTGAGTTCATTTATAGCATTATATTCATATTGAATTGTTAAACCTTCCTGAATGGTTTTAGTTTTACGTTGTCTAACGTCTGTAAAAGTTTCCAGTTTTTGATTTTTTTCATTAACTACTTCACTCACAAGGTTTCCATTGTTTATTGAATAGCTCATTGTTTTATTACCACTATCATCGACTTGGCTGACCTCGACTTTTCTGTTCTTATGATCGTAGAGACAGCTATTTAAAAAATCTCCCGAACTTGAGAAAAAGTCTGTATCATTAATGCTATTAAAATTTTGTGTATTGGGTAAATATTCTTCAAGCACCCTACCTAAAGCATCTGTTTTTTGCCTACCGCTAACCAGCCACTTTAAACTAGAGGAAGTGCTGCCGTCGCTTTGAGAATATAGGGTCTTTTTTTGTTGAATAGCATTTCCCAGGCCATCGATGATGTTGATGGTATAAAACTCATTATTTAAATTAACATAATCGCCGTTGTTATCAATTTGAGTATCCTTATGTCTAGTTATAGCATAGTGTGTTTCATCATTTGATGTGGGTTCAAAAGCATGAGCAGCGTCTATCATTGTTTGGCTTGAATCGTTATTGATAGATTCATTCATATGCTGGTAGCGAATGGTCCAAAGATTTTGAATATTTTGAGGATTTTCTACTTCGTTGGGGCCTGTGTATTCAACAATTCTGCCTCTATCATCATATCTCAATTTCATTTCCTTATTATTAATATCAGTAGTATGGAAAGGTATTCCAAACCTAAAATCATATTCTGTAGATGACTGATAGCCATAAGAATTTGTAATTGTAGTTGGATAAGTCTTTACACTTTCATCATATTCAATAGATTTTGTAAAGCCCAATGAAGCATTATTTTCTGCTGTATTATCAGGCTCTACAATGCTGGTCAACAGGCCATAAGTGTTATAATTGAAAATTATATTTGTTGTTTCACTAGAATTAAGTTTTGTTGTAATTTCTGCGAGATTACCATTTGAATAGTAATTGGCTATTCTTTCTCTTAAAAGTGTATTGTCTGAATTTTGAAATACTTGAATTTTTTTGGGAAAACCTAAGAATGGGTTATTGATTGAGCTGAAAAAGTTTGGGTTTTCATATTCTATTTCGGTTCTATATGCATCATTACTTGAGCCATTTCCGAAATTGGTATAGCTTGTAAGATTACCAAATTGATCATATTCTTCGAAGCGTTCAATCAAAGATAGACTACTACCTTCTTCAAAAGTCAAGGATATTCTTTTTGATAAAGCCACAAAAATCCTAGAGTACTTTTCTTGGTTTGACAATGACAAATCTAAATTGTCATTGGGGTCGGTATTTAATGTTGGCGTGCTTGAGGAGCCATCAGTAGAAGTGTTATGATCAAAAGCCTTATAAAAATACTGCGTTTGAGATAAAGGTTGATCTTGGCTTGTAAAAGAAGACACATCGTTTATTTTTCCTTTTAAATAGAAATTATCATTATGTATTTTTTTTAAGGTATAGTTGTATAAAGTCCACTGATCACTTTGATTTTCTTTGATAAAGCTATTTATTCTTAAGATTTCAAAACCATAAAACTCTCTTTCATGCCTATCATAAAAGGGATTTGAATATTCAAATGTTTGTTTAGTTTCATCTACTGATAAATCATTATCACCAGGATAGCCATCAAATGTTGTTACTTCATCCAATACCCATTTATTTTGAGGTAAAGATGAGGTATTACCAGCTCTGGCATAGCTTACTTCCCAACTACCACCAAATGGTGTTGTCACTTTTTTGAGCAAATGTGTTTTTTTAATTTTACTCAAGTTTACATTTAAATTCATACCTGAACTCGTATCATGAATATCATCAACATAGCCATCACCATTGATATCCCTTAGAGAAACAGCTATATGATTCTTGCTTATTGATGTAGTAGCCAAAACTGTTCCTGTCACTTTTACAGGGATCCAAACCACCCAAAATGCTGTTCCTGATGTATATGAACCATTAAGTGTAAGACTAGAGGATTTGTTGACATCAGTGGCATCGTTATAAAAACTTTTAGGATTTGCATCAAAATTTGTTCCATTATTTATGTAGTATGTACCATTGTCAAGTAACAGGTCAGGAAGAGCATCTCCATTTACATCAACCAACTTGATTCTACTTGTCGAAGTATTTACGCTTCCACCTATTCCGAATGAAAATGATGTTGTTTGAGAGGTATTAAAACCGCTGCCTATCCCAGAATTATCACTTTCTCTTTCACTAATGTAAGGTGTAGTAGGTATGGAAGAGAGTTGATCTGCCCAATTTATTTTTTTTGAAAAACCGTACCCTGTATTTAGCTGTACTTCTATGCTTGTAGTTGTTTGATCAATAACTGCATCAGTTTGAGGTATGATTTCAACTCTATCTGTTAACCCATCACCATTAATATCTAGCCATTGTTGTATAGATTCTGTGTAACCTTCTGTAAGTCCAAAACTGGCTTCTATATTAGGAATATTAGGGTTATCTATATTGCTACTACCTTGATTGTTTGATGTAAAGGTAGAAGAAGATATTGATGCTCCATGAAATTGATCTTTATTGCTAGAGCCTCTAAAAAAATTTGAATTTAACTCAGATATGTTTTCTTGGGTTTTAATATTATTACTTAACCCACCTTTCATTGAACTGAACTGAATCTTAGTTTTGGTCACAAAATCTGGATACCTATCTCCGTTTAAATCAATATATTCTGATAATACTTCTGTTCTAGCTTCACTTTTCGACCCATTTACACCTGCATCATAAATTCCTACATCTAGTCCACCAGAATTTGTTTTCCCTTTGGACCTGGATCTAATTTTAAAACCAACAAAGCTATCATCGGTATTACCAAAATTGTTGGGGTCAATGTATTGATTATAAATATTGCTTTCTCCAAAACGACCGACATAAAAAACCGGTATGTCATTTTGGTTCAATTCATATTTTGCACTAATTACATTATCATCAGCTGTGTCTAAATACATATCTTGATTATAATAGTATTGACCATTATTGCTATAAATTGTATATCTTATTTTTTCAAAAGTTGGTTGATCAGGGTCAGGGTCAAGGTCATCATCTGTGTCTGTAATAAGCTCATCAACGTCAATTAATAAATCACCATAATCTGTAGGTGTGGCAGAATCAATATATTCACCCATGTTTTCTCCATCTTCATGCCTTGGCATATGTAAACCTCCATTGTATAAGAATTGCCCCCATCCTTTATAAGTAAAGCCTTGAAAGTTTGGGTTTTTACTGAAGATAGGAGGTTCAGCAAATTTTAAAGTACTCCAGTTAGGGTCATCAAAATCTCCGGTAGGAGAATTTTCTAGGTCTTCATTTAACTTAAATTGTATAGAGAATTCATAATGATCATTAACACTTTTAAAATTATTGGTATTTGTATAAAGTGCGGCATAAATTTTGGCATTTTGGCTTTGAAGATCAGCTACATCTTCTTTGGTGAAAATATGCTGGACATCTTCTAATTCCAAGAAATCACTTGGCAATACAGGATTCGGTTCAATATTTGCATCTGAAACTTTATAAAAAATTTCATCGCTCCCAAATATTCCTCCATCATCAACAAACTTAAATATCAGTAAATTTTTTTTAAATGGGACTTTACTGATTATATCACCTGTTGAAGGTTCAATATACTGCTCTTTAATCACAAAATTGACTTCAATAGGGAACTCATCATTAGGGATACCATCTAGCTGATGAAAACTAAAATTATCTAAACCTACGGATAAAAACTCAGTTTGGTCGTCATTAAATTGATCATCATCAATAATAGGTTCAGGTATCTTGTTAGATATATTTACCCAATGTTTATTGGCTGATAAAACGTTGTCATAAGTTTCAAACGTGATTGCAGGATTAATATCAGAAGTAGATGTATCGTTATCGGTGATTGTCGGTTGCCAAATAATATTTTTCCAGTCAACATTAGAATCACTACTTACTGTAAAATTATAACTATAACTAAAATCATCGTCTTGCGAGCCTAAAGGAAGGCTAATTAAACTATTACTAGGAATAAAACTTTCTGTTTCAATGTTATATTTTACTTCATAAGTATCTACATTTATTATTGGTTCTAAAGGCTCGTCATTTTGATCTAAACCTGGTACTTTTTCTATGGCAGTTTCAATCACATTAAAGGTAATATCGTCCGTCAATACATTAGGAATATTGATAGCACTAAGATTTAAATCTATGGTATAATTATTGTCAAAATCATCTAAAGTCCAGGGATTTCCATTATTGAGCATAAAATCTTGTGCCATATTATAATTGGCTAATGACTTGTTGTTTTCGTCATTAAGGCTTAAAATTGACGTAGTAAGCGGTGATGGATTGTTTTTAAAGGTATTGATTTCAGAAGGGTTATTCGTATTGAAAACATAGTTAATTTGAGGATTCCACTCTATTTTTCCACCATTACCATAATCATGATTGTGAATTCTGAAAAATAATATATCGCCAGAATTTACTGGTATGCCGGATAAGTTCATGCTTGCAGAAGAATTATTTTGGCTCAATTGTTTTGAGTTAAGCTCTACTGGATTTCCAGTGCCCGTATTGAGGTTAGAATCGTAATATTCAATAGCTAAATCAAATCTATTTAAATCAGAGTCTCCATTGCTATAATGTGGGGTTGAATTGTCTAAGGTGGCATTCCCAATAACCTGAATGGTACCATTATAAGGTGCAACCCATGCACTGACATGGTCGTATTGATTATATTGATCTCGCAGTTGATCTAACGTATCAAAACTTATACCTTCAAACATATTGTCACCAGGACTAAAGGCATCTGAGTTGATTATGTTTTCGGTTTGGTTGATATTGAAGTTTAGGTCTCGATCTTCTATTACATCGTTTTCTGTTACATTAAAATACACTCTGCTATTATTAATATAATCGACAAAACCGTCACCATTATAATCGATAAAATAACCATCTGTGGTTGAATTAGTTTTACTCCAGCTTTTACCAGCTGATATTGAAGCAACTCCTGGTATCCCTATGGTTGCATTTCCACCACCAGAAATAGTGTTTGATTTTGATTCCTTTAAATTACTTATCCCAAAATCGAAGATATTATCAGAAAAGTTTGGAGTATTGTTACTCCCTAAATTGTTTAAAACATACTTAATATTTCCATTTTGTTTGAAAACGATATCTGGCAAACCGTCACTATTAACGTCTATTAAATCATTGATAGTTTTACTGTTATTTCTGCTATAATTACCCTTTAGGCCAAAAGTATTAACATTACTTGATGGGTTTAAACCTATACCAATTCCTCCTCTTAAACCACCGCTATATCCATTGGATTCACTAGTATTAATTGTTGACAAATAATCTGAATTAAACATGCTAAAAAGATTAGAATCTACAATAGTTGGTGTGATATTTGAAGTCATATTTACAGTAGAGTTATCTATTATACTAGAATTGAAATCTTCAAAATATTCCATTTCATTTTTATAAAACAAATCACCACTTGCGTCATATTCTGCAATTGATTCTAAAAGGGTTTTATTAAATACGGATTCAGTGTATTCAAATTGATATGATCTCACGTTTTGAATTTCACTATTTTTATGATAAGTAATGTTTATTTCAGTTAATAAGTCATCAGTAATTCTTAACGTTCCAGTTCTAGCGTTCAAAATTTTATCTTTTCTGTCAAGATCAGATAAACCAGAAAGGTTGTAATTATTTCTTATAAACTCAACCTTATAATAATCCAAGTTAGTATTATCGTCATTCAAAGTATATTCAATACTTTCCAAATAACAAGAAGTTGCTTTAATATTTCCACTATCTGAAATAGTGTTATTCAAATCAATATTCTCATTTTTATCATAAAAATATTCAATCCTATTTCCAAATACGTCAATGGTTTTGAGCAATGACCAGTGAGTAATATTACCACTAAGGTTTCTAAGAACATAAGTTTCATTTATGCCACTATTGTCTCCTCCATAATAGCTTGTAGTGCCTCTTTTATTTACTACTTCCCACCAATAGTTACCTGGATTACTTCCATGTCTCACTATTTTGCTATAACTGCCTTCAGCCCTGTGATAAAAAACTCTATCAGTTTGCCTGTTGATGTCAACATTAGATCTGTGCGGTTGGGTATATTCGCCATTATTTTTTAATAACAATTCACTTCCAGAAAATGTATAAAGCTCGGTTTCTTTATTTGAATCAAAGACAGGTGTCCCCCATTTGGTATTTAAACTTATACTGGGTACTTGAAGGTTCCACCCTAAACCCATCCAACTATTAGATGCTTCACTATTATAATTGACAGATAAATTGGGTTGCATTCCATTTCTACCCGATGGAAGTTTTAAAGGAAATGATGTAGAAGCAACACCCATATTATTAGGTTGAGGAGGTGAAATTGAAACTACACCTGATGCTGGGTCTGCATATTCGAGGTCTGTCAATAATGTTGGAGTATAATTTCCTATTTCAGGAGATTGAGGTCGCTTAATTATGCCATTGATATAATCTGTTTTTTCATTAACTTTAGTAATAATTAATTCATTTTTATAATCAATACTATCTTTTTCAAGACTAATCCATTCTTTTTTCTTATTACTAAAATAAAATGTTTGGATATCTTTTGGACTATAGCCCACAGGCATTTTATCACTATCATATTTAAGATACAGCATTGACTGATTTGTACTATCCAGAGATTTATTTAATCGGTATGAAGCATATTTGTATGTGACATTTGTTATAGAGGTATGGGTTGGTTTACTATCTCTAAACAAAAGCCCTTCGATATTCAAAATTTGTATGTGACCATTATCATATGTTTTGAGAAAAGAACTTTCCTGACTTAATTCCTCATGCTCTACAGCAGAATCAATTCTAGGGAAATACAAATATTCGCTAAAGTTAATAGGTGTTAATTTTTTTTTAACTAGCGCTTGGGTATTATCATTTAAAATGATTTTAAATTTAATTTTGTCTAAATCAGTTTGAGATAAGATTTTATTAAAAACACCATTATTCAAGTTCAAATTTTCATCATTATATTGTATAGACTTTACTTTATCGTGATCAACAATTCCATTCAAATAAAGCTTATTGCCGTAAATAAAACTATTTAATTTTTTGATTGGTGCTTTAGACTTAACTGGTGTAAGCTTAACACGTAGATTCTTTATTTTATAACCATAATCTTTATTTTCTCTTCTGTTAAAAAAAATTGTGTTTTTACCTGAATTTATCAAATGATTAGGTATTTGCTCACTTACATGCTTCCATTCTTCTTTTATAGAAATAAAAGACCCTCCATAACTTTTACTCTCATTTATGCTTTTTGTGGTTTGTGAAGCATCTTCTAAACCAAAAAGCTCGTATGACAAGGTTATATCATAGTTCTTTAAGTTATATTCATTTGGTATGTGAACCGTAAAAAAAATTATCTTTAATTTTCTCACTTTTATGATCGTCAAAAACCCCTATAAGCCCAAATTGTTCATCCGCATAAAAAATATTAGACTCGGTAGGATTACTAGGCTCGACATAAGTTGATCCGTTGGAAGAACTAGGGCTAAGATAATTTAATTTAGATTTTAAAATCTTATGTAAAGATGTATTTTGAGACATTTGTTGAATTGGCTGTCCAAAAACCATGACATTACATAAAATACTTGCAATTGCAGTACTGAATATACTACTTTTTCTGATAGATTTAAATAGAAGCATAAAACTGGGGTATTATTTGATGATTAAACGGTCGGTTAGTATCTTTTCACTGGTTGTAGTTATTATAAAATAAACACCTGTTGCATTAATTTCTAAAGGGATAGTGTATTGACTTTCATTCGATAATTTCTTTTCAAAGACCTGTCTTCCTAAAATATCAAAGACTTTAATCTCCACATCTTTGACTTCGTTCATCGTCACTTCGTGACTAGCGTTTTTTTGCAAATCACTTGGATTAGGATAGGTTTTGGTGGTAATGTTGAAATCATCAGGATTATCACTTGATTTATTTAGCAATGAATTAATGGTTTTTGGACATAGGCTTCTAACAATAAAGCTTTGTTGTTTAATACAGCCGTTATTGTTAACTATATCTAAGGTATATCGCATTATCGCACTTTGACATGGAGGATCATCATCACTTGGACCATCGTCATCAATATTTAAATTTATTAATTCTAAAACCCCATTATTATTTGTATTTATTTGGTGAACAATACCGTCAAACGATTCACCAATCAGTTGATAGGTCCATTCGTAAGAAACATTTTGGGCTGTAACATTTAAAGAGGGATCTATCAATAATGGTAAACAATCGACAACAAATATTGGATTTCCACATTGAATTTGACTATGAATATCTACATCTACACCTTCCCATGGGTCTGTAAAATCAGCATTTAAACTTATAGTTTCATCTAAATTATCCGTAATTTCTATAGTATATGAACCGTATGGAAGTGTTAAATTTACACTATTAAAATCATTGTTAGCAACTAGAGCAGGACCGATTTGATTATTATTCAAATCAAATACTTGAATATTATAATTTGGTATTCCTCCAAATATATTAACATTAAAGTTCGCCTCATCGTCATCACATTCTAGAGAATAATCTATAGATCCTGATAATATATTAGTGATTGTAATTCTATCAGATATAGAACAAGATCTGTCACCAGCAGTAACAATCACCTCATAGTCACCTGGCGCATTGACCACTAATAATGGATCTGTGTGTTCTAACAACTCTCCATTAAAATACCATTCATACGTTGCATCAGGATCTTCAATACCTTCTCCTGCAAAAAGATTAATTTCTTGCTGGTTTATACTTAGATTTTGGTCGGGTCCAAGATTCAAAAACATATTATAAATTATAACTTCAAACTCCCTTTTAACAAAAAGGCCATTCGAATCCTCTACATATATGATGTAAACACCTTCGCTAAGATCTTCAAGTGTCACTACTGTATTTTCAGTTATAGTTTGAAAAGAATATCCATTTTCAGACTCAACTTTGATAGAATACTTAGGTGTACCACCTGTAATTTCAATATCAACGTTTCGAGATATATTATATTTACTACATTCTGTTCTATGAAATTTTACTTGAACAATCATTTCTGGTCCAATGGCGAGGGTGTACTGATCAAATTTATTTTCATCAATATCAAAAAATATCTCTTCTACGGTTGCATAACCTTCTTGAATATCATCAATTTTAGTAAATTCAACAAATTCACTTTGAAAATCAGAAATCTCAGTATTATTTACGAAAGGATCTCTCAAAAACCATAATTTTAGATCTGTTTCATTTAAAATATTTTGAATTTCATTAGTTACTTTAAATCTTAAATTAATTGGATATTCTTTAGATTCTTCACCTGTGTTTTGACTTAACCATTTTCTTCCTAAAGTTGATACAAACATTTCATTAGGTTCATTTAAACTAAGGTTTCCATTATTATCGCCAAATAAAATAAAATGATTATCAGAAATTGTTAATTCTAATTCCTGCTGTTTAATAATGTTTGTTTCAGCATAGGGGCCAACTGATGCAACTAGCAAATCTTGTTCGTTTCTACTTTCAGCAATTAATTGATATAAACCACTTTTATCATCTTTTCCAACACCGAATATGTTATTACTAAAAGCACTGTTAATATTCCAAAACCTTACATTAGTAGAACTTTTATAATCAGAGTTCAACGTAAGTCCATACTTCAGCGCTAAATATGATTCAACTCGATTTTTCTCATTCGCATCTAATTCAAATGGAAATGATATAAATTCAGTAAAATAACCTACAAAATTTTCAGCTCCTATATTATTATTTTGATTAGAAAACGAGAAATTTTTGCCAACATTATATTCTGTTTCACCTATAAACCCATATGTCTTGTAGA
The DNA here is from genome assembly GCF_053628795.1 of Psychroflexus sp. MBR-150. Classification (NCBI taxonomy): domain Bacteria; kingdom Pseudomonadati; phylum Bacteroidota; class Flavobacteriia; order Flavobacteriales; family Flavobacteriaceae; genus Psychroflexus; species Psychroflexus sp. MBR-150. The sequence goes on from NZ_JBRJHB010000004.1 coordinate 132,930, forward strand.
TTTTATTTAGTCGATAGTTATTCCAATGATAATAACTAATGTAAGATGGTTCATTGTTATAAGAGCTAAACAAATCCCCTTGCAAAGAGTTATTCAAAGCAATACCAGTTCTATTTTTAATAACATTTGAAGTTATATTATTAGGAATAAACTCAGACCATATTGTATGTAATTGAGAAAGGTTTGTTTCTTCCTCAATATCTGGCTCTCCGACAAAGAAATAAGTTTTACCTTTTGAGTACTCATGCTTTGTGTTGAATTTAAGACAAATTCCTTCAGCACTATAAAAACACTCGTTGAAATTAAAATAATCAGTTTCAGATTGGCCGCAATTCGAAACTCTAATATTAGAATCAACCGATAAATTAATTGGCTCTTCAACATTTGCATGATTACCTATAATCCAAATCTCTGAATTTGGTAATCCACCAGGAAAATTCTGACAAAAACTAAATGAGAATGATAGTAATAAGACACAAGTTAAAGTTTTCATAAATGAGGTATTTTTTCCAAATATAAAAAATTTTCCTAAAGTCGTGTTAACAATAGCCAATAAAATGAGTTTTCGTTGGTTAAAACTTCAAAACACTCAAAAAAAACTATCTTTGCAAATATTTATTTGACTATGAGTTTAGAAGAAAATTTATCTGAAATTGAAGAGTTGGGTCATAACCACATTGGAACTTCTAGCGAAACGCCTTTGCGAAAAGACGCATTTGAATTAAGTGATGAAGAAAAAATCAAACGTATTCAAGCAAATGTTAATAACATTATGCAAACTTTAGGTTTAGACTTAGCTGACGACAGCCTAAGTGGTACGCCACAACGCGTAGCAAAAATGTTTGTCAATGAAATGTTTTCAGGTTTAAACCCAAAACATAAACCCAAAATGTCAACCTTTGACAATAAATACCGCTATGGCGAAATGCTGGTTGAAAAAAATATAACCGTCTATTCCACCTGCGAGCATCATTTATTGCCTATTGTTGGTAAAGCCCATATCGCCTATATTTCATCTGGTCGTGTGGTTGGGCTTTCTAAAATGAATCGGATTGTAGATTATTACGCCAAACGCCCTCAAGTTCAGGAACGTATGACTATGCAAATTGTAAAAGATTTGCAGGAAGCTCTTGATACAGAAGATGTAGCTTGTATTGTAGATGCCAAACATCTTTGTGTAAATTCTCGCGGTATTAGAGATATAGAAAGCAGCACCGTAACTAGCGAGTTTGGTGGTCAATTTAAAAATCAAGATGTCAAAAAAGAGTTTTTAGATTATATTAAATTAGATACAACTTTTTAAATTTATGGCATTATACGACAATCAAAAACTTAAGATATACAACTCATTAACTGGAGAAAAAGAATATTTTAAACCTCTGACTAAAGGTCATATTGGGATGTATGTGTGCGGACCAACGGTTTACAACAAAGTCCATTTGGGAAATTGCCGAACTTTTATTTCATTTGATTTAATTTTTAGATACTTAAAGCATTTAGGTTATAAAGTCAGGTATGTCAGAAACATAACAGATGCTGGTCATTTAGAAAACGATGCCGAAGAAGGTGAAGATCGAATTGCTAAAAAAGCCAGATTAGAAGAACTAGAACCTATGGAAGTGGTTCAAAAATATACGGTTGATTTTCACAATACGCTTCAAAAATTCAATAATCTTCCTCCGAGTATTGAGCCTACAGCAACGGGTCATATTGTTGAACAAATTGAAGCTATCAAAACCATTATAGATAAGGGTTTAGCCTACGAAGTCAATGGTAACGTGTATTTTGACGTCTTAAAATATAACGAAAAAGAGCATTACGGAATTTTAAGCAAACGAAAGATAGAAGATTTAATCGCTAATACCAGAGAACTTGCAGGTCAATCTGACAAAAAAAATCCACAAGATTTTGCTTTGTGGAAAAAAGCAGAGCCACAACACATCATGCGTTGGCCATCACCTTGGGGCGTTGGTTTTCCAGGCTGGCATTTGGAATGCACGGTGATGAGCTCAAAGTATCTCGGCGAAGAATTTGATATTCACGGCGGTGGCATGGATTTAAAATTTCCGCATCACGAATGTGAGATTGCTCAAGGTACAGCTGCTAATGGCAAACAACCAGTGAGATACTGGATGCATGCTAATATGCTGACTTTAAACGGTAAAAAAATGGCCAAAAGCACGGGCAACAATATTTTACCTGAGGAATTGTTTAGTGGTGATAATAAAAATCTGTCTAAAGGCTATCATCCCTCTGTTGTGCGTTTTTTTATGTTGCAAGCCAACTATAGAAGTGTATTAGATTTTTCTGACGAAGCTTTAAATTCTACCGAAAAAGGTTTTGAAAGATTAATGAATGCCATTAATAGTTTAGAAAGTTTAAAACCTTCAGAGACATCGGATATCGATATCAAATCATGGCGACAATCTTGCTACGATGCTATGAATGACGATTTTAATTCGCCTGTCTTAATAGCTCAATTGTTTGAAGCGGTAAAATATATCAATGCGTCTAAACATGATAAATTAGCATTGACCAAAGAAGATATAAAATCTTTATCTAAAACTTTACATGCATTTTGCTTTGATGTATTAGGTTTAGAAAAGATAGGTAGCACCAATAACAACAATCAAAAACAAGATAAGCTTATCGAGCTTTTAATCGATTTGCGTAATCAAGCACGAGCCAATAGAGATTTTGAACAAAGTGATAAAATCAGAGACCGCTTGATTGAAATAGGAATTCAACTCAAAGATACTGCCGAAGGAACGACTTATGAAATCACACCATAAAATTGAGATTTGAAAACTATGAAACGCATATTGATTTTTCCTTTTTTATTCTTGATAAAAATTTATCAGTGGCTTATTTCACCACTAACCGCTTCAAGTTGTCGTTTCCAGCCAACTTGTTCACAATATGCTTATGAGGCATTCAAAAAACACGGTGTTTTTAAAGGTTTTAAATTGACTGTTTTAAGACTATCAAAATGTCATCCTTGGGGTCAATCAGGTTATGACCCAGTGCCAGATGATAACTAATTATTGAGTCTTATTTATAGCTTCTTCTTTTAAAGCATCAGAGGCGTAAAATCCAAAATCAACACGTCTGTTAAGCTGGCGATTTTCTAAGGTCTCATTATTAACTTTAGGTTGATTTTCGCCAAAAGCTTTGGTTTTAATTCGACTTGAATCAATACCTTTTTCTAATAGATAATTTTTAATAGACAAAACGCGTTCTTGAGATAATTTCATATTAACATCTTCATCACCGGAAGCATCTGTATGCGTTTCAATAATCAGGTTGACCTTTGGATATTGTTTTAAAGTTGAAACTATAACATCTAAATTTTGTCTTGATTCGGAATTCAAATTTGTTTTTCCGGTGTTAAAATAAAAATTAGACTTAGAATTAAATTCAAGTATCAGTCCTTCACCAACACGAAGTAATTCAGAATAATCTAATTTGTTTTGCAATTGTTCTGCCAATTTATCCATTTCATTACCGATATAAGCACCAGGTTTATCTCCCGTGATATTTTTTATAATGGCAGAATAGATAGTCAAGCTTTCGTTATTATCAAAATTGACTGAACCTGCAATTGCCATATCGTTTTTAGGGTTGATATATTCTGAAGTTCTTGCTGGCTTTTTCTCAACCGCTTTTTTTGAGTTTCCACAGGCAAAAAGGAAAACGCAAAAAGATATACAGATTAAAATAGATTTTGACATGAGAATAAATTTCATTCAAAAATACAAAAAATTAAACTTTAGGATGATTTTAAATTAAAATTTGAGCAATTCATCAAGTGTTGTTTTTAATCTTGAGTTGGCTAAGTAGTTTTTTTCTAGATTTTCAGCAAATGGAATCGGTGTATCTATACTGCAAACTCTTTTGACAGGTGCATCTAAAAACTGAAAAGCGTGTTCACTAATCCACGCAGCAATTTCAGCTGCAAGACCACCAAAGGCAGAGTCTTCTTGTAAAACCACTACCCTACTGGTTTTTTTAACACTAGATAGAATGGCTTCTGTATCTAAAGGTTTTAAAGTTTTTAAATCTATAATATCGATAGTGTTTTCAGGATATTCTTTAAGTAAAGCCAAAGCCCAATGCACACCCATTCCATAAGTGATAATGCTGATTTTGTTACCAAAATTTACAGTTTGTGCTTTGCCAATTTCGTGAGTAAAATACCCATCAGGGGTTTGTGTTTTTAAACTTCTATATAAAGCTTTATGTTCAAAAAACAAGACTGGATTTGGATCGTCGATTGCAGCACATAAAAGCCCTTTTGCATCTTCTGGAAAGGCTGGATAAACCACTTTTAAGCCAGGTGTTTTGGTAAACCAAGCTTCGTTGGTTTGACTGTGAAATGGTCCAGCACCAACACCAGCACCACAAGGCATTCTTATCACTACATCAGCATTTTGTTGCCAGCGGTAATATGTTTTTGCCAGATAATTAACAATAGGATTAAACCCAGAGGAAACAAAGTCGCCAAATTGCATCTCTACTACCGATTTGATACCGCAAATACTCAAACCCATAGCTGCTTCAATCACGCCAGATTCACAAATTGGGGTATTTCGCACCCGATGTTTTCCAAATTCTTCTACAAAACCTTCAGTAATTTTAAAAACACCACCGTATTCAGCGATATCTTGACCCATAATCACAAGTTCATCATGCCTTTGCATAGATTCACGCAAGCCATCAGAAATGGCATCAACAAAACGTTTTTCAGATGTTTTATTGCGTTTAGGTTTTATGATTTTTTGATCATTTGGTGCATAAACATCATTTAATTCTCCCTTTATTGAAGACTCGACTTTCGGTTCATTGAAAGCAATTTGTAGATGTTTATCTATTTCTGATTTGATTTCAGACTTTATACGTTCTATTTCTGATTCATCTAAAATATGTTTATCTAAAAGATATTTTTTTAAATTATCAATTGGATCTTTCGAACTCCAGTGACTTATTAGCTGATTAGGGACATATTTTGTTCCGCTAGCCTCTTCATGACCACGACGCCTAAAAGTTTTAAATTCAACTAAAACTGGTTTAGGTCTTTTGCGAACCTCTTCAAAAATATAGGTCATTTTTTCATAAACTTCTGCAATATTATTTCCATCAATAATATGAGATTCTATGCCATAAGCTTTTCCTCTATCGGCTATATTTTCAATATTAAACTGTTCGTTAGTTGGCGTGGACAGTCCATAACCGTTGTTTTCTACACAAAACACAACGGGTAATTGCCATACCGAAGCAATGTTTAAAGCTTCGTGAAAATCGCCTTCACTTGTGCCACCTTCGCCAGTAAACACACAGGTTGCTTTATTTGTTTTTCTTAATTTTTGAGCAAGAGCAATACCATCAGCTACGCCAAGTTGTGGACCAAGATGAGAAATCATTCCAATAATTTTGTAATCTTGTGTTCCAAAATGAAAACTTCTATCACGTCCTTTGGTAAATCCACTAAGTTTGCCTTGCCATTGAGAAAACAGACGGTGTAAAGGAATATTTCGAGTTGTAAAAACACCTAAATTTCTGTGCATAGGCAAAATATATTCATCATCTTTCAAAGCTAAAGTGACACCAACAGCAATAGCTTCTTGACCAATGCCACTAAACCATTTTGAAATTTTACCTTGCCTCAGCAAAATCAACATTTTCTCCTCAATTAAACGAGGTTTTAAAATGCTTTTAAATAAATTGACATAATCTTTTTGATCAATTTCAGTAGAGTTGAAGTTCATTGTTTTTTAAAATCAGATTTACAAAGTAAAAGAATTTTATAACAGAAATTGCATCAAAGCTAAAATGTTATAAAGTCGCAAAAATATTATCAAATTATTCAAAAATAAAAAATGTATATTTGACTTATATTCATCAAAAAATTATCAACTATGCCTAAAGCGCTTAAAATTATACTTTTCATCATAGCAGGACTGATTATTGTTGCTATTGCTGGTTTTTATATTATGAGATTTAACACAAAAAAACACAGCCCAGAAGATACTGTTGTTTTCAAACAAGACAGTTTAAAAATTGAAGTATTTTATAATAGACCTTATAAAAAAGGAAGAGATATTTTTGGAAATATTGTAGCATACAACGAAGTATGGCGAACGGGTGCAAACGAAGCCACTACTTTTAAAACCAACAAAGACCTTTTGATTGAAGGTTCGCTACTTGAAGCAGGAAAATATACTTTGTGGACAATTCCTAACGAAACCTCGTGGGTCGTTATTTTTAATGATAAAATGTATAATTGGGGTGTAAATTTTTCTGATGGTAAAGCCTCGCGAGTAGAGAAATTTGACGTTTTAAAGGTTGAAGTTCCTGTTTCAAAAAATCTTAAAACCATAGAGCAATTCAGCATTTACTTTGATGAACAGTTTGGTGACATCAATATGTTTCTGGCTTGGGATGATATTGTTGTTCCTGTATCGATAAAACCTGCTAAGACTTAAAAATTTAGTCCTTTTGAATAATTATATAAATCCTAAATATCAATCTAAGTTAAAAAAAAGAAAAAGTAGATCTGTCAAAACCCTGTTTTCTCGGTTAATCCATGGCGATAAAGTTGCATTAAGTCAAGCTATAACCTTAATAGAAAGTGAACAGCAAAAACATCAAAAAACTGTAGATGAACTCATTACGTCCTGTTTGCCACATTCAGGGCAATCCATTAGAATCGGTATTACAGGTGTTCCTGGCGTTGGTAAAAGCACATTTATAGAAGCCTTTGGCAAAACGCTTATTCAAGAAGGAAAACAAGTTGCGGTCTTGGCAGTTGACCCGACGAGTTCAGTTTCAAAAGGAAGCATCTTAGGCGACAAAACCCGAATGCAGGGTTTGGTAAAAGAAAAAAACGCCTATATTAGACCAACAGCATCAGGTAGCTCACTTGGCGGTGTGGCAAGAAAAACACGTGAAAGTATTATCCTTTGTGAAGCAGCCGGATATGATGTTATTCTTGTTGAGACCGTTGGTGTAGGTCAAAGCGAAACCGCTGTCCACAGTATGACGGATTTTTTTCTATTATTAAAATTAGCAGGTGCAGGCGACGAACTACAAGGCATGAAACGTGGCATTATAGAAATGGCTGATGCTATTTTAATCAATAAAGCTGATGGAGAAAACCAAAAAGCCGCCAAAAAAGCACAAATGGAATTTAAAAGAGCACTTCATCTCTATCCTGAAAAAAACAGCCAATGGATACCAAAAGTGAAGTGTATTTCTTCAATTAACAATAAAGGTATTACTGAAATTTGGGATATGATAAAGGCTTATCAAAAATCTACTATCGAAAATGGTTTTTTTAATCAGAATCGTTTTGAGCAACAAAAATTTTGGTTATTTGACAGCCTAAACCAAAAGTTGAAACAAAATTTTTACAATCATCCTAAGTTAAAATCAAAATTAAAAATTTATCTCGATAAAATTGAACAACAAGAAATTTCATCGTTTAAAGCTGCTGATCAGCTTTATCAATATTATCTTGACTCAATAAAAGAAAAATAATATTTAGATCAATTTTTTTGGAATCAAAAAAAATCATTACATTTGCAATCCAAAAAATTGAATACCTATGAGAAAAGGCATACACCCAGAAAATTATAGATTAGTTGCTTTTAAAGACATGTCTAACAATGACGTGTTTATCACTAAATCAACTGCTGAGGCTAAAGAAACTACCGAAATAGATGGTGTGGAATATCCTTTAGTTAAATTAGAAATTTCAAGAACTTCTCACCCATTTTATACGGGTAAAACCAAATTGGTTGATACTGCTGGGCGTATTGACAAGTTCAAAAACAAGTATAAAAAATTCAACAAACAAAAAGCTAAAGAAGAAAAGTAGTTTACTGCTTTATCTGATAAATTTTAAACCCCACTTTTTAGTGGGGTTTTTTATTTTAGTATGAGTTTTATATTAAAACAACATGAGTTCGATATAAATTCCAATAAAATATATTCATATAAAATACAGATATGTAATCACTTGTCATGTCGAAAGAGCGAAGCATGAGCGACGAGACATCTCGGTAGGATGAGATTTCTCCTTATTCTTCGTACGAAATGAAAATATGTAATCATTTGATTTACAGATTTCAATAAATCGAACTCACGTTAAAACAAATTAATTTTATTAATCGAGTAAAGGGATCTTCATAAAAGATATTGCAATTATTCGGATAATTTTAATTTATAACTCTTTAATTTTTATGTTTCTAAACCAAACATCATCACCGTGGTCTTGCAATCCGATATAGCCTTCTTTGGCAACATCAGCCCAGTTTTCATTTAAGGAAGGAAATTTGCTTTTGGCCACATCTTCTTCCCATTTTGGAGTCCATAAATGATATTCTACAACTGTTTTTCCATTTTGTTTGTGGACTACCGTGCCTTTAAACACAATAATTTCAACCTTATTCCATTGACCTGCTGGTTTTGCATTTTGTGGTTTAGCGGGATAAATATCATATAGTGAACCTGCTTTTCTGTTGCCATCAGTGCCTAACATAGCATCGGGATGTCTTTCATTATCAAGAACTTGCATTTCAGGTGCGGTTTCCCAAATATAGTCAAAATCATCTGACTCTTGACCGAGATAAAAAATTCCAGAATTACCACCTTCAGAAATTTTCCATTCTAATTTTAAGTGAAAATTATCAAATTTTTCGTCATAAAGAATATCTCCTCCGTTTTCTGAACCAGCTTCTCCTCTACCAGAACCCGCCATAAATAGTGTGCCGTCTTGAATTTTCCAATCGCTTGGAAATTTATCTGTATTATAACCTCTCCAGCCATCACTGTTTTTTCCGTTAAAAAGTAATTTCCAACCCTCTTTTTTTTCTTTTTCGGTTAGAGTATTAACTTCTTGTTTTTCTACAACATCAGTTTTATCGGTATTTTCAACGACTTCTTTTTGTTCTTCTTTGTTTTCTTTTTTTGCTTTGCCACAGGCAATTACTAAGGTTAGGGTAAACAGAAATAAAATTGATTTTCTCATTTTTTATGGTTTTTAAATTATTTGTTTTGTTTGTTTAGTTCGACTTTGTAAAAATTTAGCAATCAAAAAAGATCCGCCTTTGATTTTAATTTAGTAAGACCAACCATTTCTATAGGTGTGTTTCACATATTCTTCAGCTGCTTTTTTAGCATTAATGGTTTTATATTTTGTATCAAATTTAGGATCGCCATCTATCACTTTAAAGCTATCGGTACTGACTACTCTTATTTCTTCTTCATCACCAATATTTGTGATTGTCATATTTTCAGCATCCCATTCTAATCTTCTTCTCAAATCTTGTAATCTCACGGCAAGATTTCCAGCAACAACAACTTCGTTTAATGGACCTGCATAAGAAAAATTAGAGCTAGTCTCTACTCTGTTTTTCTTTTTTTCTTTTGCAGCACGTACCCAATCCATTTCATGGCCACCTAACATTGCATTTGGTATTCTGCGTAATTCACCTGTTGTAGGAGGTGGATTGTCTTCACGACCGATAATAAATGGGTTTGCAGCATAAGTACCACAGATTAATGTACCTTTAGTACCATAAAAAATAGCACCGCCCCAACCTTGTTGATCACCTGGATACATACCTGGTTTCAAGCCTTCTGGTCTATCAGGCTTTAAACCACCGTCATACCAAGTAAATTCTACTGCAGGCATATTTATTTTACCTTTTTTTGGTCTTTTTCCAAAATAATAAGTCACTTTTTCTGCAACTGGAGCACTTTCTGTATTGACTTGAGAGGAACTTGCTTCAAATGCATGAGGGTAACCGAGTTCTAAAGCTTTATAGACAGGATCGATTATGTGGCATCCCATATCACCTAAAGCACCTGTTCCAAAATCCCACCAAGCTCTCCAATTCCATGGCGTGTATGAAGGATGGTAAGGTCTTTCAGCTGCTGGGCCTAAAAACAAATCCCAATCTAATGTATCAGGTATTGGATATTTTTCTGTTGGTCTTTCTAGACCTTGTGGCCAAATAGGCCTGTCTGTCCAAGCATCAACTTTTGTAACTTCACCAATTTCACCATTCCAAATCCATTCACACACCTTTCGCATATCATCAGAAGAATTTCCTTGATTTCCCATTTGTGTAGCAACACCAGTAGATTTAGCTAATTCAGCTAATCTTCTTGATTCATAAACTGAATGTGTCAACGGTTTTTGTAAATAAATATGTTTGCCAGCAGACATACTGTCCTTTGCACTGACATAATGAGTATGGTCAGGTGTGCCAATCATCACTGCATCAATATCCTTATCCATTTCATCAAGCATTTTTCTATAATCTTTATATTTTTTGGCTTTGGGGTAATCATCAAAACATTTTTTGGCATACGCCCAATCTACATCAGCCAATGCAACAATGTTTTGCGTATTCATATTTCTAAGGTTGCCTCGACCCATTCCACCAACACCAATACCAGCAATATTCAATTTGTCGCTTGGTGCTGTGTAACCCAATCCTGAAATAACATGACTAGGCACTATTGAAACTCCTGCAGTTGCTATGCCTACATTTTTCATAAATTTACGTCTTGATAAATCACTTTTTTTAATTTTATCCATTGATGTTATTTTAAGTTAAAATTATATCGTTATAAAAGTATAAAAAAAAATTGAACTATTGTTTTATCAATTCTTACTTTATTTCGGTTTAATTTACGTAGTTTATAATAAATTTTTAAATTTATGCTTTAAAGTAAAAATATGAAAAAAATCGCAGTTGTTGGTCCTATACCTAGAGACACTATCAAGACACATCAGAATGAGGTTATAAAAAAATATGGTTGTATTTCTCACCCTTGTATTGCCTTAGCAAAACTTATGGAAAACGATGGAGAAGTTTATCCTATTTCTCACATTCACAAAATAGATAAAGAGGCTGTTGAGTCTTTATTTGCAAATTATTCAGCCATAAACACAGTTGGGATTTCTTCTGAAAAGGATTCTGGCACCGTGATATTTTTAGATTTTATCGATCAAAACAATCGGCGTGAAAAACAAACTGCTTTTATGTCGCCTATTTTACCACAAGACGTTGAGGCATTTCTTGATGTTGATGCCTTTGTGTTTGTCCCTATCAGCGATTTTGAAGTTCCACTTGAAACTTTAAAATTTATCAAAGCCCATTCTAAAGCTAAAATTATTTTTGATGCTCATGGTCCTACAACTTGTGTAACCACCAAAGGTGATAGACTGCGTCGCTTTTGGATTGAAATTGAACAGTGGTTGCCCTATATTGATATCCTTAAAATGAATCTTGAAGAATCGCAATGTTGTTGGTTTAAAACTGAATATGCTTTAGATGAAATGAAATCTTATGATGATAGCCAAAGAGAACATTTAGATGATTTTGCTCAATTTGTTTTAAATCATAAAACTTCACACTTATATATTACATTAGATGCACAAGGCTGTGAACACTTCACGCTTTCAAAGGATAAAACTGTTAAAAAGAATTTCATCAAATCTGTAAAAATGAAAGATGTGATAGACACAACGGGTTGTGGTGATAGTTTTGCAGGCGGATTGGCATACGGATTCAGCTACTACAATGATGCCTTAAAAGCGGGTCAGTATGCCAACGTTCTCGGTGCTTTTAGAACTCAAGGCAAAACTTTTGATGTATTCAAAAACAAAAAAAATACGGATAATTACTTAAATCGTTACTACAACAAATAATTGGGTATTCATTGGTTTAATCAATTACCCAAGCCTTAGATGTGCGATAAACCACACCTTTAAAAATTGCTACTATTTTATCTTGACAATATATGTTGACATAATTAAATCCTAGTTTGTTTTTGGTGATATCCAATTGGGTTTCTGCAATGATATAATCACCTTCATACAAAGCTTCAATATGGTTGATAGAAGTTTCGATAGACACTGAAAACCGACCATGTGTATTTGATGCAAATCCAAAAGCGGTGTCGGCTAAAGCGTAAGTTATACCGCCGTGAGCTTTTTGCATTGAATTGAGCATATCTTTTCTGATGTGCAATCCCAGCTTGCAATATCCTATTTTAACATCTAAAATTTCAACACCAAGCCATTGAGAAAATGGATCTAAGGATAACATTTTGTGAGGGATTTCGTTGTTCAATTGTGATTTCATTTAATAATGCTTTAATTCGGGTAAAAGTTAGTAAGTGATTAAACTAAAAAGATCTATATCTTTAAGTTGGGAACGACCATTTAAATTTTTTAACTCTATCAAAAAGCTATTTTGAATAATATGGCCTCCACTTTTTTGGACTAACCGATTAGCAGCAAAAGCGGTGCCTCCTGTAGCGAGTACATCATCGTGAACAATCACGTTTTCGCCTTTACTCACAGCATCAATATGCATCTCAAGGCTGTCTTTTCCATACTCCAATTCATAAGATTCTTGATGGGTTTTGTAGGGTAATTTTCCTGGTTTTCTAATCAAAACAAGCCCTGCATCAAGCCTTTGAGCTAAAAGAGTAGAAAGCAAAAAACCTCTCGACTCGATACCAACGACTTTATGGATTTTTATATTTTTAGGGAGATTGTATATGAAAGACTCTATACATAAATTTACAATTTGAGGTCTCAAAAAAAGTGGTGTAATGTCCTTGTAGTTTATACCTGGTTTAGGAAAATTCTCTATTTCTCTAATATATTGCTTAAAATCTGTCATAAAATAGTCAATTTAATATTATTTGTATGGTTATAACGTAAAAATAAAATATATTTGCACTCGCTTAAAAACCTCTGACGAAAATCGTGAATGTTTTTAAGCTTATACAATAATACGTTTTATCATGGATTTACTACAATACGTTCAAGACGAATTTATCGAAAAAAAGGATTTTCCTGATTTTTCTAGTGGAGACACCATTACTGTTTACTACGAAATTAAAGAAGGGCAAAAAACAAGAGTTCAATTTTTTAGAGGCACAGTCATTCAAATCAAAGGAACTGGACTTACCAAAACTTTTACCATCAGAAAAATGAGCGGTACCATTGGTGTAGAAAGAATTTTCCCAATCAATATGCCTTCTATTCAAAAAATTGAAATCAACAAAAGAGGTAAAGTAAGACGTTCTCGAATTAATTACTTTAGAAATCTAACAGGTAAGAAAGCTCGTATCAAAGAGCAAATTAAGAAATAGTCTAATTTCAATTCAAAAAGTCTTCATTAATTTTGAAGGCTTTTTTTTTAACATGGTTTTTTTTTAAACGCCAACATCATGTTTTTTTTCTTATTTTAGCAAGACTTATAAAATCAAAAATATGCCAAAACACGAAGCAAAAATTATATATACCAAAACAGACGAAGCTCCTGCACTTGCCACTTACAGTTTACTACCAATCATCAGAAAGTTTACAAACGCTGCTAATATTAAAGTGCAATCAAAAGATATTTCGTTAGCATCTCGCATTATATCTACTTTTAATGATAAGCTTGATTCAGATTTACAAGAAGAAGATACGCTTTCATTACTTGGTAAATTAGTTAAAAAACCTGAAGCAAATATTATCAAACTTCCAAATATATCAGCATCAGAACCACAATTGATTGCTGCTATTAAAGAATTACAAGATAAAGGCTACAATATCCCTAACTACCCAAGAACACCAAAAAACGAGGAAGAAAAGCAAATTAAAGCCCGATACGCCAAAGTTCTTGGTAGTGCTGTCAACCCTGTTCTAAGAGAAGGGAACTCAGACCGTCGTGTAGCAAAAGCTGTGAAAGAATTTGCTAAAGCACATCCCCATAAACTAGGCGAATGGAATAAAGATTCAAAATCACATGTAGCTCATATGAATGATGGCGATTTTTACAGCTCTGAAAAATCTGTCATCTTATCCGCAGCTGATGATGTAAAAATCCAACTCAAAACAAAAAATGGCATCCGAGTTTTAAAAGAAAGCACAGTATTAAAAAAACACGAAATTATTGATGCTTCTGTTTTATCTAAAAAAGCTTTGGTCAAATTTTTAGAACAACAAGTTAAAGATGCTAAATCTCAAGGGGTTTTATTTTCAATACATTTAAAAGCCACGATGATGAAAGTTTCAGACCCTATTATTTTTGGTCATGCGGTTAAAGTGTTTTATAAAGAAATTCTAAATAACTATCAAGACGAATTAAAACAAATCGGCTTTAATCCTAAAAATGGTATTGGAGATTTATATGATAAGTTGGATAAACTCAGTGCCGAAAAAGCTGAAAAAATCAAAGCTGAAATCGATGCTTTATACAAAGATAAACCTGATTTGGCTATGGTAAACTCTGATAAAGGCATCACCAATCTTCATGTGCCAAGTAATGTAATTATTGATGCATCAATGCCAGCAGCTTTCAAAACTTCTGGTAAAATGTGGAATAAAAATAACGAGCTTCAAGACATGAAAGCTGTTATACCAGACCGAAGCTATGCAGGAATTTATCAAACTGTTATAGATTATTGTAAAACCAACGGAGCTTTTGACCCTGCAACAATGGGTAATGTCTCTAATGTTGGGCTAATGGCACAAAAAGCCGAGGAATATGGCTCTCATGATAAGACCTTTGAAATTCCAGAATCAGGTCTTGTAGAAGTTGTCAATCAAACAGGAGAAGTTTTAATCGCTCACGAAGTTGAAAAGGGAGACATTTGGAGAATGTGCCAAACCAAAGATTTACCCGTACAAGATTGGGTAAAACTTGCAGTTACAAGAGCAAAACAAACAGGTTTACCTACAATATTTTGGTTAGATGAAAACCGTGCACATGATGCCAACCTACGCCAACAAGTCAAAAAATACTTAAAACATCACGACATTTCTGGATTAGACATACAAATCATGAATCCAGATGAGGCGATGAATTACACCTTAGATCGCGTAAAATCTGGAAAAGACACCATTTCAGTAACTGGTAATGTTTTAAGAGATTATCTGACAGACTTATTCCCTATTCTTGAACTCAACACGAGTGCAAAGATGCTCTCTATTGTTCCGCTTTTGGCAGGTGGTGGCTTATATGAAACAGGTGCTGGAGGTTCTGCACCAAAACACGTTCAACAATTTTTAGAAGAAGGACACTTGCGTTGGGATTCTCTTGGTGAATTTTTAGCACTCGCCGTTTCACTTGAAGATATCGCTGAAAAAACCGATAATGCCAAAGCTAAAATCATTGCTGAAGCTCTGCATGATGCCAATTCTCAATATTTAAAACAAAACAAAGCACCTTCGCGTAAAGTTAATGAACCCGATAACCGTTCTACGCACTTTTATATTGCTAAATTTTGGGCAAATGCTTTAGCTCAACAAAATAAAGATGAAGATTTAAAACTTCAATTTGAAACTATTTACAGACGATTAAATGAAGCTGAAGCTGAAATACTTCAAGATTTTATTGATGCACAAGGCAAACCCGTTGACATCAAAGGCTACTATAAACCTGATGAAAGACTGGTCACTAAACATATGCGTACAAGCGAAACTTTAAATAATATTATTGATAATTAGTTTAGCTTAATTTATTAATACAAGTGTTTTAAAATTGATGCTGATTAACTACAACTTCTAATGCTGAAATTGTATTATCCAAATCTTTATAAGTTAAGGCATCATTTAGGAAGTAACTTTCAATAACATTTGATGGTTAGAAATATTACTCTATAATTTTAAAAGATTTAAAAGATTTTCATCAAGTGATTTCAAATATTTTTCTTCAAGATTGCCTAATACCCCAATTATCAAACTTTTGTCTATAGTAGCTATTTTATTTAATCTGATCAATGATGGCTTTTTTAATCCGTTTATTTTTGATGGATATACAATAACATCAAAACTTGACTCCCATTTTAATTGAGTAGTAATAAAGCAAATTGTAACATCGTCCTCCGAATCAATTAAGACGGTTGCTGGTCTTTTTTTACTGCCTGACAAATTGCTAAAAGGAAATGGAATAAGAACTATATCTCCTTTTTTCATTAAAATTTTTCTTTTAAATCACTTTCATCATATAGGTCTTCTTCATCATTTAAAAAATTATTTGATTTTGATGTAAGTTCTTGGATGTTTTCTAGAATGATTTTATCGTCAATTTTACGCAATAGAAAATCTACAAAATCATTTATTTCCTGTAGCTTAACATCAGGCAATTTATTGATTTTTTTTACTGCATCTTCTATTAATAGCTGTCTATTCATCTAAATCGATTTATTCAAAAATAATCAAATTAAAATTAAATTAAAAAAATTTTAAAAATTTGATTTATTATTATTCAAAACTTTACCTAATGCCTCAATAGTTTTATCCAAATCTTTATAAGATAATGCATCATTGAGGAAGTAACTTTCAAAAGCACTTGGTGGCAAATACACGCCTTGTTCTAACATACCGTGAAAATAATCTTTAAATTTTTGATTATTGCCTTTGGCGGCACTATCAAAATCGCTTACTGGCTGATCAGTAAAATGAACCGAAATCATAGAACCATATCGATTGATTTGATGCTCAACGCTGTGTTGATTTAAAACTTTTTCTATACCATTATGTAGATATTCGGTTTTTTTATTTAGGCTATTGTAAATTTCAGGATGATTATTTAAGTGTTTTAAAGTTTCATAGCCAGCCGTCATCGCTAGTGGATTACCACTTAAAGTTCCAGCTTGATAAACTGGACCTTCAGGTGCAAGATGAGACATGATATGTTGCGATCCAGCAAAAGCACCAACAGGTAACCCACCGCCGATGACTTTTCCAAAACAAACCAAATCAGCTTTGATACCTAAAGTTTCTTGTGCACCACCTTTAGCCAGCCTAAAACCTGTCATGACTTCGTCAAAAATCAAAAGAATATCGTGTTCATCACAGAGTTGTCTTAAGCCTTTTATAAATGATTCTTCTGGAATAATACAACCCATATTTCCTGCAACAGGTTCAATGATAATAGTGGCAATTTCACCTTCATTAGCTTTAATAATTTGTTTGACTTCATCTAAATTATTGTAGGCAGCTAATAAAGTATCTTTTACTGTTCCTTCTGTAACGCCTGGACTGTTTGGCGTTCCAAAAGTTACCGCTCCACTACCCGCTTGAATTAAAAAAGCGTCGCTATGGCCGTGATAACATCCCGCAAATTTTATAATTTTATCTTTACCAGTATATCCTCGAGCCAATCTCACTGCACTCATGCAGGCTTCGGTTCCTGAATTGACAAAACGAATTTTATCAATATGAGGCACCATTTCAATAGCCAGTTTGGCAATTTTAGTTTCTAATTCTGTTGGTATGCCGTATGATGTTCCTTTTTTAGTGGCTTCGATTAGAGCCTCAACCACCGGTTCAAAAGCGTGGCCAAGAATCATCGGACCCCAAGAAGCAATGTAGTCTATCAGCTGTCTATCATCTTCATCATACAAATAAGCACCTTTGGCACTTTTAACAAAAATAGGGTCTCCACCAACGGCATTAAATGCTCTAACGGGTGAGTTGACACCACCAACGATATATTGTTTAGCTTCATTAAAAAGTGCACTACTGCGTTTATAAATCATAAATGCTTATTTTTCAGTTTAATATAATAAATTTAAGGTTTTATTTCAATTTTAAGTGCTGACCAATATAAATTTCACTGCCGTTAAGATTATTGAGTTTTTTTAACCTTTCAATGCTAATGTCATATTGAATTGAAATATTGTATAATGTATCTCCTTTTTGGACAACATGAATCTCTTTTTTTGGAACTTTATCGGTTTTTGTTTTTGAAAATTTACTTTTTTTGCCTTTCACAACTTCTTCATCATATTTATAAAGCTCGTAGCGTTCAATTAAACCGATGAGTTTTTTAGGATATTTTGGATCGGTTGCATATCCTGCTTTTTTTAATCCTTTAGCCCAATCTTTGTAGTCTGTTACTTTATAATCAAACAAAAAAGCATATCGACTTCTATTAAATAAAAATAATGAATGATCTCTAAACGAATATTCTGCATGTGTGTATTTTCTAAAGCATTCTTGAGATCTGTCATCATCGTGATAAACTTTTGCACCTCTCCAACCATTACATTTTATTCCAAAATGGTTGTTAGATCTTCTTGTTAATTGACCTTGACCATTGGCAGATTCTAAAATGCCTTGAGCCAAAGTTATGCTTGCTGGTATTCCAAAAAGCCTCATTTCTTGTTTAGCGATATCGGCGTATTGATAAATGTAAGATTCTGTTTGCGAAAGGTTTTTGGGAGGTTTTTTTACATGACCCACAGAATTATATACTTTAGATTGCTCTGTAACACCTTCGGTTTTTGATATGGATTGAGGTGACCTTTTGGTCTGGACGCTTTTTTTCTTTGAACCACACGATGATAAAATAAGAGCGGTTAATAGAAAGTAAACTAAGTATTTTAGATGTTTCAAGGTGAAATATTTTATTGGCGTAAATATACTTATTCAAGTTTTGATAAGCAATTTAAAACTCGATACAAAGTTTATTTTTTAAAATTTGCTGCTGATTGAATCCTTCTACACCTTGTAAACCACCTGTGTGGATAGCTAATATTTTAGTGTTTACAGGAAAATGATTTTGTTCTATCATTTTGCACAGTCGATAAAACATTTTACCAGTATATATCGGGTCTGATTCAATAGATGTGTGTCGATAAAAACTATTGATAAACCCTATTAATTCCTTATTAGCTTTGGCATAACCTCCAAACTTATCTTCTTGAAATATTTGCCAATTATTCTTTGTAGTCCATTGATTTATTTCTCGGTGATTATGATTTTTTAAAGCAGAAAACCCATACACTTTTTGATGTTTGTAGCTAGAGTTAATAATTCCTGCAAGCGTTCCACCAGTACCAACACAGCAAGCAATTATATCATATTTTTTGTCAGAATCAGATAAAATTTCTTCACAGCCTTTTACGGCCAAAGCATTTGATCCACCTTCAGGAATACGATAAAAGGAGCCAAATTTTTGTCTTAGTTTTTCTATTTCATCAGTTTCATCTTTTGTTTTATAGATTTTTCGACTGATAAAATGGAGTTGCATTCCTTGCTGTTGAGCATATGATAAAGTTGGATTGTGATTTGGATTTTCTTCTAATCTATGTTTAATTTCATCGCCTCTGATAACACCAATACTTTTTAATCCGCAAATTTTAGCTGCTGATGCCGTTGCTGCAATGTGGTTAGAAAATGCACCACCATAAGTTAATATAGTATGATGTTTTTCTAAAAAAGCTTGTTTGATGTTATATTTTAGTTTTCTGAATTTATTACCAGAAACTAAGGGATGAATTTGATCTTCGCGTTTAATATCAACAGAAATATGTCGGGTTTTGTCACAAAATACATTTTGTATTTCACTGTGATATGAAACGTCAAAAAAAGACATGTTAGATTTTTTAAAAAGTCTCACAAAATTAAGATTAATTAAAATACCTAAACTTTCTAATTATGTATTTTTGTAGTTATGAAGAAAATAATTCCATTAGAAGAAGGCGATTATTACATCACAGAACAAGGCTACCGTTGTTTTACGGAGCAATATCACTTAAAACGTGGCTATTGCTGTAAAAGTGGATGTCGGCATTGCCCTTATGGATATAATAAAAACATTGAATAGTTATGATTGAAGTTAAACTCGATTTTAAGTCTCAAATCAAACAAGGAATTCCAAATGAATTACCTGTTTTTAAACCCTATGATGACAGTGTCAATCATGCTCCAAAGCATAAAGACATTTTGAATATAGAAGAGAAAAAACTGGCACTTCAAAATGCTTTACGGTATTTTGAACCGCAACACCACGAGGTTCTATCTAAAGAGTTTTTAGATGAATTAAACACTTATGGTCGTATATATATGTATCGCTTTAGACCAGATTATGAAATGTATGCCAGACCAATAGACGAGTATCCAGGTCATTCTGAACAAGCTAAAGCCATCATGTTGATGATTCAAAACAATCTTGATCCGAAAGTAGCACAACATCCACATGAATTAATTACTTATGGTGGGAATGGTGCTGTTTTTCAAAATTGGGCACAGTATTTATTAACGATGCAATATCTTTCAGAAATAACTGATGAGCAGACTTTGGTGATGTATTCTGGTCATCCTATGGGATTATTCCCATCACATCCTGAAGCACCAAGAGTTGTTGTTACAAACGGCATGATGATACCTAACTATTCTAAACCCGATGATTGGGAAAAATACAACGCCCTTGGTGTAACGCAATTCGGACAGATGACGGCTGGTAGCTATATGTATATCGGTCCACAAGGCATTGTTCATGGCACGACGATTACCGTTTTAAATGCGTTTAGAAAAATCAATAAATCACCACGAGGCGGTTTATTTGTTACTGCTGGACTTGGCGGTATGAGTGGTGCTCAACCCAAAGCAGGAAACATTGCAGGTTGTGTGACTGTATGTGCAGAAGTTAATCCAAAAGCCATAAAAGTGAGGCACGAGCAAGGTTGGGTAGATGAAGTTCACGAAGATTTAGATGAACTTTGCAACCGGGTAAGACAAGCAAAAACAAATAAAGAAGTTGTTTCTCTAGCTTACAAAGGAAATATTGTTGATGTATGGAAAATATTTGACCAAGAAAATATCAAAATTGACATTGGAAGCGATCAAACATCTTTACATAATCCTTGGGCTGGCGGTTACTATCCTGTGGGTTATTCTTATGAAGAATCTAATAAATTAATGGCAAAAAATCCTGAAAAATTCAAAAAAGCAGTTCAAGACAGTTTAAGAAAACAAGTTGATGCCATCAACGCTCATACCGCTAAAGGAACGTATTTTTTTGATTATGGTAATGCATTTTTATTAGAAGCTTCTAGAGCTAATGCTAAGATTTATAAAAATGAGACTGGAAAAATGATTAATAAATCTGAATGCAAAAATCCAGATAAATTTGCTTATCCTAGCTATGTTCAAGACATTATGGGACCAATGTGTTTTGATTATGGTTTTGGACCATTTAGATGGGTTTGTGCCAGTGGAAAGGATGAAGATTTAGACAAAACTGACCAACTAGCTTGTGAAGTCCTTCAGCAACAATCTGAAAATGCACCAATTGAAATCAAACAGCAAATGCAAGATAATATCACTTGGATACAAGGTGCCAAAGCCAATAAACTCGTAGTAGGTTCTAAAGCAAGAATTTTATATGCTGATGCCGAAGGTCGAATGAAAATTGCTAAAGCTTTTAACGATGCTATAAAAACAGGAGAAATCGGTCCTGTGATATTAGGAAGAGATCATCACGATGTTTCGGGTACCGATTCGCCGTATAGAGAAACTTCAAATATTTATGATGGAAGCCAGTTTACAGCAGATATGTCAATACAAAACGTCATTGGCGATAGCTTTAGAGGAGCAACTTGGGTAAGCATCCACAACGGTGGTGGCGTAGGTTGGGGCGAAGTAATCAACGGTGGATTTGGCATGGTACTTGATGGTAATAAACTAGCAGAACGTCGGTTAAAAAGTATGTTGCATTGGGATGTCAATAATGGCATTTCACGACGGTCTTGGGCAAGAAATGATGGAGCTATTTTTGCCATTAAGCGTGCAATGGAAGATGAACCTTTACTCAAGGTAACATTAGCTCAACAAGTCAAAGAAGATGAAATAAATAAATTGTTATGAAAAATTTTTTAATTTTATGTTTAACTGGTTTATTGTTTAGTTCTTGTGCAACTATTAATGTTGCAACAGACTACGATAAAGAAGTCAATTTTGATCAATACAATACTTATGCATTCTTTAAACCAGGTATAGACAAAGCTCAAATATCAGATTTAGATAAAAAGCGTATATTAAGGGCTATTGACTTTGAGCTTTCTCAAAAAGGTATGACCAAATCTGAAAATCCAGATATATTAGTAAGTTTTTTTACTCAAACAAAAGAGAAAATCAATGTGTATCAAGACAATTTTGGCTATGGTTGGGGTTGGAGTCCTTATTATTGGGGCGGTGCTGGACGAGTCAGTTCTTACGCAAGTACCGAAGGTACACTTTTTATTGATTTAATTGATGCTGAACGCAATGAGTTGGTTTGGCAAGGACTTGGCACAGGTGCTTTATCTCAAGATATGGAACGCAAAGAAGAAAAAATCAAAGAAATTGTAAAAGAAATTCTAAAAAAATATCCTCCGCAACTCGAAGACAAAAAGTAATTTTTTAGTTACAATTTTGTTTTGTTCACAAAAGACCTTCAGTTCAACCAATAGTTTTCTGAAGGTCTTTTGTTTATCTTCTTGAATAAAAATCAACATATCTAACCTTAGTTTATCCCGAAGCAAGAGAAGTTTGTAACTTCGTGATTTTAAAGCGGTAGATTATGCTCAAAATAAAAAAGCTCTTTAAGTCAACTTCGGGTTTAATTTATACCAGCTTTTTTCTCATTATTTTAATTATCTTTTGTTTTGTTTTTCCTCATGAAACATTTGAAGTTATTAAAAACTTGTCTCTTTCTGTTAGAGATATTTTTGGTCAGTTTTATTTAATCATCGGATTTTTATTTGTCTTACTGATGCTTTTCATAGGCATCACTCCTTTTGGTAAAATACGCTTAGGCAATTCTAAACCTGATTATAGCTTTTGGTCTTGGGTGGCTATGCTCTACTCTGCTGGTATGGGAGCAGGTGTTTTATTTAGAGCAGTTCAAGAGCCTGTATTCATGTATCAAAACAATCCTATACAAGGAGAAATCCCATCAAAAATTGTGGCACTTGAATATACTTTTTTCCAATGGGGATTTACGGCTTGGGCTTTTTATACTGTTTTTGCACTCATCATAGGTCATGTTTTATTTAATAAAAAAGATAGTGTTCAACTTAGTAATTTGTTTTCTAAATCAATGCCAAATACTTTTAAAACGAGTATTAATGGTCTAACAATATTGGCTACCATAACGGGTATTGTATCTGCCGTAGCTTTAGGCGTAAAACAAATTGAAGATAGTGCAAATTTGATGTTTGATTTACCTTACTCTTTTGATATAAGTATATTGCTTGTTTTGATTGTTTATGTTTTATCAACCTTTTCTTCAATTCTCGGACTTGACAGAGGGATTAAGATTGTTTCAAACTTAAATATAGGTCTGACTACACTTTTGCTCATTTTCATATTTGTTCAAAGCGATATGTTAGTCATTATAAAAACGTTTAGCTCTGCCTTATGGCAGTACATAAAAAATTTTGTGTCATTGAGTTTAGCTTTGGGGAATTACAACCCAGGTAAAACATTTTTAACCGATTGGACTTATTATTATTGGGCGTTTTGGTTAGCTTGGGCTCCCTTTACAGGAGTCTTTATTGCTAGAATTTCAAAAGGACGAAATTATAGACAAATTATTTGGGGTTGTGTTTTAGTGCCTTCTATCGCTAGTTTTTTTTGGTTTTCTGTCTTCGGCTCAACTGCTATTGATATGGTGAATAATCAGGTGGTTAAAACTGGCGATTTTAATTCTGCTTTTACAGCAATATCCATTTTTTTAAATCAGTTTAGTGGTGCTTTTCTTACTCAAATCGTTGTTTTAATATTATTGTTTGGCTTTTTGATTACTTCGCTTGATTCAGGTATTTTTGTGCTGAGTATGTTTTCTGACCATGGCAAGCAAAATCCTTTTAACCTACATAAACTTATTTGGGCAATATTATGTTTTTTGCTAAGCATTGGGTTGTTATATCTCGGCTTTGTAATGCCTAATCAAGATGTATTATCTACGGTTAGCAAAGTTCTTATTATAGTATCGTTGCCTTTTGCTATACTTAGTATTTTTATGATTACCAGATTTTTAAAAGAGCTATTTAATCGTAAAAACAATAAAAAAACATCATAAAAAAAGACCTATGTTTTGTTTCTCGTGGGAATACGACAAAAAAAGTGGTTTAAAGAAATAAATATCGAGATGACAGTAATTCCAAAAAGGGAAAAACCAGAGTTAACCGATTATCAAAAAAGAAAACAGATAGAAGAATATAATGAGAGAAACCAAATAGAAGGGAAATTTGGGCAAGTCAAACAAGCTTATGGACTCAAGAAGAAATTGAAATCATAGAAAATGGATAAATCATTCACAATCGAATATTTGTAAACCATAGCCCACGGTTTAAACCGTGGGCTATGAAAAATGCACACTCCTAAGCGTTTCAACGGTTTTAAATAGTTGGATTGGAACCATTCTATTTATAACAAATCTTGTAAAACCTGCCGAAATCTATAACTTTAAATTCTGACTTTCTGAGGAAATCTTAAATTTATAGTTTGTTATTTAATAACATATTTCAACATTTTATAGTCTGTTTGCTTCTGCGAAACTTTAGCTAAAAAAGCTACAAAATTGTTTGTAGCTTTATGTTTAACTTTACTCATTAAAAATATTTATTTAATAATCAGTTTGTTAACTGATTTTCCATTTTCGTTTGAGACTTCAATTAAATATACGCCACTTTGATATTGATTTTTTAATTGAATTTGTTGCTCAATTGAACCTGTAGAATAATCTAAATTTTCAATTAGTCTTCCTTGAAAATCATAGATTGAGATTTTAGAATTCTCGGCAATGGGTTGATTAAATCTAATATTAAATATCCCTTGATTAGGGTTTGGTGAAATAGTAAATCCATTGATTGAGTTATCTGCAACAGAAAAGGTTGTAGAACATATTTCAATTTCCCAAGAATTTAAAGTACCAGTATCGCCAGAAATAAAGTCAGCTGCAGCTAATAAAAATTCACTTTGCGTGCCCGTTGCAAAAACGTCTGCAATACTAGTGTTAGTGTCGGCAGGTGCAAATAATCCAGTAATAGGATTACCACATGTAGTAGATCCTGGTGTTGGCAATGGCGTTCCATTATCGTTAAAAGTTACATCAATAGTACTTTGACCTGAACAGTTAAATAACCATAAATTTACAAAACTATCATTGTTAGGATCAGCATTTTGAAGTTGAAAAAGCATATCATTTACCTCGTTGTGAGTAGCATTTATAGAAATATTAATGTCTGAAATGTTTGTAATATCATTTGGTATAGTTATTGAACTAAATATAGGTGTTTGAAAATCTGGATTTTGAGGTGTGCCAGTACCATCGGGTATAGCTTGAGACGTTGAGTTTGAAAAGGTATCACAAACATTAACAACGTTCATATCTATAGAAAATTCCTCAAGATTTAAAGCATAATAAATATTATCTACAGGCTCTACCATAATTCTGCAAAACGGTGCTTGCATTGAAGGTACTGTAATGTTTTCAATACCATCATTAACCGTATTTGATGCTAATACGGTGTCAAAATTTTGACCGCCATCTGTAGATAATAAGATATTGACATTACTTGTATTTATACCATTAGCTGTAGTTCCCGCTACATTCCATGTTATAGCCCTAGTTTCACCAGGTAACCAATTTATACCTGTTGTGTTTTGAGAAGTGACTTCAAAAGGTCCAACATTAGCAAAATTTACAGTTGTAAAATCTGTAGCAGATTGACCGACTAAAACATTGTTATCTCTTACAGTAACAGAAAAATCCATTGCTCTTGCTACGGTTGGAATAGCTTCCCAAGTTGGAGCTAAATTATTATTTAACACGCTACTAAAATTAGGGAAATATCTTCTTGAGTCTGAGCTTGACATTAATGACCTAAAATTAGGTCCTTGTGTTGAAGTTTGTAACGGTGGTTGTTCCTGTTGAGTGTTAGGAAAAGATATTTCATTATCCATTTGTTCCCAATTATAGGTAAGTGCATCATTATCAGCATCAGTTGCATCTACATCAAGATAAAATGCAGTCCCATTAGGAATTATGTAATTCGCTACAGGAGTAATAACTGGTGCTGAATTGGCTTGCGAAATAAAGTTCCCACATGTAGAGCCAAATCCTGAGGAGATATAACTAAATATCTCATCTATACTGATTTGATGAAAATAAGCGTCACTATTATTTTGAACATTTGGTGCACATATACCAGCATAGGCCATAATTGTACTTCCACTTCCAGGCTCAACAGCAGTAGCATTATTTCTAGCTCCACCACAAAAATTATTAAAGGTATGATTTGCACCGTGTTGGTGTCCCATTTCATGGGCTACAAAGTCAATATCAAAAGCATCGCCAACAGGATTAGGTAATCCAGTAACGCCTCTTGCTTTTTGTAAAGGATTACAAATAACACCTGGACCAGCAATACCACCACCACCAGTACTAAAAACGTGACCTATATCATAATTATTTGAACCAATTGTTGCATCTAATTCTGTTTGATTTTCTCCTAACATTGTACTGCCACTTTGGTTTGTATATGGGTCTGTAGCTGCATCTAAAAAGATTAATTGGTCATTATTAGGAATAAGTTGTAATGTAACACCTAAATCTCTTTCATAAATTTGATTTACTCTATCAACACTGACAACCATAGCAGCTAAAACTGCTGTTATTTGTTGTGACTGAGGAGCAGTTCCCAAGCCAGCTTCATTGATATGAAATTGTGCATATTCTCCAGTACAAGCCAATGCTAAATCATATTGTCTCAAAGTTCCATCATCTACTACTGATGATAAATTTTGTTCATTAACATCTCCTATTAAACTACTATCATTCCCCGTAAATTCACAAATCATTGGGGTTATATCTGTTGCATTTGATTTGAGAAAGCCTATATAGTTTTCAGCATTCTTATCATAAGGGTTGATAAAAAACTGACCAACGTTTGGTTTCAGTACCATAGCGTAAAAACCTTGAGGTGTAATAGTAATCCTTAATAGACTAGCATCTCTTGGATTTGTACTTCTACCTACATAAGATTTAATTTCTGAATAATTTTGAGCTAATTGAGGAGAAAGTGTATTCACTTTAAACATTTCGTAAATATCAATCCCACCATTTTGATTTGGGAGCTCAAGGACTACATTACTATTGGAAGATGTATTTCTGTTTGGAGCAGAATTAAGGTAAGCAGAAATTCCATCTTTATCGAGTTGATAATAAGTCGCAGCTTTTACTTCCATATCATATTCAATGATGTCATCTGCACTAACGTTAATGGACTCTTTACCAATATTGTTCCAAAAATTTCTTTGTGCGTTTGAAAGACTATATGTGAAAATACATAGAGTCAAAAACAATAGTTGTCTTGTCATAATTTAATTATTTTGTTAACTTTAGTTTAATTTTTGTTTACAAATTAAAGTTTTTTTTTGATAAAAGCCTAATATTGAACAATAAAATTTTAAAACTTAATTTATGAAACGTATTAGTTTTTGCTTATTATTTTTTGCTATCATAAGTGTTCAAGCCCAAGTCCAAACACCTCAACCTAGTCCTTCAGCAACCTTAAAACAAGTTGTTGGGCTGACTCAATTTGAAGTTAAATATTCAAGACCATCAATGAATAAACGAGATATTTTTGGCGGTTTAGTTCCTTATGATAAATTGTGGAGAACTGGAGCTAATACTAACACAACAATTAGCTTTGACCAAGATATTTATTTTAATGGTGAGAAAGTTAAAACTGGAACTTATTCATTATACACTAAACCAGGAGAAAAAGAATGGATTGTTTATCTATATTCTACAACAGACAACTGGGGAACACCTCAAGAATGGGATGAATCAAAAATCGTAGCAGAGACTATAGTTGAATCAAAACAACTTCCGACTCAAACAGAAGCTTTTACAATAGAGTTTAATAATTTCACTAAATCCTCAGCTCATTTAATTTTAAAATGGGAAAACACAGCTGTAAACATACCTATTGAAGTCCCAACCGATGAAATGGTTATGAAAAGTATTGAAAAATCGATGAAAAATCCTAAATCAGCTGACTATTTCAATGCTGCTGTTTACTTTTTAGAGACCGACAGAGACATCAATCAAGCTAGGCAATGGATAGATAAAGCTATGGAACTTCGAGAAGATAAACCTTATTGGATGTTGAGACAGCAATCGCTCATTTATGCTAAATCAGGTTTCAAAAATAAAGCTATTAGCCTAGCAACACAATCACTTGAAGCCGCAAAAAAAGCTGGAAATAGAGATTATGTTGAGATGAATAAAACTTCTCTAAAAAAATGGGGTGCATATTAAATATTTAAATTTTAAACCTCTAATTAAAAGAATCACTTTTAAATATTTGCTTCAAAATTATTGTGATTTATTTATGAAAGCCTATATTTGTGCGATTTTTTAGACACACCTAATTTTATTAAAATGCACAATAAAGGACTTATAAGATTATTTGCCATTTTGTTTGGCTTAGTATGTATTTACCAACTATCATATACATATATAGCTAGCCAAATAGAAAATAATGCTGAAAAATTTGCTCAAGCTGAAATCTCAGAAGACCAAAAAAACTACGCCGACCTTAGAGAAGAAAAAGCTAATGCATATTTAGATTCTGTCAAAAATGAACCTTATTTCATGGGCATCACTTACGAAGATGCTAAAAACAAAGAGCTTAATAAAGGACTCGACTTAAAAGGAGGAATCAATGTTATACTTCAAATTTCAGTTAGAGACATTCTGAAAAATATGGCTAATGGCTCTGATGATCCTGACTTTAATAAAGCACTTGCTGAAGCAACAAAAAAACAAAAAAACAGTCAAGACTCATACATCGACTTGTTTTTTGAAGCATTTGATAAAATTGAAGGGGCAAAATTAGCTTCACCTAATATTTTTGCCAACAAAGATTTATCAGACGAGATAAAATTTAATATGACTAATGAAGAGGTTAAACCTATCATTAGACGAAAAATTGACGAAAGTATTGTTTCAGCTTTTGAGGTTATACGCGAACGAATTGATAAATTTGGAGTAACACAACCAAACATTCAACGTCTCGGCGATTCTGGTCGAATTCTCGTTGAACTGCCTGGTGCTAAAGATATCAGTAGAATCCAAAAACTTTTACAAAGTACTGCTCAACTTGAGTTTTGGGAAGTTTATCAAATTGGCGATCTTGTTAACTTTTTTGTAGAAGCCGATAAATTAGCCGCAAGAAGTATTGCAGCTCAAGATTCTATCAACAAACCTGACACTGAAAAATCTGAAGTCCAAACAGATTCTTTAAGCAACGATCAAGAGCTTGATGCACTATTAGATAGTAGTGAAGATGTTGAAAATGAAGAAAATCAACTCAACAAAACCAACCCGCTGTTTTCTAAACTTCAACTTTCTCAAAACCAAAAATCTGCAGTTCTCGGCCTTGCTAAAATTAGCGATACAGCAATTATTTCTTCTTACTTGAATAACGAAAAAGCAAGAAATTTATTAAAAAATGAAAAACGATTTTTAAAATTCAAATGGGGCAAACCTGCTAAAGGAAGCGAAGTTGTTGAACTCTATGCTATCAAAGGCAATAGAAAAAACAAACCTCAACTTAGTGGCTCTGTTATTGTTGACGCTAAACAAGAATACACCCAAACAGGTGAGGTAGTAGTCAGTATGAAAATGAATGGTCGTGGTTCTCAAATATGGGAAGAAATGACCAAAAAAGCTTACGAAAACCAAACACAAATTGCCATCGTTTTAGACAATATTGTGTATTCTGCACCAGGCGTTTCTAATGGACCAATTACAGGAGGAAATAGTCAAATCAGTGGAGACTTTACGATTACAGAAGCTAAGGATTTGGCTAATGTTTTAAGAGCTGGAAAACTACCTGCATCTGCTGATATTATTCAAAGTGAAATTGTTGGCCCATCTTTAGGTCAAGAAGCCATTGACAGTGGTATCAACTCATTCTTAATTGCACTTGTTTTAATCCTTCTATGGATGATGTTTTATTATGGCAAAGCTGGTATCTATGCCGATATTGCTCTGGTAGTCAATATCATTTTTATCTTCGGTGTTTTAGCGGGACTCAAAGCGGTTTTAACTCTTCCTGGTATTGCTGGTATTGTCTTAACCATTGGTATGTCTGTTGATGCAAACGTTCTGATATTTGAACGTATCAAGGAAGAATTAGCTGCTGGAAAAGCCCAATACGAAGCCATTAAAGACGGTTTTAAAAATGCACTTTCTTCAATTTTAGATGCCAATATCACAACAGGCTTAACTGGTCTTATCCTTTTATTGTTTGGAACTGGACCAATTAAAGGTTTTGCTACCACTTTACTTATCGGTATTTTAACCTCGCTATTTACCGCTATTTTTATTACCCGATTGTTTTTAGATAATTATGGTAAAAATAATAAGGCTCTTGCATTCTCAACCGCAGCAACTAAAAATTTCCTAAAAGATGTTTTTGTCAATTTCTTATCTAAACGAAAAGTCGCTTATATCATTTCTGGTGCTTTAATTCTTGTCAGTATATTTTTATTATCGACAAAAGGTTTAAATCAGGGCGTTGACTTTGTAGGTGGTCGAACTTATACCATTAGATTTGATCAAGCTGTGAATGCCAACGAATTAGAATCTGCTTTAATTGAAGAATTAGGAAGTGCAGATATCAAAACTTTTGGATCAGATAATCAAGTCAAAGTTACCACAAATTACAAAGTCGATCAAGAAGGCATTGAAGTTGACCAAGAGATTGTCAGTAAAATGTATAGTGCTTTTCAATCATATTTACCTGATGGTTTATCATTAGATGCATTTTCATTAGCTGAAGGAAGCGATTCTGAATATGGAATTATGTCGTCAATGAAAGTTGGTCCAACCATAGCTGATGATATCAAAGAAGCTTCGTTTTATGCTATTATTGGTTCGCTTATTGTTGTGTTCTTATATATCCTAATTCGATTTAGACGTTGGCAATTTAGCGTTGGTGCTGTCGTTGCTGTAATTCATGATACTTTAATTGTTCTCGGTATATTCTCAGCTCTTTATGGTCTTATGCCATTTAGTTTAGAAATTGATCAAGCTTTTATTGCTGCTATTCTAACCGTAATAGGATATTCGCTTAACGATACCGTGGTTGTATTTGATAGAATTAGAGAATACTACAACATTCATCCTAAATGGAGTTTATCAAAAATTATCAATATTGGTGCAAGCTCAACTTTAAGCCGTACTTTAAATACATCTTTCACCACACTTGTAGTATTGCTTGCCATTTTCATTTTTGGAGGAGATAGCATCCGCGGGTTTATGTTTGCCTTAATTGTTGGAGTTGTCGTTGGTACATATTCCTCTGTATTTATTGCAACCCCGATAATGTTTGACACAAGCAGCAGAACTAAAATTGATTTATCTGATAAAAATGCTAAAAAGGAAGAAGAGGAAGAGAACGAAGAAAATAAAGCTTAAAATTTTTTAAATCATATCAAAAATCCTAAGCTCAAAACTTAGGATTTTTTTTTTCACTTCAACATCTCCTGTTTTCGACAATTTAAAATCTTAAATTTCATAACTTACTCAAAGCGTATTAGTTACGATATTTTTGACTTCATTTTGGGTGTCCCAGGGTGTCTTTTTAGTAAATTTGCACTGTGTTTGTTCGCAAAAAGAAAAATAAAAGCGGTGTAATTAGCGTCCAAGTCATTGACAAAAGTAGTGGCAAGTATCGCTTATTAAAGACCATTGGCAGCAGTGCTACTAAAATTGAAGTTGACCATCTATATGAACAAGGTAAACAATGGATAAAAAATTATACGGGAGCACAAGAATTAGATTTTAACGATTATAGACAGCACACAGAACTTGTTCTTCAAGGACTTGAAGAAATATCTGTTTATGGTCCGGAACTGCTTTTAGGAAAGCTTTTTAATCAGATTGGGTTCAATCAAATTAATCATGATTTATTTAAGCAATTGGTTCTTGCTAGACTTTGCTACCC